>CAZWEM010000010.1:0-107332 GCA_964632315.1 uncultured archaeon
AATATGATCAATTTTGTCTATTTTGCGATCCTTGATCACACTTTTCTAGCTAGTTAGACCTTTTAGATCATATCACCCTAGATCGATTTCTGGATACGTGAATTATGATCGCCATCGCAATGAATTATAGTTTTTTTATCGTTTTCCATAATTGGAACTGACTGAAAGTAGTGAAAATGATCACATTTAAATATGATAATGCAGTATTATGATCAATAGAGAAAGATGTGAATTTTTTCCCACATCTAAAAAAGTAAACTTGAAGTGAACAAAAAAGATGTGTAATACCTGTTCTTGTGAGAATGAAGTGAAGTGTTCAGTGGTTGGGACGGTTTCCATAGGGTTTTGTTGCCCCATGTGCGTCCAGTATGAGGAAACTCGTGAATGTGTAAAGGAGAAAGTGGGCATTAAAGGTGCCAAGTCAGCTTCAATTTCACGGATTCAGTTATTAACGCATTAAAAGAGGTAGTAATCATGTGTAATGAATGTAAATGTTCAGAAGATTTGTATGATCGTTGTTCCATATTAGGGCACATACCTATCGGTCATTGCTGTCCAATGTGTATCAATTATGAGTTGCGTCATGAATGTGAGAAACATTACTTCACATTGCACCGAGTGATTGATCCCAGTTTTAAAATGGGTAATAAGGAAAAAACCAAGGAGAAAGAGCAGGACGAAGAAGTCACGCTCATCATAAACAAAAGAGGTCAGTGAAATTGTGCAATAATTGTAATTGCGATGCGTATGAGCAATGTTCAATAGTTGGAAAAACACCTATTGGATTTTGTTGTTCCAAATGCGTGTTATATGATGAAAATCACACGTGTCTTAAAACAAAAACTCGACCGATGGGAATCGAGGAGGGAGAGGAATCTGATCACTTTCGACCCATTAGCACGACCATTGAAGACGGCCTGTTGAAAGTGGTATTGAGTAAAAAAGACACTGAAATTCCGATAATCATTGATCTTCAAAAACAATTAGACTCTAAATAATCCATTTAGTTAGGAAAAGAGTTTTAAAAGCACAAATTTGGATAAAATTCAGGGGATTGATCCTTAGAGCATGCAATAATTGTGGGTTTCAGATACTATTGCATTTATAATGTTAGATTTTCATAAAAAAGATCAACTTTCATGCAGAAATTAAAAAATTTAAAAGAGTTTCATAATTACGAAACACAATTATTAAGGGAAAAATGGCACGTGACAGAAATGTCATAAATATGTTTCCATTTTTACTCAAAATTAATATGAAAAATGGGGCAAGAACATGAGTGTTATAAATTTTGATTTTAGGAATGAGGTTCTTAAACATAATGCTTCTTTAAGTTATTGTTATCAATGTTCCACTTGTTCTGGTGGTTGTCCAGTTGCTTTACTAACTGAGGGCATGTATAATCCTCGAATGATCATTGAAGAAGCGATATTGGGGTTGCAGGATAAATTAGTTGATCAACAAATTCCAAACGTGTGGTTATGCTCCACTTGTCAAAAATGCGTAGAGTTATGTCCTCAAAGAGTAGAGTTAACAGAAATCTTTACTTTGATTAAAAACCGATGTTTTGAAGAAAGTGAGGTTCCACCAGCATTTATATCCCAAGGGAAAGCTATAGTGGACAATGGTGTAGCTATCCCTTATTCAAATTCGATTTTATCAAGAAGGAGCAAGTTAGGACTTCCACAGGTTAAGACAGCTCCAATGGAAGAGATCAAACAATTATTAAAAGAAACCAATTTTGAATATCATATTACTAGGAGGGGCGAATAGAGGATGGATTATGATATTTTTTTAGGTTGCGTGATCCCCGCAAGATTACCATTTTTAGAAGCATCCAGTAGGAAAGTGTTTGAGACATTAGGTATCAAATTAAATGATGTAGATGGATTTAGTTGTTGTCCTGATCCTACGGGTATAGAATTGATAGATCATAAAACTTGGCTCACTCTTGGAGCGAGAAATTTGAGTTTATCTAAGAATGGAAACGGAGGAATTATATCTTTTTGTTCTGGATGCGTGGAAACATTAAAAGGAGTGAATTACTCGTTGAATAAAGATCCATCTTTATTGGAAGAAGTAAATGAACATCTAAGCAAGATTGGCAAAAATTATGATGGAAAAACAGGAGTAAAGCATTTTACCCAAGTCCTATATGAGAACTTAGATAAGGTTAAGGAAAAAGTGGTAAAACCATTAACAGGATTTAAAGTAGCAGTTCATTATGGATGCCACTATTTAAGACCGTCTGAATTCATACAATGGGATGACCCATTTAATCCTTACACGATTGATGAAATAGTAAACGCAATTGGTGCAGAGTCCATAGATTATGAGAACAAAATCGAGTGCTGTGGCAATCCTGTAGATAAATCAGATGGAGATTTATCATTATTGATGATTGAAAACAAGTTGAAAGCAATTCAAAATGCTGGAGCGAATTGTGTGGCTCTTGTGTGCCCAGCTTGTTACCAACAGTTTGACTTTAATCAGAGAGAATTAAGCAAAAAGGAAGGAGTGGATTTCCAAATTCCTGTATTTTATCTCTCAGAATTAGTTGCGTTGGCCTTTGGTCATAAACAAGAGAATTTAGGACTAAATTTCCATAGGGTGAGACCGAAGGGGTTATTGGAAAGCCTAAACTTCTCAAATTAAATTTTAAATATTAAATGATAAAAATATCGCGTGAATATTATGCAAGAAAATCCAAAAAGCGCATTAGTCATTGGTGGAGGTATTGCGGGAATCCAAGCAGCATTAGATTTAGCTGATATGGGAATACATGTCGATATGGTGGAAAAAAAGCCCTGTATTGGTGGAAAGATGGCCCAATTAGACAAGACTTTTCCTACCAATGATTGTTCAATATGCATTTTAGCTCCCAAATTATCTGAATGTTACCGACATCCCAACATCACTCTATATTCGTATAGCGAAGTGCAAAAAGTTCAAGGAATGGCTGGTAACTTTTCAGTTGACATTTTAAAGAAAGCAAGATATGTGAAGGAAAGCGAGTGTATAAATTGTGGTTTGTGTGCTGAGAAATGTCCAATGAGAGTGGATGATGAGTTTGATAGGGAATTAAGGAAGCGAAGGGCGATTTACATGTACTATTTACAAGGTGTTCCCGCTATCATGACTATCGATAAGGAAAAATGTTTATGGTTTACAAAAAATGCGTGTAGAATATGTGAAAAAACCTGCGAGCGAGATGCAATCGATTTTGAACAAAAAGATGAGCTTATAAAATTGGAGAATGTTGGATCCATAATTGTAGCTACAGGATATAACTTAATAGAAGATGTTGAAAAAAGTGCTTTAATTAATTATGGTTATGGAAAATTGAGGAATGTTGTAACTGCCTTAGAATTTGAACGCCTAGAAAGTGCTTCAGGACCTCAAGGTGGCCATATCAAACGACTTTCAGATGGAAAGACACCAAAAAAGATTGCTTTCCTACAATGTATTGGATCTCGTTCAGATAGAGTTGCTCAGTATTGTTCTTCAATTTGTTGCATGTATACTACCAAAGAAGCGATGATTGCATATGAACATAATAATGAATTACAATCATATGTCTTTTACATTGATATGCGCGCCGGAGGTAAAGGGTTTCAGTCTTTTCTTCGTCGGGGGGCTTCAGAATATAATATTAATTATATTAAGAGTAAAATTGCTCAAATAATAATTGACGAAGAAGAAAATCCTATTATCGTGTATGAAGATTTGGATAACAGGCAAATTAAACAACTCAAGGTAGATTTAGTGGTATTGGCTACTTGTATAATTCCACCTCAAGGAATAGAAAAATTAGCAGAAGTATTAGATATTGAATTGGATGATTATAATTTTATAAAAACAACACCGTTCATTCCCGTTGAGACGAGTAAAAATGGAGTTTTTACATGTGGATGCGTGCATGAACCAATGGATATCCCTCGTTCCGTTGCTGAAGGAAGTGGAGCAGCAGCACGAGCAGCAGAAGTAATTAGAGGAGGTTAAAAATGAGTGATAAAAAAGAGGAGGAACCACGGGTCGGAGTTTTTATCTGTCATTGTGGTTCAAACATAGGTGGTTTAATTGATTGCGAAAAGTTAGCAGAATATGCTGGAGATTTGCCAAGCGTTGCTCATAGTGAAGATAATTTGTATACATGTTCAGAAACTGGCTTAACAGCGATTAAAACAGCAATAAAAGAACATAATTTAAATAGAGTTGTTGTTGCATCTTGCACCCCTCGTACGCATGAACCGCTATTTCGTGAGTGTATATCCGAAGGCGGATTAAATCCTTACTTGTTTGATTTCGTTAATATTCGTGATCAATGCACATGGGTACACATGAAAGATGCGGAAGGAGCCTATGAGAAAGCCAAGGATTTAGTAAAAATGGGAGCAGCAAAAGCAGCTAAATTAGAACCATTAGAGATGATAAAAGTAGATATTAATCCAGTTGGTTTGGTCATCGGAGGTGGAGTTACTGGGATGAGTGCAGCACTTAATCTAAGTCAACAAGGTTTTAAAACGTATTTAATCGAAAAGGAAAGCAGATTAGGTGGAAGATTACGATCGCTTAATAGATTGTTTCCCTATGACATAGATGCTTCTGAATTTATCTCCAGTATGATTTCTAAGGTAGAAAACGCATCAAATTTAGAAGTATTAACCTCTGCTAAAGTAAAAAATATTGATGGTTTTGTTGGAAATTATGAGGTAGAAATTGATCAACAAGGAAATCTCCTGAACATCGAAGTAGGAGCAATTATTGTTGCTGTAGGATCATCCCTTTTGGATCCTCAAGGTCTTTTTAATTATAATGGTAAAAATGTGATAACTCAATTTGAATTAGAATCCTTGTTAAAGGAAGGATTTAAGAATGAAAATATTGTAATGATACAATGTGCTGGATCACGTAATAGCGAGAGAATTTATTGTTCGAGTGTTTGTTGCATGACAGCCTTAAAAAATGCACGCTATATCAAAGAAAAGAATCCTAACGCTAATGTTATCATCCTTTTTCGAGATCTTTATACTCCAGGTACAGAATTTGAGAAGTATTATAGAGCGACACGAGAATTAGGCGTTTTGTTTGTAAAATATGAGGAAGAAAAATTACCAATTGTAGAAGATAAAATTGTAAGAGTATACAATGATTATATTGGAGAAGAAATGCAAATTCCATACGATCTTGTGGTTTTGTCAACTCCCTTAGTAGCTAATGAAGATAATAAAGAGCTGGCTCAATTATTAAAAGTACCGACTGAAACAAATAATTTTTTTTTAGAAGCACATGTTAAATTACGCCCAAGTGATTTTGCAACAGATGGGGTATATGTGGGAGGGACAGCTAAATGGCCTGTTGATATCACAGAATCTATTAGTCAAGGATACTCAGCTGCTTCACGTGCCAGTACTGTTTTGTCTCATAGTATGATAGAGGTAGAGGGTGCCACCTCCAATTTACCTGAATTTAATAAGAGTCTCTGCACAGGTTGTGAGGTTTGCGTGAAGGTTTGTCCTTTCCATGCTATAGTTAAAAACGAAAATGATGAGATCGAAATCATTGAAGCACTCTGCAAGGGTTGTGGTGTATGCGGAGCAACATGTACCAATCAAGCGATAGTAATTAGACATTTCACGGACGATCAAATATTATCTGAAATAATGGCTTATGGAGGAAAATGATAAAATGACATTTGAACCTAAACTATTAGGATTTTTATGTAATTGGTGCTCTTATGCTGGTGCGGATTTAGCCGGTGTTAGTAGGATTCAATATCCTCCAAATATGAGAGTCATTAGAGTCATGTGTAGTGGTCGTGTAGATCCAAAATTTATAATTCAAGCCCTAGAATTGGGGATTGACGGAGTTTATGTTATGGGTTGTCATCCTGGTGATTGTCATTATCTTGAGGGAAATTATGAGGCAATAAGAAAATTCGATATGACAAAAAAGTTCTTGGAAACTGTTGGTTTAGATAATAGAATTAGATTAGATTGGGTTTCAGCATCTGAAGGAGTAAGATATGGTGAAGTGGTCACCAAATTTGTTAATGATATTAGAGAGTTAGGTCCATCACCTTTAAGTGGTGATGATTATGATAAACAACTTTTACAAAAGATCAGAGCTATCAGTTTAGCTGTGAGTAGTTCTAGAATGAGATCTTTAGTCGGGAGAGAAAGAAAGCTGACTGAAGAAGGTAATGTGTATGGGGAAAAATACCCTGAAGATCAATTTGAAGAACTTATGGATACAGCAATAAAGGAAGAGTTCGAGAGACATTTAATATTAGTTGCAATGGAAGATGAATCTAAATCCGTGAAATCTTTAGCAAAAGAATTGGATATCGATCCAAGTGTGGTATTAGAACACATGCTAGTGCTAAAAAAGCGGAGTCAAGTTGATTTTCAAGAAATTATTGAAAATACACCAATTTTTATGAGGTTATAATACATGGAAAAAGTAGGAGCTGTGATGGTTGTTGGTGCTGGAATTGGGGGTTCTCAAGCAGCATTGGATCTAGCGGATTCGGGGTATAAAGTTTATTTAATTGAAGCTAGCACGAGTATTGGGGGAGTAATGGCTCAGCTTGATAAAACATTTCCGACCAATGATTGTGCCATGTGTATTGTTTCCCCCAAATTAGTTGAAACCGGTCGTCACCAAAACATTGACTTGAGTATAAATTGTGTAATTGAAGATGTAAAAGGTGAGGCGGGTAATTTTACGATAAAGGTTAGAAAAAAGTCATTATTTATTAATCCGGATAAATGTACGGGATGTGGTGTTTGCGGTCGTGAATGTCCCGTAGAAGCAATTGATCTTTTCAATGAAAGATTGGCAAAATATGCTGCCACATCAGTGAAATATCCTCAAGCAGTGCCTTTAGTGTATGCAATTAATAGGGATTATTGTATAGGATGTGGTATCTGTCAAGGAGTTTGCAAGGCTAAAGCCGTTGAATATGATCGAGAAGATGAAATTGAGGATATAAATGTCGGAGCCATAGTTTTGGCACCTGGATTTGATGAATTTGTCCCCCAAGAAGCAAATCTTTACGGATATGGAAAATATAAAAACGTAGTCACGAGTATTGAATTTGAAAGAATTTTAAGTGCTAGTGGCCCATATGCTGGAAGAGTTTTGCGACCCTCAGACGGTGATGTACCAGAAAAAGTGGCATTTCTTCAGTGTGTTGGCTCGCGGGATTATTCTGGAGTTGGAAATCCATATTGTTCATCCGTATGTTGTATGTATACAGCCAAAGAAGCGGTTATTGCCCATGAACATATGCATCAAATTAAACCAACAATTTTTAGCATGGACATACGGGCTTATGGTAAGGATTTTGATAAGTACATCATTAGGGCTCAAGAGGAGTATGGAGTTCAATACATACGAAGTCGTATCTCATCCATTAAAGAAGTTCCAGAAACTAAGAATTTGAGAATAACATATGAAACAGAAAATGGTAACATCATTGAAGATGAGTTCCACATGGTTGTCCTTGCTGTGGGTTTTAATCCTCCAACTGATGCAGAATATCTTGCTGGAAAATTTGGTATTGAACTAAATGAGTATAAGTTTGCAAAAACAGATATTTTTAATCCAGTAATCACTTCTAAACCTGGAATTTTTGCTTGTGGTGCATTTTCTTCACCAAAAGATATTCCTGATACCGTAACTCAAGCAAGTGCCGCAGCAGGTTGTGTTGATCAACTTATATACAATCAGAAGGGAACATTAATAACTGAAAAAACTCTACCTCCAGAAATTTTTGTGAATGGACAGCCACCGAGAATTGGAGTATTTATTTGTCATTGTGGAATTAATATCGGAGGCTTTGTTGATGTTCCAGAGGTTACAAGATATGCAAAAACCCTTCCTAACGTTGTAATGTCAGATAGGAACCTATATACTTGTTCTGCAGATACTCAGTCAATTATAAAGGAAAAAATAGAAGAATATCATTTAAATCGAGTCATAGTTGCTTCTTGTACGCCTCGAACACATGAACCATTATTTCAAGAAACGATTAGAGAAGCAGGATTGAATAGATATTTATTTCAAATGGCAAATATTAGAGATCAGTGTTCTTGGGTACACATGAATGAACCAGAAGCAGCTACAGAAAAAGCAAAAGATTTAGTCAGAATGGCAGTAAATAAGGCAAGATATATCGAGCCTATAGACAGAATAAAGTTAAATGTTACTCCTAAAACTCTCGTTATTGGTGGTGGTGTAAGTGGAATGGTTGCTGCACTGAATTTCGCAAGCCAAGAATACGAAACTTACTTGGTAGAGAGAGAAGCAGAATTAGGCGGTATTGCAAGAAATATTTTCCATACCTTGGAAGGAGGAGACGTACAAGAATTTATTAGTGATTTAGAAGAAAAAGTCAGAAGGAATGAACATATTCATTTATTTACTGATGCGGAAATTGAAAACATAGATGGATACATAGGAAATTTTAAAACAGCTGTTATCCACGGTAAAAATAAGGAAAGAGTTGAGTTTGAACATGGTGTTATAGTAGTTGCTACGGGGGCCAAAGAATACGAACCAAAGGAATATCTTTTCGGTCAAAATGATAATGTACTCCTTCAATCTGAATTTGAAAGACTTCTAAACACATCTAATGAAATACATGATAAAAATTCAATTGTTATGATTCAATGCGTAGGGTCCAGAAATGATGAACATCCTTACTGTAGTAAAATGTGTTGTTCTGAAGCAATTAAAAATGCTCTAAAGGCTAAGGAAATGTACCCTGAATTAGAGATCACGATTCTATTCAGGGATATACGCACTTATGGATTTAAAGAAAGCTATTATCGTGAAGCGAGAGAGAAAGGAGTCATCTTCATTCAATACGATGAAAAGAATCCTCCTGAAGTTAGCCCCTCTAAAAATAAGTTAAATGTTAAGGTAAAAACTCCTAAAAACGAGGAGTATTTAATTAATTCAGATTTGCTCATATTAAGTGCTGGGATTTATGCAAATAGGGAAGAAAACGAAGAATTAGCAAAAATGTTGAAAGTACCATTGAACGAGGATAATTTCTTTTTAGAAGCTCATGTAAAGTTAAGACCCATAGATTTTGCGACTGAAGGTGTCTTTGTCGCGGGTTTAGCCCATTGTCCAAAAACTATTGAAGATTCGATTTCACAAGCAAATGCAGCAGTTTCAAGAGCATGTACGATTCTATCTAAGGAAGAAATAGAAGCAGAGGGAAAAACTGCGAGAATCAACATAGCAAGATGCACTGGATGTGGAATGTGTGTTGAAAATTGTGCTTATAATGCTATAGAATTAATTGAAGATAGAAGATTTGGAAGAGTTGCATCAATAAATCAGGCTCTTTGTAAAGGATGTGGAGCTTGTTCTGGGAATTGCAGATGTGCAGCCATAGATATACTTGGATTTACTGGTGAGGAAATATTTGCAATGATTACGGGGAGGAATTAAGAAATGACAATTCAAACTGAACAGGAAAAAAATGAGAGTGAAGAATGGCAACCTAAAATAATTGCTTTTCTTTGTAATTGGTGCTCTTATGCGGGTGCAGATTTAGCGGGAGTTAGTAGGATTCAGTATCCTCCAAACATTAGAATAGTCAGGGTTCCATGTTCTGGGAGAGTAAATCCATACTTCATTATAAAAAGTCTAATCGATGGATGGGATGGCGTATTAGTTTCAGGTTGTCATCCAGGTGATTGTCATTATCTTTCAGGTAATTTAGTTGCCAGAAGAAGGTTCGCAATATTAAAAGAATTGTTAGAATTTTTTGGTATCGAATCAGGTAGAGTGAATTTTATGTGGGCGTCCGCGGCTGAAGGAGAACGATTTGCAATGTTAGTTAGAAAAGCAACGAAAATAGTAAAAGCACTAGGGCCAAATAAAAAATTTGAAAAGAAATGGTGAGGAAAATGAGTTTAGAGGCTGAAAATCAAGAAATTGAAGATTCAATGAGAAATTTAGCAAGAAAATTGATTTCTGAAAAAGAAGTGGATGTGGTTATTGGGTATTCTAAAGGAACTATTCCCATGAGTGTTTCACCGATTATGATTAAAAAAGTCGATGATGTTGATAAATTGATCTGGAGTAATTTATGTTATGTTAATTTAGCTAAATATTTAGTGCCACGTATTCCTCAATTAATAGATCCTGAAAAAGGAAATTTGAAGGTGGGAATTGTATCAAAAGGGTGTGTAGGAAGAGCCTTGATTCATCTTGCCGCAGAAAATCAAATAAACCTCGAAAATATAAAAATGATTGGTATTCCCTGCAATGGCATAATTAACAGAAAAAGAATCGAAAAAGAAATTGGAGAAAGAGAAATCCTTGAAGTTTATACTTCTGGTGATCAAATTGTTGTGAAAGGTAAAGATTTCGAAGAAGAATTTCTTTACAGTGAATATATTAATGAACTCTGCAAAAAATGTAAAGTAAAATCACCTCCTATTGTTAATGATTATAATGAATCTTGTATTGGAGATTGTCAAGAAATTGAGAATATAGAAGAAGATTTTTCTGATCTAGATGAGTTTGAGGCAAAATCATCTAAGGAAAAATGGGATTATATAAAAGAGACTCTAGAAACTTGTACCAGATGTTATGCTTGCAGAGAAGCTTGTCCAATGTGTTATTGTAATCTTTGTTTCGTAGATCAAAACAAACCTGTTTGGTTCAATAAAACGACAGATTTACCAGATATCATCGTGTTCCATTTAATTAGAGCAATGCATCTTGCTGGTAGATGCGTTGCTTGTGGAGCATGTAGTAGTGTTTGCCCAATGGGTATTGATCTTAATTTAATTACTAGAAAGTTAGAAAAGATTGTTAAAGAAAGATTCAATTTTACTTCAGGGATAGATATCAATTCCCCTCCTCCTATGACATCTTTTAGCATGAAAGATAATGAAGAATTTATGTTGGAGGAAGATTAAAAAGGTGAAATAATGATTCAAAAAATTTTAATGAAAAATGAAATTGGAAAATTCTATATTGAATTGGCTGAAGATTATAATATTTTTGCTCCAGTTAATGAGAAAGGTAGCATTGTCTTCAAGAAAATTTTAAATTCTGAAGATATTGTATTAGATTATTTTAATTCAAAAGTTCCTCCCAAAGAAATACTATTTCCAAAAACAGAAGTGCTTTTTAATTATACAATTGATGGAAAGGATATAAAAATTGAAGACAGAGACGATTTAAACGAAAAAAATATAATATTTGGAATAAGACCTTGCGATGCACATGGTTTTATGTTATTAGAGAATTTTTTTGGATTTGGAGCAGTAAAGGATGAGATATTTTTAAAAAAACGTAAAAACACACTCCTCATCGGTATAGGTTGTAATGTGCCTAAAAGTACTTGCTTCTGCACTTCTGTAGAAGGACATCCATTCAAGAAAGATGATTTAGATATCTTTTTAGTGGATTTAGGAGAGAAATTCCTACTGGAAACAATCAATAATAATGGTGAATCTTTAGTTAAAAAATTGACTTGGTTAACTGATCCAAAAAAAGGAGATATTCAACAAGCAAAAGAATTGTCTAAAAAGGCAGAAGAATCATTTGAAACAAAACTCGATTTATCCAAAATCGATAAAATTTTGGATCCAAATTTTAATCATCCGATTTGGGAAGAAATTAGTGAAATCTGCATTGGTTGTGGCACATGTTCATATCTCTGTCCTACTTGTTCTTGTTTTGATGTTATAGATGAAACTGATCAGTATAATAATCGAGGAAGAAGAATTAGAATTTGGGATACGTGCCAGTCTTGTCTTTACACTCAACATACTAGTGGTCACAACCCTCGTGGTAGTTGTATTGAAAGATGTCGTAATCGGATAATGCATAAATTTAGTTATTACCCTGAAAATTATAATACTTTAGGATGTGTTGGGTGTGGTAGGTGTGTGCAATTATGTCCAGTCAATAATGACCTACGCACTATTATCAATAAAATAAATGAAATTGAGAATAAAAAAGAGGAGAAAGTTGTTGCCTAATCCATATATACCTGTTTTAACTACTGTTAAAAGCATTGCATCAGAAAATAAAGTAAATGATATTAAAACTTTAGAATTAGAATTCAAAAATGAAAAGGATTACAAATCCTTTGATTATATTCCAGGTCAGTTTGCTGAAATTAGTCTGATAGGAAAGGGAGAATGCCCAATTGGAATCGCTTCCTCTCCCACCGAAGAGGGAAGTATTAAATTTACAATCAAGAAAATGGGAGAAGTAACTTCGGGATTTCATAACTGTGAAATTGGAGATGTTGTGGGAGTGAGGGGTCCAATGGGGAATGGTTGGCCTATAGAGGATATGAAGGGTAAAAATATAGTAGTCGTTGGTGGTGGTTTTGCTTTCTCAACATTACGATCATTGATTATTTACATTCTTGATGAAAAGCATAGGAAAGATTATAAAGATATCACTGTAATTTATGGAAATAGAGATTCAGGCGAGGTTCTTTATCGAGATGTTCTTGAAGAATGGAAGAAAAGAAATGATATAAAAGTAGTTTTAACGATTGATCGGGAAGAGGAAGGATGGAATGAAAAAGTTGGATTTGTTGCTCCCGTTGTAAAGGAAGTTGCTCCCTTATCCGAGAATGCCATTGCTGTAGTATGTGGTCCTCCTATTATGATTAAAACTACTATAGCTGTATTGGAAGAATTAAATTTTAAGGATGAACAAATATTAAACTCCTTGGAAATGCGAATGAAATGCGGGATTGGAAAATGTGGTAGATGTAATATTGGAAGTAAGTATGTTTGTACCGACGGTCCCGTGTTCAGCTTAGCTGAATTAAAAAAAATGCCAAATGAATATTAATAAAAAAAGAGTTGAGTATATATGGTTGAAGAAGTACTACCAAAATCCTTTGAGGATTTAATCAAAGATGTTCATGAACCAGGAATCTGTGGTGAATGTGGTGGTTGTGTAAGTTTTTGCTCTGCTGGAGATATTAAGGCAATAGAAATGTCAGAATCAGGACCACCCCATTATTTTAATAAAGAAAATTGCTTAAAATGTGGTATTTGCTATTTAGTATGCCCCCAAACACATGTATTAGATAAAGAATTGAATCAAAAATATAATTATAAAACCTCAATTGGTAATTGGATTAAAATTACTTGTTCAAAATCAACCTCTGAAGAGATCAGAAATCAAGCTTCAGATGGAGGGGTGGTAACTGCTATGTTGAATTATTTACTAGATAAAAAACTCATTACCGGAGCTATCGTATCAAAAAGAGATGGTCCCTTTAATCGTGTCCCATTTTTTGCAACAAGTAAGGAAGAGTTAATCGAAGCTGCGGGTTCACATTATGATGTGTCACAAGGAGTGGTCGGATTAGAAAATTATAGCTCTTTTGTTCCAACAATCACGAAATTAAAGAAGGTGGTTAGTTCTGACACCGCTAGTATTGCTGTTGTCGGGACTCCCTGTCAAATAATGTCGATTAGGAAAATGCAAGAATTAAGCATTTTACCCGCTCATATTGTTAAATATACATTGGGATTATTTTGTAACTTGAATTTTAAATTTAATGCTGAAGCAAGGAAAAAGATGGAAATGAAATTTGGATTTTCCTTTGAGGATGTTGAAAAACTCAACATTAAAGAAAATTTAATCATTTCCTTGAAAAATGGTGATTCAATATATATTGATTTTAAGGACATTAATGAGTTTGCTCGTCCAGCATGTTTTGCTTGTAGAGATTTTTCTAATGTATATGCGGACATTTCTTTCGGTGGTTTAGGTTCTCAAGATGGATATACTACATCTATAATTAGGACTAAAATTGGAGAAAAAATTTATAACGACGCTTTAAAAGAAGGATATCTGAAAGAATCTCCAGACTTAAATACTTCCCTAAGAAAATCAGAAATGTTAGCAAAAGTAATTAGTTTTGGAAAGCGGAAATTTGAACGTTATAAAAAATCACGAGATTCTTAAAGATAATTGAAATTAAGTATTTCCTTTTTTTTCATACTTTTCTGTCAAGTTTGGGATTAAGACATAAGCTACAATTAGATAAAGGGGAATTAAGGACAATTCTATGAATATAGAAAGTATGAAAGGTGATTTGGGACCACTAACATCCCATAAGATTCCACCGATTAATGGTCCAACGACATTTCCCGAGGCAGAAAAGAAATCACCCATACCTAATATTTTCCCTCGATGTTCAAGTGAAATTCTACTTATTAAATTTTGTAGCAGCAATCCGGTTGCCATAGTAATCATTAGATCAAATAATAATAACACTGCAAAAATCCAGATATTATAAGAATTTATTAAAAACCAAGTAACTAAGGCACCTAAACTACTTGTAATGGTTACTCCGATAGCAGGTTTTAATCTATCAATAAATTCTCCTAATTTAGGAGCGAGCAATGTAGCTATAATTCCCGCAGGTAAATATGCATATGTTACTAATTGAATATTTGGTTCAATATATTCAATCATATATATGTTTAGAAAGGGTTTGGCAATTGAACCATTTATACTACTGATTAGGATTACGATGAATAAGAATGCCATTCCGAACATTAGGGGTTTAGTGAAGTTTTCTTTATTATTTCTAAGTTCTATTTCTGGCTGCTTATTATTATGCTCAAACTTTATTGATTCATCAATTTCTTTGAAAAATCTTATACCTGCGATAAAATTAGCAATACCAAAAACAGGAATCCCCGCATACAAGATAAAACTGTTAGAAGTGAAATAACTGGCAATGATCAGCACATTAAAACCAAAAAGTGCTCCAATGATTTGACCTATTGCATTCGCAGAGTTTTTTTTGCCGTAAGCTTGAGATCGGTTTTCCTTGTTGGATTTCTCTGCAATCAAAGTATTCACAGGAATCCAAAAAACTCCAGCCATAAATCCTAAACTAAACATCCCTATTTCGAGGCTTATTAAAGAATTTATGATAACTGAAAGATAGATTATAAAGTAGGAGATCCCTCTTCCAAATGAACCAATCAATACTAACGCCGTTCTATTTTTTATGCGATCCGTAAAGTAACCTGTTCCAATTCCGCTTAATGTCCTCCCAAAAACTTGGAGTGAAATCAACAAGCTCACTTGAAATCCAGATGCATTCATATTCTGTACTGCAATAATAGGTACCAAAAATCCTAAAAAGAAGAAGCCTAAACTATTTAAAATTATAATTTTTAACATGTCGTTGAAGTCTTGGGTGAACCGATCCTCATCTACAGCAAAGAACTTCATAAAATTATTTACCGAAGTTAATCATGAAATTATTATTTTATGAATTTTTCAATTTTGTGTACTTATTCTTTTAATGTTTTAAAGAAAGAGTTATAAATCAAACAAGTTACCCGTACTATATATTGTATCCTCAAGATCAAGAACAATTTCTCCTCCAGATGCAATTTTTATAGCAGAATTAATACCTTCTAAGACTGTATCCATCATTAATTCATAAGCTTTGAAACAATTTTGAATTTGATCATTTAATTTATCTGTTAAACATCTTGAAATATCTGGAATTAACTCAGGAAGAAAATCTTGGTTAATCATAATTTCTTCCGTATTGTATAATGATTCTCTAGCAATAATAAAAGGTTGATGAACATCCATCTTGGAAAACATCACTTTACATACGAATAAAGATGCTTTAATTTCTCGCATGATAAATTTAACCCGGTTTCTATCATCAAGAAATTGCTTGAAACTTATTGCTTGGATGATGTCCTCATTGGTGATAGTTTTTGAGGTATCCATCAATTCGCTAACACGTTCCGACATTCTTTTTGAAGAAAGCATCAATTTGAGATTCATTAAGTTTTTTTCAGAATAGTTTTTATAAAAAGCAGAAAGAAAACTACGGTATCCTTCAGATTGAGAATCACTTAATTTATAATTATTTTCCTTGAATTTATTCATAAAATCTTGGATGATTAAAAATTTCAGCTTAAGTCTATGGAGAGCCAAGTATAAACACATCCTGGTTTTTGTGTATGCGGATACATTTCCCCTTCTAAATCTATCGTGATGATCCCTTTCATACATTACAATCGGTTTTAGTTTACTTACGACAACATCAATGAAATACTCAATTATGTGTTCCAAAGGTTCTACATTTATTATGCGAAATACTTCGATAATTTCTTGGCTGGATGGCTGTGTTTTTGGTAATTCCTTAAGCATATCATAATTATATTCATCTAAAAATAATGACGTTAGCGCTTCCATTTCTAAAACGGTTCTGCAAGGTATAAATACCTTGTTAAGATCATTTAGAATCTCACTACTTTCGGGCATAATTAATTATCTAAGGATTTTTATAAAAATTATATCATAAGTTTCGTAATAAATTTATCTGTTGAATGGTAATCGATAAAATCTAAGTAGTTTCTAAAAAATACCTCATTAAGGGAATAAATAGCTTTTTGAAAGATCTCTCTCAGATTAGGAGAAAATGAATTCTTTTTCTTAAAGTATTGGAGAAGGAGGAAATTGCCTTAAATGTTTAGAACGATCAACAAGCTCTCTTACATGTTGAATAAGATCTTCATCTAAACTAAATTCTGATGATAATTGTTGGTTATCCCATCCTTTTTCTATTCCTATAAGTACTCTATCTAAAGACTTATAGTCAATACCTAATGCAAATTCATCATTAATTCCAGGCATAAGATCGGGAGTCGGAGATTTTTCTATTATTTTTTGAGTAACTCCCATATAAGACGCTAATTGCCAAACCTGAGTCTTGTACAAAGGAAGGATAGGTTCTATATCTGCCACATTATCCCCCCATTTAACTACAAAACCTGTCATAGATTCACTTTTATTAGTTGTACCAAGTACTAAGCGATTTTCTAAATCTGCATAATAATAAAGTATTAGAAGTCTTAAACGATGTTTTACTCGGCTATATGCATTTCCCGTGTTGATTAATTCCTTACTTTCTGTAATTTTACTCGTACCAAGTAATCCTGCCTTAAAAGACATTTCTCCAATTTTATTTTTTTGCTTTTCATGCTGTTTTTTAACTACTGATTCTTTAATTGTTCTAAGACCTAAGATACGAAGGGGTACCAAGTGATAAATTCCTAATTTTTTCAATAAAGGCGTGAGTTTAATTTCTCGATATTCAATACCTAGACGTTTTATTTCTATTAATGCATCAGTCTTACTTTCTGGACTTGAATCCCTTTCAGGTAATAAAAGTGCTAAAACTTTTTTTGAACCAAGCGCTTTCACTGCCAAACTAGCTACTAATGAGGAATCCACGCCTCCGCTCATCCCTAGAATCACTCCATCTCTCTCAAATTTTTCCATATTAAATTGAATAAAATCCGTTATACGAGAAGATGCTTTTTCATTATCTAAACTAAATTCTCTCATTTTTCTAAGTTAGCTCAATATTTTTAATCTCAATATTTACATTTGTGTAAGAGTGTTATAAAAATGTGTTCTTTTTAAGTTGATTCTTTCAAATTCATAATTACTAAGTTGTAAAAAATGAAGGTTATCAATAAAAAAGTAGAAAAAAATTAATATCTTTAAAAAAATTCGCCTGATTTTTAATCAGGCTATTTTTATCATCCAATTAGAAGCAACGGTGAATTACTTGGGGTCCCATCTCTTTATACTCTCTTCTAGTGACCCACATTCGATGGAATGTTTTAAGAGAACTTAGAATAGACCCTCCAATCCATACAGAATACATACGTTCTGGAGGAGCGATAATTTTTACATCAACACTCTCAGGGATTTGCTCCTTGATTTCTTTGGTTAGTCTCTCTTTTATTCCTGGAAACATAGTGCTTCCACCAGAGAGCACAATATTACTATAAAGATCTCGGCGCAAATCAACGTCGCATTCTGAAATGGCGCTAACAATTACATCATCCAAAGGTTCAAGTTCTTTCCCGATTACTGATGGATTAAAGAAGCATTCTGGGGCCAAGAATCGTTCTACACCGACATTTATTGTTTCACCATCAGGTAGCATGTAGCTCTTTTCCATCCCAGCAACCTTCTTACTTAACATCATCTCTTTTTCGGGATCAATAGCGACATAACAGAGTTTTTCTTTTATGTCTCTCACAATCTCTTTTTCTGCTGAGGTTGTGAAGGAATATCCCTTTTGTCTTAATAATCGTTGTAAGTAAGTTGTAATATCTCGACCAGCCAAGTCAATTCTCTGGATCGCATGACTTAATGCAAACCCTTCGAAAATTGGGACAACATGTGAAACTCCATCTCCAATATCTATGACACATCCCGTAGTACGACCAGAAGCATATAAAGATAGTACTGCTTGCATTGCTACATAGAGTGCGGGAACATTAAATGTTTCGAACATTATTTCTGCCATTTTTTCCCGGTTGGGCCTTGGATTCAAAGGAGCTTCAGTTAATAAAACAGGGTGTTCACTAGGATCAATTCGTAAATCGGTATAGAAAGTATAATGCCATATTTTTTCCATTGCTGTCCAATCCTCAATAATACCATGTTCTACTGGGAACATGAGTTTCAAGACACCTTTAAGTTGCATTGCCTCTTCACCGATGTAATATTCTCGAGTATAATGCTCCACATCGGTCATTATTGATTCATATTTTGGATATCCAATGAGAGTGGGAAATACTGAACGTGGTTGATCTTCACCTGCAAATCCATTTTTGGAAATACCAGTACCATTATCAACAACTAGGGCTTTGGCATTTAAAAAAGATTCTTCTTCTGCCATATTTCAATTTCAGCTCGTGTTTTTTATTATTTTTTGTTTTTGTAAATTTATTTAAGATGTATCTATAAATTCCAAACGGAATTTTTGGTATTTATTTTTATCTTATTTGTGGTAATATTTGTTTTTTTTGTACGAAAAAATATTACATATGAAAATTAAAAATATAATCGGTTTTAGATTTTTAAATCTTCTTAAAACAAAACATTAGCTTTATATGCAGATTGTTATCAAAAGAGGGTTTTTTTGAGATAACAATTAATATAAATTGTTATTTAGTTTTTAAAAGCCAAAATTTAATTTATGAAAGATAATTTTAATGGGTAAGGATGACAGAATCGGATATTAAAACTATTCAGAAAAGACTTAACATCTTAGAGAAAGAGAATAGGCAATTAAGGCAAGAAATATTCTCTTATCAGCAATATGTAGAAAATTTAAAGAAAAAGCCTAATATAATTGGATCAGTAGAGCGAGTTTTGAATGATGGTCGCATCTTAGTATCACATGCTCCAGGAAATAGGATATTGCTACCTAAAAATTCATTATTATCTCCAATGGCTGGAGATTCAGTAGCCCTACACCCTCAATCCTTTCAAATAATAGAAGTATTAAGTAAGAATATAAGAGGGAGGGTAACTTCAATGGAGTTAATTGAAATGCCATCAACTACATTCGAGGATATTGGAGGTTTAGATGAACAGATTCAAGCAATAAGAGAAATAATTGAATTACCATTATTACACCCCGAATTATTTCTTGAGATAGGTATTGACCCGCCATCGGGAGCACTTTTATCCGGTCCCCCAGGTACTGGAAAGACACTGCTAGCAAAAGCTATAGCAAATTCTACGCATGCTAGGTTTATACATCTAGTTGGATCAGATTTAGTACAAAAATTCATAGGTGAAGGATCTCGCATGGTAAGAGAAGTCTTCACCCTAGCTAAAGAAAATATTCCCGCAATAATATTTATTGATGAAATTGATGCCATCGCGGTAAAAAGGACGGATGAAGTGTATAAAGGAGATCGAGAGGTTCAGAGAACATTCATGCAGCTGTTAAGCGAATTAGATGGATTTGCTAATACTGATGGAATTATGTTTTTAGCAGCTACAAATAGAGAAGATGTTTTAGACCCTGCTATATTACGACCAGGGCGTTTTGACCGTATTATAAGATTTGATTTACCAAATGAAGAAGCACGTTTAATGATCATTAAAATTCACACTAGAAAAATGAATCTTAAAAACGTGGATATTCCGTTCCTCGCAAAAAAAACAGAAGGGTTTAGCGGAGCCCAATTGAAGGCTCTATGCACTGAGGCAGGAATGAGATGCCTTCGAGAAGGTGAAACTGAAATCACTCACAATTTCTTTGAACAAGCCCTTACTCAATTTTTAAACAAAAATCAAAGTGTGAAAGAGTATATCTACACCTAATTCTTGATCATTCCATATCTATTTAATTTTTATATAATTGTTATTATTTGATCAATTGAAAGCGAGTTTTATTTCTACAAATAATGATTATAGATCCACATTTTATTCGAGATCACATAGATCAATTTAGTAAGAAAGAAGCATCTAAAATTTTGAAAGAATGGATTGAAAATTCCAACGATCAAGATTTAAGGAAAGAAGCTGTAGAATTGTTTTATTCTCTTGACGATGGTTCAAATTTTGAGTTATATGAACATTTATTCATTTCAGAAGAAACTAAAGAAATTCGAGATTTAGCTGGAAAAATTCTTAATCAAAATTATGCCCATCATGAAAATTTTTTATCATTATTAGAATATACCCTCAGAAATATTGAGAATATTGATCAAAAATTTTTTGTTTTAGATATTTTAAATTCTATACATTCTAAAAATGCTATTGCAATTATCAGAAGCTATGTTAAAAGTTTTTTTAAAATGAGTGAGTTGGCTAAGAAAGAAAATCTAATTGAACTTTTTGATAAATCAATAACCAATATGCAAGTAAATCCAAAGTTTTTGGAAAAAATTTTCAATATAGTCTTACATAAGTTTTATACTAAATACTGTATGTTTCATGTAGCGATTAGAAATAATTACGTTATTTTACTTAATTGTGAAGGAGCGGGTATTAAACGGGTAAATCAAATTCAAGGTCTAAATAGGTTAACCCATCTTGAAAGTTTAATTTTGAAACGTAATAATCTGGATAAGATCGAAATTACTGAAAACTTAATTAATTTGAAGATTTTGGATCTTTCTGCCAACAAGTTTTCAAAAATTGAGCATTTAGATTCGCTGAAATCGCTGATTGAATTAAATTTAGAAGGAAATAATATTAATGAGATTAATTCACCTTTAAATTTGCCAAACTTAGAAAGATTATTTCTTAACTCTAATAATTTAAGCGAAATTAAGAATCTTGAAAATTTGAAAAATCTAAAATTGTTGAATTTAAATCAAAATAAGATCAAGAAGATAACCAATCTGGAAAAATTAATAAATTTAAACCATTTAAATCTCTCATCCAATACAATTGAAAAGATAGAAGGATTGACGAAAGCTCCAAACCTTCTTACCTTGTACTTAAATAATAATCGCATTAAGAAGATCGAAGGTCTGAATTTTGTGATTCATTTAAAAGTTTTGAATTTGTCGAACAATTCTATTGAAAGATTAGAAAATCTTGATAAACTTAGTAATCTCATAAAATTAGAAATTTCTAATAATAAAATCAAAAAAATTGAAGGTTTAAACTCATTGATACATTTACAAGAACTATTTTTAGACAGAAATTATATCGAAAAATTTGAGGGCTTAAAAGATTTAGAAAGCTTAATTATTTTATTCTTGGATAATAATTACATCAGAGAATTTGCCATTGATCAAATTCAAAATTTAGGAAATTTAAATTTTATATTTTTGAATGAAAATCCTCTTTCACCAGAAAGCCTTAAAGCATATCAGAAGAAATGTAGATTTCCCTAAACACGTATCTGAATTTTAAAGATTAAGATTTTGTTGCAAATAATCATCTATCCATAAATCCATCAAAATTTCATCGTAGTATTTTGAATCCATGTAAAACTGTTTATTTCTCCTTCCGATCACTTTGAATCCGACTTTTCTATAGAGATGAAGGGCTCGTTTATTGTTTGAAAAACAACTCAATATGAGTTTTTGCTTTTTATTTAATCGTTTTGACTCTTTTATAGCCAAATCAATCAATAGAAAGCCTAATCCTTGATCCCTGTATTTTTTTTTAACAATTATTCCCAAACTTCCAACATGTGCTGCAGCATCCCATTCTAAGTTTGAAATTTCAACTTGCCCAACAATTGCGTCTGATCCAGACCTCTTATGACGTTTGGCGATGAGACATATTTCTTTTTCTCGTTTTAAGACGTCATACCAAGACTGTTTTTCGAATTGAGATCTTACTGGAAAGAAAACTGGTAAGTATACCCCCTCCTCTATAACTTCATTGAAATTATTCCAAACACCATCAATATCACTTTCTTTTATATGGCGTATGAAAATTCTTTCCCCATTTTTCAGTTGGAATTGATTTAACATTAATTGAATATACCTTTTTATTTTTAAATTCCTTATGGTAATATTATGGAGAATGAAAAAAATCAAGATCCTTTAAAAAAGAAAGAAGAAGAGAAAGAAAAGATTAGGGATTACATCGAACAGATGGTTAAATCCCGAAAAGCCCCAGTTGCAAAGGATTTAGTCGAGTTAAAACACGTTGAGGTTAAGAAACAAGAAGTTAGTCAAGACACATTAGATCTGGCGAAAACTCTGCGTGAAAGGTATATTGAACATGATCAATTTGAGATTCTTTCCAATGATGAAATAACAATTCTCCAATCATTTATGGGTAAAAGGATGTTTTTAACTCGAATTGCTATAGTAGCAAATCAAAGTCGGGTACCCTTAGGTATTGAACCTTTTAAAAAAGCAGAATTAGAAAAAATTCTTGAAAAATTGATATCAAAAGGTTACATTAAAACTGAACAAGTTGGAGATAATTTAGTATACTTTCTCACTGAAAGGGGAGAAAATAGGGTTCAATAAATTAGTAATTATTTCATACTAATTTAATTATTTTAATTGAATAGGGTAAATAAATAGTAAGAATAATCAGATTAATCTTTTTTTAAAATAAACTTGCTGATTGGTATATCTTGAAATTCACCATTTGGCATCTCACGCCTAATAGTTAAGGGTAAAATTTGTGATTTTAATTCTTGTAATGCAATTTTAATTGGATCAATCATATTTTTAGGTTTTTCGATTAAAATTGGAGCCCCAAAACTTATCTGAAGAGCACGAGCACCAACAATACGTGCTTTTTCATATCGAGTTAAAAAGATAGGCCCAATTTTAACATACTTTTTAACTTCTTTATATTTTTTTCTCAGTTCACGAGATTCTAAAAAGGAAGACATAATACGATTCCAAAAAAAGTAACTACCCATCCTAATTAATCTTAAAATAAAACTTTTTTGGTTATATTCGTGGTTCTTTAAAGACTTATAGAAAAGTTAAACCGAAAGAATAAAGTACAAAATTTTATATTGAATATCGTGTATAACTAGCAAAAGAGGTTTCAAAATGCGCGAGTGGTTTAGTGGTATAACGACACGCTCACACCGTGTAGGTCGAGGGTTCAAACTTATTGAAAAAGCTTCAATCTGGAACAATTCCCTCCTTGCGCATTTCTTACCTCATCTCGAGCTTTAATTTCGGATAACCTTGAATTAATTTTATTAAAAAGTTATTAAATTTATTTAAGAGATCCTATAGACTCTTCATCTTTATTACATCGACAAAATAGAATATCATAGAAAATCACATATTCATAAAGATTTGGTGATAATTTTATCAGAAAAAAGTGATTTTTTAGCCCATCCTCTTTTAAAAGAGAATAAAGTGATACGTCGAGCGTATCAAGAGAATATATTCATTAATTGTTTAAAAAAAAATTGCATGGTGGTTATTCCTACTGGATTAGGAAAAACCATCCTAGCTTTAATGTTAAGCGTGTATCGTCTTTCAGAATATGAGAATTCAAAAGTAATCTTTTTAGCACCTACTAAACCATTAGTAGATCAACATCATGAATCATTTTTAGAATTAACTAAAATACCTAAAGAAGAAATGAGTGCTATCACTGGTGCAATATCTCCTGAAGACCGCATTAAAATATGGGACGATTTAAGAATTGTTTTTATGACTCCACAAGTCTTACAGAATGACTTGATAACTCAAAGATATTCGATTAGCGATGTTTGTTTATTAATATTTGATGAGTGTCATCGGGCAACAGGGGAATATGCTTATTGTTTTATTGCTCAAAGATATATGGCTCTTTCTAAATATCCTCAAATATTAGCTTTAACTGCTTCTCCTGGATCTACAGAAGAGAAAATTAATGATATAAAGCAAAATTTGTATATTAACCATACAGAAGTCAGGACAGATTCTGATCGGGATGTAAAACCTTATATCCAAGATGTTGAGACAACTTGGATAAAAATTAAGTTGCCTGAGGAATTCTTAGAGATAAAAAAAATATTAATTAAAAAATTTAAATTGACACTCCAATTCCTTAAACAAGCAAGTTTACTAAATAGCTCTGATGTAAATAAAGTTAGCAGAAAAGATTTAATTAAACTTAACAAGGTGATAAATAGTAATATTAACAATACAAATGATGAAAGGGAATTATCCCAACTATTTATTGCTAAGAAATATCATGCTAATGCGATACGGCTATCACATATGGATGAATTAATTGAAACGCAGGGAATACACGCTTTAAAAGATTATATAGAGAAAAATAAACTGAAAATTAAAAAGAATACTGCAAATAAGTCCCTTAAGGAATTATTTAGGGATTTTGAATTTAAAAAGCTAATGCGACTAGTAGACGAAATTCACTCTACTGGTTTAGTACATCCCAAACTGGAAAGATTAAAAGAAATCATACATAAACAGATGAAAGACAATCCCGAATCAAGGATTCTCGTGTTTTGCCATTATAGGGATTCAGTAAACAACATTGTTCGCTTTCTAAAGGAAGATTCATTAATAAAAGTTCACAAGTTTGTGGGGCAACAAACAAAAAGCTCTGATAAAGGATTAACCCAAAAACAACAAATCCAATTGTTAAATGATTTTAAAGAAGGAACCTACAACACATTAATAGGTACGAGTGTTGCTGAGGAAGGATTAGACATTGCAGAATGTGATATGGTAATTTTTTATGATGTAGTTCCAAGTGCAATTCGTTCAATACAGAGAAGAGGACGTACTGGTAGAAAAAGAGAAGGTAAAGTAATAATTTTAATAGCAGAAGGAACACGTGATGAAGGTTATTACTGGGCAGAAAGGAGAAAGGAACAAAACATGAAAAAAAGCTTGAATAATTTGAAAAATAATGATTCTAGAGAACAATCGAGTCTATTAGAATATTTAGGGAATTCTAAGAAAAAAAATAAGGAAAATGAGAACTACCAAGATACTTCAGAATTGACTATTTTATGTGATAATAGAGAAACTGCTTCACCTGTAGTACGAATTCTCTCAACTTTAGGGATTAATATTATACTCAAACAATTGCCAGTGTCTGATTATGTAATCTCCAAATATATAGGAATAGAGCGAAAATCGGCGCAAGATTTCACGGATTCTATAAAGGATGGAAGAATATTTAATGAATTGATTAATCTTAAGGAGAATTTTGAAAACGCTATTTTAATTTTGGAAGGAGATACCTTCTTAAACTCAAATTTAAGTGAAAATGCTCTCTATGGCACAATTAGTTCTATTATAGTAAAATTTGGAATAATGATATATCAAACCAAAAATTCCAAAGAAACTGCAAAATTCTTGTTTCATTTGACCAAAAAAGCCCAAACGGCATCATCTAGTCAAATCAAATTAAGATTTGATAAAAAACCAAAAGAAGTTAAAGATTTATTGGAATATGTTATTGCTGGTCTGCCGGGGATAAATTCTCAGAGGGCAAAGAATCTACTTGAAAGATTCAAGACTCTTCAAGAAATTTTCAATGCAACTATAGAAGATCTTATGAGTGTGGATAATATTGGAGAAAAAATTGCTCATGATATATATAAATGGAGTAGAACACATTATAAAGAAGATTTTTGAAAGATAAAGTGCCATCAAAAATAAAAAAAATCACTGAACAAAAGATTTTAACCATAAATTTTTTTATTATATTATAATTAAATTGAGTTTGAAATTTTCTGGTGACCAAACATAATAAAATTTAAAGTTGTAGTCGCCGGTGCTAAAAATTAATCCCGAATCTATCGGATATTGAGCAAGACGTAGGGAAAACCTCCCTAATTAGGCGCTACGCAACAGGAAAGTTTGATAAGTCAACTTTGTCTACGATAGGTGTCGATTTTGAAACTAAAAAGGTAATTGTGGATGACATAGAGATCCTACTAAACATATGGGATTTTGCTGGTGAAAAAAAATTTAGATTATTATTACCTTCTTATGTTTCTGGGGCATCTGGGGCTTTAATTCTATATGACATCACAAATCGAGAGTCATTAAATGATCTTCACGATTGGATAAAAGTTATAACTTCGGTTCCAAACAGTCCCAAAACTAAAATCTTGGTTGAAGCAAAAATTGATTTAGAAGAACAAAGAGAAGTAAGTACGGAAGATGCTAAAATGTTTTTTGAAAAATACGGTTTTAAAGGAGATATAATTGGAACGTCTTCAAAAACGGGTAAAAACGTTGAAACTGTTTTTGAAATGCTTGGACGTGAAATTTTGGAAAGTTCACTTAAAAAATGCCCTAACTGTGGTAAATTATATCCCTTGGAATTAAAATTTTGCCAATATTGTGGACAAAAAACAAAATAAAAATATTTTTGATTTTTATAATTAAAATAACAATTATTACGTGGGGTAATTAATAATGGATCATAGATTGGGCGAAGATATTGATGAGATAATTCGTAGATTATCGAAAGAGCAGATAAATTTTAAAGGAAAAGTAATTCTAATTACTGGTGGCAATGGTTTTTTAGGTTCTTGGGTATGCGATGTATTAGTAAAGCAAGGTGCAAATTGCATTTGTATTGATAATCTCTCTTCAGGTAGATTTAGAAACATTGCTCATCTTCTTGATGAACCGAATTTTCGATTTATCAATCATGATATTGCAAAACCTATTTATTTTGGATTAACTCATCATCCAAACGGCATATGTGTTGGAGATATTAAAAAAATTGATATTATTATGCACATGGCAAGTCGGGCTTCACCCTTCGAATTTAAAAGATATCCAATACCAATTTTAAAGAGCAACACTTTAGGAACTATGAACGCTTTAGGGATAGCTAAAGCACATAACGCCTTATTCTTTTATACAAGTACATCCGAAGTATATGGAAATCCTCCAGATAGTGCTGTACCTACTTCTGAATCATACTTTGGATATGTTAATCCTGTTGGGCCTAGGAGTTGTTATGATGAATCAAAACGTGCTGGAGAGGCATTTGTTAAAGCATATGAACTTCAACATGGAATTAAGACGAAAATCGTGAGGATTTTTAACACCTCAGGTCCAAGAATCAGATATGGTCCAGAATACGGACGAGTGGTTCCAAATTTCATACATCAAGCTCTAAACGATGATGATATTACTGTTTTTGGTGATGGTTCTCAAACTAGGTCTTTCACTTATGTCACAGACGAAGTTGAGGGTATTTTAAAAATAGTTCATAAGGATGAAGCTTTAGGGGAAGTAATAAATCTTGGTAACAACAAGGAGTATACCATTTTAGAATTAGCTAATCTTATCAAAGAATTGACTAATTCAAATTCCAAAATAGTTTTTAAACCATTACCAATTGATGATCCAGTTCGAAGATGTCCAGATATTGGTAAAGCTAAAACATTATTGAATTGGGAACCTAGGACATCTTTAAAAACAGCATTAGAAAAGACCATAGCTTGGTTTAAAAAAAATGAAGAGTAAGGAGCCAGAGGAAGCAAATCTAAAATCTAAATTAGATTTTCAAAAATTTATTACGTTATTATTGATTTTTGGCTTAATTATTGTTTCTAGTTTTATAATATATAATATAGTTAAGCCAAAATCAGGATATATTACATTTGGAATATTAGATTCGGAAAAAAGTGCACAATTCCAAAAAGAGTGTTTGGTTGGAGAAAATGTCTCTTTATATGTTTTTATTGGAAATCACCTTAATCGAGAAATGAATTTCAGATTAGAGATCCTCAAAGGTGATAATAATACTTATTTAGCGTTAAATCAGCCTACAAACGGGTCTTCTTTTCTCAATATAACTTCTCACATCTTGAATGGTTTGGATTGGATATCAAGTTTAATCGACGTTTCATTTACAGAGCCAGGTATCAATAAATTAATCATAGCTGAATTGTGGTTAATTAAAGCAGATTCCACTGAATACTTTTATAATTCTCTCTATCAAAGGTTAAATGTGACTCTTTAAGATTTGCTACCTATTATTTGAACATCTTCTATTCTTACGAAGGGTGCTCGAAATGGTCCATATTGTTGATTTTCCTTTGATATCATTTCTATTTTAGAAAATAAATCTAATAAATTAATACCGATCATAGTCTCGTTTAATGCAGACTCTAATTTTCCATTCTGGATTAGGTTTCCATGTAAAATGAGTCCAGAAAAATCACCCGTTGAAATGTTCGGTCTGTCTCCAGTATAATCCAGTAAAATCCCTTTATCAACACTTTTAATGATTTCCTCTTTTTTAGTTGAACCTGAATTTAAAATGAAATTTGATATACCAATCCCAGGAATTGATGCAAAAGAATGCCTAGACGCATTACCAGTACTTTCAATCCCTTCTTTATTAGCAGTATAACTATTATGCAATAATCCAGATTTTAAAAAACTTCCATTTTTAATTATTTTTTTGTCATGACATGGCACACCTTCTGCATCAAAAGGCGCTGAACCTACTTCTCCATCAAGTAAAGCATTATCTTCGATGTTAAAATCCTTTGAGCCAATTTTAGTCTCTTGTAGTCCAACAAGAAAGGTTCGTTTATGTTGGAAAGCTTCTGCGTTAATTGCAGATGCTAATGGTTTTAATATCAAGCTTATAACACCGTTTGGCGTCAAGATCACCGGACATCGCATATTCTTAATTTCAATTCGATTCAAATTTTGTTTTGCCCTGTTTAAAGCAGTATTAATGATTTTTGTTGGATTTATACGATTTAGAAATCTACTACTTTGATAATCAAATCCAAATGATGTTTCTTTACTTATTTTATCCTTTACAATAACATTAGAAGAAAGGGAGCATGTTGTTTCCTTGCCACCTACTTCTATACCATTTGAATTAAAAATATAATGATGTGTTAAATTAGTTGAAAAGTTACCCGATTGAGAAATAGCTAACTCATCTTCATCACATATTTTGATTAAATCACTAAAATAATTTGCAGATTCTTCAACTGATAAGTTCTCTATTTCAGAATCATACAAATCATTGACTTTGGGATATGAACTATGTGGAAATGGGAGATTAACAAAATCTGGATCCTCTGTTCCAGCTTTCATCATTTTAAAAGCATCTTTGATGATACGCTCTATATTAGACCAATCCAATCGATTTGTAAAAGAAAATCCAACCGACCCATTTTTTCCAATAATTCTTACAGAGATTCCTTCGGCGCTTCCAATTTCACTATGCTTGATAGAATTCTCATCAATTTCTATATTGAGGTATTCTCTAAGTTCAAAATAAAATTCAGTTGAAATAAGAGTTGAATCATAACGTTTTAAGTAATTATAACATTTACTTGATAACTCAAAAACTTGGGAGGGATCTTTCATCTAATTAATTCCTCCTACAGTTAAATTATCGATTCTTATATATGGTCCACCATCACAGACCCTAATTCCTTGCCCTCCTTTACCACAAATACCATCTGAATAGTTAAAAGTATCCATACTTCCAATTGCTGTTATTTTGTTTAAAACATCAAGCGTCATCCCACTGAATGACACGTCTCTCATAAGGTTCTTTTTTTCACCTTGTTCTATCACATAAGATAATCTACACTTAAATTGAAAGTTTCCAGTAGTGGGATCAGTGTAGCCATATTGGAAATCTTCACATAATATTCCATTTTTAGTATCCTCAATCATTTCATCTAATCTCCAGTTACGAGGTTCTAAAAAGGTAAAACCCATCCTTACTTGTGGTCTAGAACTGCTGGAGTTTGCTCTACCATGTCCATTTGGACTCATATTCATTCTGGATGCTGTTTCCAAATTATGTAGGTAATTTTTAAGTATCCCATTTTCAATAAGAGCAGTTCTTTGAGCAGGAATTCCCTCCTCGTCGATGAAATAACTTCCAAATAGTTCATATTGAAGATTAAATTTTTTCGATTGACCAAAACTCGGATCATCAAAAACAGAGATTTCTTCCCCAGCAATTTTAGTATTCAATTTTTCTGCTAAGATACTTTCTTTATTTAAAATTAAGTCCGCCTCACAAGCATGCCCTAATGCTTCATGTATGAAAGTACCTGTTAATTTTGAATCGAGGATTACTTTAAATTTCCCTCCTACTGGAGATTGGGCACTTAATAAATCAACCGCTTGTTTAGCAGATTTATTACTAATTGTCATCGCGGTATCATTATCAACAATCTCAAAACCTCCAACGCCACCAATAGAATTCGTGCTATTCTGAATAACTCCTTTCTCTTGTGCATAGACTGAGGAAAATAATCTTACTATCTCTAATTCTTGGCTTACTTTACTACCAAATGAATCTCTGAATATTTGATTTAAATGGGTATCCATATAAATAGTTCGGGTGTTCTTAACCTTCTTTGAATAGCTTGAAGCTTTTAATTCATGATCTTTTACTAAATTGATTTTTTCTTCCAAACTGATATCCTTTAGTTTTCTTTTGCTTTCAACTTTATGCTCCTCAATGTAAGATTTTTTATCCTTAATCTTAAATCGTAGTTTACTCAGAGATGACGATAATTTAGCTAATTTAACCGCTCTCTTAAAACCTTCTTTAAAGGTATCCATCGAAGGATCATTGATAATAAAAAATCCCCATCCTCCATTAATAAATACTCTAATGCTGCTACCAATCAAATTATAAGTTGAAATTTCTTTACTTTTGCGATCCGAAAATTCTATAGCTGTTCCCTCATTGTATCTGGCTCTTAAATCCCAATAATCTACTTTATTGTTATCTTCTTGTTGTATAGAATGTAATAATTCATCATTAAATATTAGATTAAGACTGTTTTCCATCATTTAAGCACATTATAAATTAAGCGAAACCATAAAAAAAAGTTCCCTAAAAAGAGTGAAGAAATATATTTTAAATATTTTGCTTTTAAAATTTATTGACTCTTGTAAGTTTATAATGACTTATAATATAATTTGATAACGTTTCTTTTTCTTCCCTTTCTTTTAGGTGCTTCATTATGCTAATAGCTTGGTTCATTGAACATTCTCTAGAAAACTTTAGAGAATTTTTAAATTGAAATGTACGATGACATTTCCAACATTTCCGTGATTTAATAATTTTATTACTATAATTCCATGCACCACAGTGATAACAACGGAAAAAATAAAATTTTCGAATATTAATCATTTTCTAATTATAAATTAATATATAGCTAATGAATGGAAACAGCGATTATGATTACTAATTTTTAATATAATATTTAGAATATATATTTCTATATAGGTTAATTTATTAGATTATTGACTATTTTAGTCTATAGCATAAAATAATTAACTATATATTTTAAGATAATAAATATTGAATGGATTTTATGAAAAAGAAAGTTCTTTTTGTTTTAATTTTTTTTTTAGGTTTATCTTGTGGAATAATTTTTGAAATGATTGACCATATGATAAGATCTTTAATATAATGCAGGTGATCTAAGATCGAAGGTCACAAAGTCAAAAAAAGTCGCAAATTGTCAATAGTTATTCTATTTATAGCAGGTTTTCTAGTTGGGGCTAGTAGTACTTTTATTATTTTACAAGGTGGTGAAAGTTCTATTCATATTAGTATAATTTATAGTTCCGAAAAAGCAAGTTGGATGACAATTGCTTATACAAACTTTTTAAATGAATGGAACAATGAAAATCCGAATACTCCAATAACTATAGATATGCATCCTTATGGTTCTTCAGATTCAATAATTAGTTTATTGAATGGAGAAATTTATCCAACTATTTGGAGTCCTGCCAGTTCTATTTGGTTACCATTCTTGAATACCAAATGGAATGAGCTTCATCCCGGTGAATCAATCGTAAATATTAATGAATCTGTCAGAATAATATACTCTCCAATTGTTATAGCCACATGGGAATCTTTCAATAAATCTCACCCTATTAAAGGTCTTGCAGATATAAGGAGTTTAAATTTAGATCCTAGTGTAAATATAAAAATGGCTCACACTGATCCTAGATTATCTAATTCGGGTTTTATGAGCGTAATTATGGCTTTAGGAGTCGCTTCCGGAACTGCTCCGGAAAATTTAACAATGAATGATCTCTTGGACAAAAGTAATCAAGCTTGGTTAAGAGAATTCGAGTCTTCAGCGATCATGTATGGCAAATCTACGGGATTTTTAGCAAGTTATATGAGCACGCAAGGTCCTTCTGAATTGAATGTTGTTTTTTTATATGAAAATTTGATTAGGGACATATCAAGCAAAGCTGAAGCTGGAAAAATAATAGCAATTTATCCCGAGGGGGGAACCCTATATAGTGATCACCCGTTCTGCATTTTAAACGCAGATTGGATATCACCAGAACAAAGAATGGTCGCAGAAGCATTCTTAGATTTTCTTAATGAAACCTCAACTGTTGTTTCTGCAACAGAATACGGATTTAGACCTATTAACCCATCTATACCACTTGATCCTAAGGTTTTTAATTACAAGATAAACGGAATTGCCTACAACCTCACTGTCCCAGAATTAAAAGCTCCCAAAGATGGAAATGCTTTGTTGAATATACCAGATTTATGGTTATTGTGTAAAGCTACAGCATAAATTTGAAAGTAGGATGAAATAATGAAAGAAGAATACGAATTAGAAAGTAAAAATGAGCCAAATTTGCCACTGACGTTGAAAGTAGATCGTTTCTTCTCAAAACCTATTTATAGAAAAGCTCTTGATACAATTACAATATTATTTTTTGTTTTAGTTATAATCGGGCCAATAATTAACATCTTCTCAACAATTTTTCTCAATATACCTTCAATTTATCATGATGTTTTTAACGATGAATTAATTGGAAACTTAAAATGGTTGAACATTATAAATTCATTAGGAATCTCCTTTTCAATAGCAGCTATCGCAGTCGGGATTGATATTTTAATAGCCTTTCCAATGGCAATTATCTTAACTCGATATAACTTTCGGGGGAAAAAATTCTTAGACGCATTAGTTGATTTACCAATGGCCGTACCGACTAGTGCATTAGGTTTCTCAGTTTTACTATTTTGGAATCTGTTTGGAATTAATCCGGGAATGGAATTGATTATACTTGGTCATATAGTTTTTACTTTTCCATATATAGTAAGAAATTTAAAAATAGTATTAGAGAAAGCTGATGTGTTATATGAAGACGCAGCAAGAACACTTGGGGCATCTGGGATTACTGTTTTTAGAACAATAACTCTTCCATTAATGAAAGAGGGATTAATCGCAGGTTCTATTTTGGCTTTTACAAGGAGTCTGGGTGAAACGGGTGCAACCCTCATATTATCTGGATTAGTTGAAACTGCTCCCATATTAATCGTGGGATTTCGGAGACAATTACAATTACCAAGTGCTTCATTACTTGCGGGGATCTTAATTTCAATATCATTATGCCTTTTATTTTCTATTAAATTTTTATCTCGTCGAGGAAGCTTTTCAATAAGTAAAATCTACCCTAAATTCGAGCGCCTATTAAGCCGTAAAACTCTAAGGCATATAAGAGATTTATTAATCATTATAGTACTGCTGTTTATAATATTAATACCTTCATTTTACATTATAACTCAAATTGCTAGAGGAAATTTAATAAGCGAATTATTCTTAGCCAAAGATTACAAATGGGTTTATTTATACACGAGTTTTATGAGTTCTATCCAAATTGGCTCATTAGCAGTGCTTATAAATTTAGTCTTCGGTATTCCTTTTGCATTTATTATCACGAAAAGAAAGTGGGGCAAATTTATTACATTTCTAGACACAATACTCGATATCCCAATTGCAATCCCATCAGCGGCATTAGGTTTTGCTATTTTCTTATTTTGGGGACCCGCTGGAATTGGATTATTCCAACCTGGATTTTTTATGATTTTGTTCGTTCATATTACCTTTACTTTCCCCTATATGGTTCGACCAATAATTGGAGTATTAGAAAGTTCTGATAAAGGAGTTGAAGAAGCCGCAAGAACTTTAGGAGCCTCAAATTTGACTGTATTTCGAAAAATCACTTTTCCAAGTATAAAACAAGGTATTATAGCAGGTGGTATAATGGTGTTTACTCGATCCCTAGGAGAAACAGGAGCAACGATAGTAGTTATGGGAAACATAAGGACTATTCCTGTTTTAATTGTAGATTGGGTTGAAGCAAACTATCTAGCAAGTGCAATTTTTGCTAGCACAATAATCATTATTTTTAGTGCCGCCCTTATTTTTGCTCTTAGGACTGTTTCAAAGAGGAGGGTGTGAAAGTTGCCTAATATAGAATTGAGGAATGTTACGAAAACCTTTGATGAGGGAAAAGTTTTAGCTGTAGATGATATCTCGTTACAAATTTCAGATGGCGATTATGTGTTTTTATTAGGACCAAGCGGTTGTGGTAAAACAACAACATTACGTATTATTGCGGGTTTAGAAGAACCTACTAAAGGGGAAGTTTTAATTGACGGAAAAAATGTCAAGGGAATTCCCCCTGAAGATCGAGATATGGGTTTTATTTTCCAAAATTTTGAAATTTTTCAGAACATGACTGTATGGGAGAATGTAACCTTTGGATTAGAAATGCGAGGTTTTGAAGAGTCATATATAATAAAGAAAGCAGAAGAAGCATTATCTATTGTTGATTTATTAAAATATTCTGAGGAGTTTCCTTCAATCTTTGGAAATCCCGGTTTACAAAAGTTAGGGATAGCCAGAGCTATTGCAACAGGAGCAAAAATATTAATAATGGATGAACCCTTGGGCTCCTTAGATCCTAAAGTTTCAAAAGTTTTTCGGCATGAATTAAGGAATTTGATCAAGGATTTGGGATTAACAGCTATACACGTGACCCATAATCAAGAAGAAGCTCTGGCAATAGCAGACAAAATTATCGTTATGAGAGCTGGAAAAATACTTCAAATGGGATCTCCATATAATTTATATGAAAAGCCAGAAAGCATTTTTACTGCAAATTTTCTAGGTGAGACTAACTTTCTACAAGGATTTATTTTAAAACTTTTAGAAGATAATAAGATGGTTGTTTGGATAAGATTAGGGGGCCCTAAAATTACTTGTGGAAATAATGATGGTTTTAACCTAGATGATAATGTAATTATTGCATTCAGGTATGAGGATGTTTATTTATTTCCTCGTAATTATCCCTTTGAAAAAAGTCAATACGATTGGAAAGATATGGAGTTTTTTGAAGCTAAGCTTGAATCTTCCCGATTTATAGGAGCTACTAAGAGGTTTTATCTCAAATTAGATAGTGGTGATAGTTTTGTCTCGATAAAGCCAGGATATTATGAAGAAAATTATTCAGTTGGAGAATATTTAAAAATTGCGATTCACAGGAAGGATATTCATATTTTTAACGCCCCTGATGATCTTGAAAAAGAATTATCTTTAATGTAGTGATGACAAAATGGTAAATATTGAATTAAAAAATGTCGATAAATCATTCAGGGATTTAAGAGCTTTAGATAAGATAAACCTACGTATTAAGGATAAAGAATATTTTATTATTCTTGGACCCACTGGAGCTGGAAAGACTACTTTATTAAAGGTAATAGCGGGATTAGTAAAACAAGATAAAGGAAAAATTTTATTTGATGGTAAAGATGTCAGTGAATTAACACCTGCAGAACGTAATTTAGGTTTCATGTTTGAAAATTATGCATTATTTCCACACATGAACATATATGATAATATTGCCTATAGTAGCCGGGTTCATGCAAGAAATCCAAAACAAACTAAAAAGATCGTGGATCAAGTTTTAATGATGACATTGTTAACAGGAAGAAATGATTCATTACCGGAAGAAATGAGTGGAGGAATGAAACAACGAGTGGCACTTTGTCGCGCTTTAATGAATTTAGAACAGTCTAAACTCCTAATTTTAGATGAGCCTTTGAAAGCTTTAGATGCTGGTTTAAGGATGAGTTTGAGAAGAGAGTTGTTATTAATGGCAAAATCATCCCAATTACAACTTACTGTTATCCATATTACTAATGAGGAAGAGGAAGCTATGATGCTTGCAGATCGAATCGCAGTAATGAATGAAGGGAAGATAATTCAGGTTGGGACTCCTTATGAGATTTATTATCAACCTCGAAATCTTTTTGTAGCAAATTTCATGAGTGAAATAAATTATTTTGAAGGTAAGTATATTCACGAATCACCTGAGATATGGAACATCCATAAAGAATCTAATAAAGGAGACAAGTTGTTCTCTGAAATTCAAGAAAAATCAATTGCTGTTCCAATAGACATCGGGGCAAGTTCAATTTTTGCTGGATATGCCAATAAGAATCTTTTTAAAAAAATTCAACAAAACGAAGATCTACTTTTAATAGTTAGATCCAATCATATGAAAATTAGATTGGGAAATAGAATTGACCAAAAGAAAAATGCGCTATTTGGTAAGATAATCAGAAGAAAATTTATGGGCGTTTTCTATCGTTTTGAAGTTTTAGTAAACATAAATGATTCAGATAAGAATATTATCGTAACAATACCTGCGAGCACAGAAATTCATAATAAATTTAGAGAGGGTATAAAGGTAACAGTTTATTTTCCAAAAGAATTAGGAATTATTTTTAAACACCCAGGAAAGGAAGTAATAAGAGAAGTTTTAAAATTAGAATAAAATTTGATATTATTAGGAGGAAAAAAAATATGAGTTCTCTATTTGAATGGTTTCGATCTCGAAATGAAGAGAGTGTAATAAATAAAACATTAATACATATGCAAAAAGTCTTAGAATGCGTAGTGGAGTTTGAAAAAGCATTATCATTTTTAATTGAAGAAAAGAATGTAGATCTAGCATTGAAAGTATTTTTCAGAGTAGATGAATTAGAACACCAAGCAGATAGTATTAGAAGGAATATGTTGAATATGTTAACTCAGGTTGAATTAAAACCGAAATTGCACGAAAATTTAACACATCTAACCAAGAGAATCGATGATATTGCTAATGCTACAAATGCTGCTGCTCGAATTTTGATCTATATGAATTATTCTGAATTTCAAAAATTAAACCCTGAAATACACTTAAAAATTTTAGAAATGGCAAGAGTTACCGTCGAGACAGTTAAAAAAACCAATAACTTAGTTAATATGCTGTTAAGTGAAGAAGAAGCTAAAATTCGCAAAAGTGGAGCAGAAATAAGCGAATTAGAGCATGAATGCGATGAATTGCGTTTTGCTATCAATCGCATGTTAGTAGCAGATGATAATCCTATTAAAAATCCATTCACCGCCATCGAAATTCATAGTTGTATATCTGCAATGGAGGCAATTACGGATAATGCTGAAGAGGTGGCGGATTATATTGTTATGCTAATATTAGTAAAAAGTATGTAGGATTTTAATCGTTCTGAAAGAAACAGATCTTAATTATTCCTTTAACTTCTGTATTGATGAAATATTGAATATGTATATTAAATTGATAGAGAGATTATTTTCAGCAATTAATTGGATTTTTTATGAAAAATTGTTTATCTCTCTTTAACAGCATTTGCTTCAGTTAAAAGCAACCATTTAGATTTTATGATTAATCTTCTAGTATATTCTAAGAGCGCATCAAATTCAGTTCTGACATAATATTTAGAGATTAATAAGAATATTAGAAAGAAAATAATCTATATATAATCACTAAAAGAAAAATAAAATTATATGATTGAAAATAAATATGATGAAGATGAGTTAAAAAACAAAAGTATCAATGAATTAACTCATCTATTCATGGATATCATTCATGAACAAAATATACTTTTGATAGAGGGTATCGAGTCTCTCGTTAAAAACGATTTTACGAAATTTAAAAACAATTTAGAATGTGTGGCTCAAACAACAACTGAAGTTCAAGTCAAGAAGGTATTTGAATCCAAAATCTTCAAAGCAAAATTAATGTTTTCTAAAGCAGATCGATTAAAACTTTTCAGTAAAATTAATGATATCAAGAACATAGGTGAGTATTTAACAAATCGAATGCTACTATATCGCGTAATTTTTCCCGATAACGAGTTTAAGTTGCAACTTTCAAGTATTCTAAAATCATTGAAACTAATTTCAAACGAATTAACTATAGCTGTAAAGTTAATCGGAGATGATTTAGAGAAAGCATATGATATTTGTGAAGAAATTAAAGAAGAAAGAAGAAAAATGCGAATGGAAGAGTGGGAATTACTAAATCGACTATATAACTATGATATGGATTATATTTCTAGGACTTTCTTATATCTAAAGAATATGATAGAAGATATTATGATGCTAGCTGATCATATTAAAAATTTTTCTGAATACATCCAATTCCTTTCAGCTAAGTATTTGATTTTCAAATAAGGGTTTTTTATGGCGTCAGATTTTACTCAATTGATTATTGTTGTATTAATCATTCTCGCAATTGGATTAGCATTTTCGATTGGGGCTAATGATGAAACTCTATCTGCATTGGTCGGAACTGGAGCGTTAAAGTTTAAATTAGCTTTATTAATTGGTGGAATTGCTATAGGAAGCGGAATGATCATAACTAGTGGAGGGTTTGTCGCCAAAACAGTGGGGTCCGATATTTTAGGGAAAGGCTTGACCTACTCTACTTCTATGCTTCTTACTGTGTTAATCAGTAGCATTATTTGGTTGGTTATAGGAAGTTTTGCTGGAATTCCACTTAGTAGTACTCATTCTTTAGTGGGGAGTGTTGTAGGAGTTGTAATAGTTTATTCAATAACTCAAGAGGTTGTGAGTCCTGAAAATGCCTTTAATTGGGATAAATTAGGAAGTGTTATTTTAAGCTGGTTTTTTTCTCCTCTTTTTGGATTTGTAATTACCTATCTTCTTTTTAGGATTTTAGCTAAATTTTATCTCTCACGTTTAAAAGGATTAAATCAAATAGAGAAAGCAGAAAGGTCTTTCAAATGGTTGTTATTAGTTGCTATTATTTTTGCTGAGATATGGGTTGGTGCTAATTCAGGTGAAGCTTTAGGTATCCTATATGGACTTTTAGATAATGGATCTTTAGCGGTTCAAGAGTATTTTTTTTATGCTGTAATTTGTGGTATTTTTGCTTTTTTAGGAATTTATATTGCTGCTCGATTTGTGATACGAAATTTAGCCTCTCAAATGACTGACTCTCGACCAAGTGAGGGTCTAATTATTCAAACCAGTTCTGCAATAATTTTGATGATCGCTACCTTATTTGGTTTACCAATATCTCATAGCCACGTAATTGTGTTTTGTATAATTGGAATGAACATTGCTCAAAAAAAGGAAGTTGAATATAAGTATCTTGGAAAGATGGGTATTTTTTGGATTTTAACATTTCCTATTGCTGCTCTTCTAGCAGGGATCATTTACTTCAGCTTCAGTACGATAAGTTTTATTTAAAAAATCTATTCAAAATATATTTAAAATATTTTAATCTTAAGTATTAATATACGGAAGTGGAAAAAAATGGGTTCATTAATAGAATTTTTGAAGAGAGAAACAGCTTTAAATGCATTAGAACGATCCATTAAACATGCGAAGAAAGTCCAAGAGTGCGTTAGAGAGTTGGAAAAAGGAATAAATGCGTTGTTAAGGGAAAAAAACCCGATAAAAGCCGAAGAATTCTTTATAAAAGTTGATTCATTAGAGGGTGAAGCAGATAAGTTGAGAAGAGACATTCAAAAAGATATTTCTAGGGGAGAATTAAACCCTAGCATCAGGCAAGATTTATCACATTTAGTAAAGAGAATGGATGATGTTGCAAATTGTTGTACAGGTGTTGCTCGGCGTATAAATACTGTACCAATTGTATTTTGGGAACAAACAAGTGAAAAAACAATAGATACTGTCCTTGAAATTATGAAAACTACGGTAGAATGTGCTGATTTTTTGGATAAGATTGTTATCGATCTCTTAGGGGAACGAAAAAACATCAAAGAATATGCAAGACAGATAAATCAAAATGAACATAAAGTAGATCTGCTAAATATTAAGCTGAGAAAAAGCCTACAAGAGACAGAATATCATGTTAACTTCTTCACAATTTTTACCATTGGAAATATTTTTGACATTTTAGAAGCAATCTCAGATTCTATTGAGGTGGTAGCTGATTATATCATGGTTTTATTGACAAGCGCAAATATTCTTTAATTTCAAGTAATGCTTTTCATATTAATAAAAATAAGAATAATAACTTATCAGTGATTATTTCAATTATAATATAATTTACCTTTTTAAACTTGAAATGGAGCATAAATTCGTAAATCCAATTGAAACAAGATATAGGACTGAAATTGCTTCAATTTTTACTGAAGATAAAAAGTTAGAGAATTGGCTAAAGGTTGAAGCAGTTTTAGCCACAGTTCATGCTCAACTTGGTAATATCCCTAAGGAAGCGGCAGAAGAAATTAAATCAAAAGCTAATTTAAATTATGTCAAGCTCAAAAGAGTAAAAGAAATAGATCAAGAGATTCATCATGATTTAATGGCAATGGTGAAAGCCTTGAGTGAGAAATGTAAAGGAGATGCTGGTAAATTCGTGCATTTGGGTGCTACAAGTTATGATATTGAGGATACAGCCATTGCATTACAACTTCGAGAGGCATTATTTCATATAAAGGATTCATTAAATTCCCTATTGAGAGAACTTATACAAATTTTAGAAGATCGAAAGGAACTTGTTTGCATAGGACGAACTCACGGACAACATGCAATTCCTACCACATATGGCATGAGATTTGGTATATGGGCTTATGAAATAGACAGGCAACTTGACAGGTTAGAAAATGCAATTGAACGAATCTCATATGGAAAAATGTCTGGTGCTGTGGGAACAATGGCGAGTTTCGGAGAAAAAGGTATCGAGTTACAAACTCTGGTTATGAAAGAACTTGGAATCAATCCAGCATTAATTGCAAATCAAGTGATACAAAGAGACTGCCACGCTGAAGTAATATTTTTAACATCTTTAATAGGGCAGTCACTTGCAAAAATGGCACGTCAATTTCGCATTCTTCAAAGAAATGAGATAGCTGAAATTTTTGAGCCCTTTAAAGAATCCCAAGTAGGTAGTTCCACAATGCCTCACAAGAGGAATCCACATAAGTCTGAACGAATATGTAGTTTAGCTAGAGTGTTAAAATCAAATGTAATCGTTGCTTTGGATAATGTTATATTAGAGGATGAGAGAGATTTAACAAATTCTGCTAACGAAAGGATTGTATTTGGAGAGAATTTCGTGTTATTAGATTTTATGCTGCAGCAAATGATCAATATTCTAAGAGGAGCAGTATTCGATGAAAATAAAATTGAAAAAAACCTAAATCTTACGAAAGGGGCTTGTTTATCAGAAAAAGTAATGATAGAATTGGTAAAACGGGGTATAGGAAGACAAGAAGGTCATGAAATGTTAAGAAAAGCCGCGATTAAATCAAGAACTGGTAATCGATTTATTAAGGATATATTATTAGAAAATGATGAAATTAAAGCTAAGTTTTCTAAACAAGAAATTTCTGAACTATTAGATCCCCATAAATATATCGGTCTAGCAATTTTACAAGTGGAAATTTTAATAGATTATCTAAAAAAGAAGTATAATCTTTGAAAATGTCAGAAGATGAAGATTTATATTCTAAGTTGGGAGTATCATCCAAAAAAGAAGATGTCCATAAAGCGATAAGAGATATCAACAAAGGATTATTCCCTGGAGCCTTCTGTAAAGTTGTAGAAGATGTTAGAGGGAGAAAAGATTATTGCTCTATTTTTCATTCTGATGGTGCAGGAACAAAATCCAGTCTAGCGTATATGTACTATAAAGAAACCGGAGATATTTCAATATTTAAAGGAATTACTAGAGATGCGATGATAATGAATATTGATGATCTTTTATGTGTAGGTGCAACAGATAAATACTTTTTATCAAATAATATTGGGAGAAACCCAAAACTAATATCAGGAGAGGTTATAGCTGAAATTATTGCTGAATATCATTCTTATAGTAGTAAATTAAAGGATTTTGGTCTAAAAATCGAAGTATGCGGAGGAGAAACCGCGGATGTAGGAGATATCGTTAAAACTCTGCTCGTTGACGCATCAATTTTTACAACTATGAAAAGGGAAGACGTGATCGATGCGAGTAATATTAAACCCGGAGATGTTATAATTGGACTTGCTAGTGACGGACAAACAACCTATGAAGAACAATATAATAGCGGAATAGGCAGTAATGGTTTGACCCTTGCTCGGCACGGAGTTTTATCTGATCAATATATTAAAAAGTACCCCGAGTGCTTTAATAACGCTATCGAAAAGAAGTACATTTTTTTTGGAAAGTATTTAATTGAGGATAAAGTCCCCGGATTAAATTTAACAATTGGTAAAGCACTTCTATCTCCAACGAGAACTTATGCTCCTGTTGTGTTAGAAATTTTGAAAGAGTATCCAAAAGATGTTCATGCAATTATCCATAACACTGGAGGAGGTCAGACGAAGGTTATAAATTTCGGAAAAGGAATAAGATTCATAAAAAATAATTTATTTAAACTCCCGAAGATATTTGAAGTAATTCAAAATTCTTCGGAAACAAATTGGCGAGAAATGTATCAAGTCTTTAATATGGGGAACCGTTTAGAGTTATATTGTAAAGAAAATATAGCTAAATCAATTATAGGTATATGCAGCAAATTTAAACTATATGCTAAAATAATCGGACAATGTGAAAGGTCGAATGAAGGGAATAAAAATATAGTTGAAATTAAATCAGAATTTGGTTCATTTTCATACAGAGAAAATCAATGAGATTATTTCAAGTAAAGCATTTTAAAGTTTAATAATTTATATTCTTATCACTAATATTAATTTATAATTAGTCAATTGATTTTTTATGGCAAGAAAAGAAAGTTCCATTAAGCAATTAATTAAGCAGAGATTTTATTTTTTATTAGAAGTAATTATCGTTTTTTTTGGTATATTCTTCTTTTTACTCCCCACGATTTTCATCCCATACAATGAGAACTTGGATGTATCATATGGAATCTATTTCTATGCATTGCGTGCGATATTAGTATTTGTAGCTATATCATTATTTCTCTACGTTGCAAATTTTGCGATGGAAAAGAGAAGAAGAACAATTATTGTAGAAAGTGATTCAAGTCCATCAAAAAATTTTAGGAATCTTTTCTCTATTAAGAAATCAAATCTTAAATATCAAATGTTGTATGGAACTTTACTACTTTTCCTTTTATTCATCCCTTTAGACTATTTTACATATCTACTTTTACCCCAGATGATCCCTTTTTCTGCAAATTCTTTACTGCTCAATGTAACGAATTCTTATCTAGGAAAATCCTATTTTGTTTTTATTATATCTGCTATTATTATTCAATTTTCAGTGGCATTTTATGAAGAAGCTATTTCAAGGGGTTTTTTAACAAACAGAGGGAATGATTATGTTCCAAAAATGTCTGCAATCATGATATCTTCGGTTTTTTTTGGAATGGGTCATTTTACTTATATTTTAAACATTGCTTCTCTTGGATATTTAATAATGTTACCTTTAATTTGGTGTATTGAAGCAATTGTGATAGGAATCATTCTTTCAATGCTCGTTATGAGGAGGAAATGGATTTTTCCAGCAATTTTTGCTCATGCAATAAATAATATTATTTCAGCGCATGTGATATGGAATTATTTTCAAGGTAATGGCTTTACAATACTCGCAATATTTTTTTACCCTATTTTACTTGTTATTGGATTAATTTTATTGATTTTGAATTATTCATTAATCCGAGAAGCCTTATCATTAGGTTTTAAGGATTTAAAAGTGTATTTTAAGAATAACGCCCGCATTAAAGAACCAACTGATCATAAAATAATCCGTATAATGTTAGATATCTTATTTGGGGTCCTAATATTCATATTTGGATACTTTTTGACATAGGAGAAAATAAATGGTTGTAATTGGGATAATTTCCGATACTCACATAACTAACTTAAATTATTCGGATATAGGAGTTAAATTGATCAGTCAATTAAAAGATACTTTCAAAGATGTTAATGAAATTATCCATGCTGGGGATATCTGCTCAGAAGTCTTTTTAAATGATTTAAATGGCATCGCTCCGGTGATGTCTGTAAATAGTCAGGAAGATATATTGGATTTAGATAGAATTATTATTTTTAAAAGAGGATTATATACAATTGGAGTTATCCATGAACAACCTAAAGATTTAGAAAAGTTTTGTAGAGAAAAAAATCTACAGATATTAATTTTTGGGCATACTCATCAACCAATAATCAAGGGAACGAATTTTAATACATTGCTCATTAATCCTGGCAGCCCTACCAATCCTAAAGCCCCTCTATATAAACCTGGGTTTAAAATTCCTGTTCCTAAACCGACTGTGGTGATCTTGATCATCGACGAAGATAACATTCTATCCACGTATCTTATTAACTTAAAATCTTGAATCTTTTAGAAATTAAAGATACTATTAGCCCCTTTAAATATTCTTTATGATAAGAAATGAGTTAAGATTAAATATTTTAAAAATATTATAATTTATACATTTAAATGGCGAGAGTGAATATTAAAATTGGTTAGTAAATTAGAGATGATTCTAAAAGAGCTCAATGATAACGGCAATTTTCGGGCTTCATTATTTTCCACATCTACTGGTCTCGTTTTAGCGTCCCAAAAAGTTGATGAAGTCGACGAGAAAGTTATTGCAGCTATGGGATCATTACTCAGTGATGCTGCATATAAAGCTTCTGAAGAATTAGATTTATCTCAGTTAGAAAGTCTAAAGATTAGGTACCAAGAGGATTTCATTATTTGTAGAAATATCATTATGAATGATGAGAAAACCCAATTCCTTTTGGCGGTTCTTTGCAAACCGCCTGAATCAGATGATGTAGAAAAGTATTTTTCCCAATTATTAGATTGGGCTGTTGAAAACTCTTCGCAGGATTTAGAGAAATTATCCTCTATATAATAATTGTGTTCTTTTATGCCTTTTACCAAAAAAATGAATTAAAATCAATTATTATATATTAGAGATGTAATATTTAATACATAAGTTTTCTAAATTTCTTTTATGAAAGCGGCTTACATTCTCAAACATGGAGATCTAAATAATTTAATCGTTGGAGATTTAGATCAACCAAATATTAGTGAAAAAGAAATTTTAATTGAAACCAAGTTCAGTGCTCTCAATCATATTGATCTTTTTATCATAAAAGGATGGCCAGGATTAGAATTGAAAATGCCTCATATTTTAGGGAGTGATGCGAGTGGAGTCGTGGCTGAAGTGGGTTCATCTGTAGCTACTGTTAAAAAAGGAGATAGAGTAGTGATCAACCCAGGTTTAAGTTGTGGAACTTGTGATTTCTGCCTTTCTGGAAAACAGAACTTCTGTAAAAATTTTTCAATTATGGGAGAAAATCAATGGGGAACCCATGCTGAGTACTTTGTATTACCCGAAGTGAATGCCATAAAACTACCTTTAGATGTGAATTATGAATCTGCAGCTGCTGCTCCTTTAACATTCTTGACTGCTTGGAGGGCATTAAAAAGTCAAGCAAACCTTCAGAATGGAGAAACAATAGTTATTCACGGTGCAGGAGGAGGTGTATCTACTGCGGCTATACAAATAGCTAAATTTTTAGGTGCAACTGTAATTACCACAACAAGTAGTGTTAAGAAGGTTGAGATAGCAAAAAAATTGGGTGCTGATTTTGTGATTAATTATAATGAAGATCCAAATTATGATGCTTATATATATAAAAATATAATGAATCGAGAGGGCGTCGATGTTGTATTAGATAGCGTGGGTAAGCACACATTTAAAAAGAGTTTAAGATTGCTTAAACCGGGTGGTCGTATGATTATACCGGGATCTACCACTGGTCCGATGAGTGAAGTAGATCTTAGACAAATATTTTGGAAACAACTAGAAATTAAAGGCACAACAATGAGTAATCAAAGTGAATTTAGAGAGGTCATGAAACTAATCTTTAAGGCAAAGTTAAATCCAGTAATAGATAGAATTTATCCCTTGAGTGAGATCAAAGAAGCTGAAGAATACCTCCAAGAGGGAAAACAGTTTGGAAAAGTTTTACTGAAAATTAAGTAATAATTCCAAATTGGTTTCGCGTGAATTTCAATACCTTTTGCGAAATAATGGATTCAAATCCCCCGTAAAAATGGTCTGCACCCTCAATAATAAATTTTGATTTTGGTTCCATGTAAGAATCGTAATGGAAGTCAAATCTATCAAAAGAAGCAATATTATCCTTATCTCCTTGAATAAAAAATTTAGGTTTTGTAGTTTGGGTTGATTCCTTAAATCCTTCTCCCATAAAGTCCCAAGGAAAAGATATTGCACAGAAACCTATGACTATTTCGGAATAATTGACAAGGCTACATCCAATAGCAGCTCCATACGAGTATCCACATATTAAAATCTTATCAAAATTTTCATTAGTCAAATAATCAATGCAAGTTTTAACATCTGTTAACTCTCCATTTCCTTCATATTGTTTACCAGCTGATTTTCCTACTCCTCGAAAATTAAAACGTAGACATGAAATATTATTTGTTAGTAATTCATTAAATATGCTCGATATTACATTATTATACATATTACCCCCATATTTTCCCTTTCCTTGAGAAAGTCAAGTGAAATTGAGGATGGGGGTGGCAAAGTAATACTATTTTATTTATTTGATTTGTCTTCTTACGAGAAATTTCAGCTTCTAAAACATTATCTTCTCCTTTAATTATTATGTTTTTAGAGTCAAGCATAATTTTAATTAAGCATCATATAATATAATAATACTACTAAATAGCTAATAATTATGAAATTTAATCCCATTGTAATAGAGAGAAAATTAAAAGAATTTATTGAAGAAGACTGTAACTTTAGTGATGTAAGTTCAGCGACTACTATAGATGATTTATCAAAGAGTAATGCTCATATAAAAGCAAAAAGTGAAGGATATGTTAGTGGGTTAGAGGAATTGAAAATCTTATACAATTTGTTAAAAGTATCTGTCGATCTTTTAAAAGAGGAAGGTGAAAAAGTTAAAAAAGGGGATATAATAGCAAATATAAATGGTCACACGCAATCTATTCTACTTGGAGAGAGAACGGCATTGAACTTACTAACACATATGAGTGCAATTACTACAACCACAAGAAAATTTACTGAGATTGTCAAAGAATCGGGTAAAAATGTTAAGATCGCTTGTACTCGAAAAACACTTCCAGGCCTTAGGATCTTTGAAAAAAAAGCAGTATACTTGGGCGGAGGGGAAACTCATCGTTTTTCTTTGGATGATATGGTCTTGTTAAAGGACACTCATTTAAAGTATTATAATGGAAACGTGGAAACATTATTGAAGAGAGTGAAAGAAAAGGTAAGCTTTTCAAAAAAAATAGAAATTGAAGTGGAAAATGTCCCAGATGTTGTTACGGCAGCAAGGAATAGAGCAGATATTATTATGTTGGACAATATGAGTGCTGATGAAGTCCAAAAAGCTATTGATTTACTCAAGAAGAATAAATTGCGTGAGAATGTCATAATTGAAGTATCTGGAGGCATTTCTCTCGTTAACTTATTAGATTACGTAATTTTAGAACCAGATATAATAAGTTCAAGTGAAATTACACAGTTTCCATCAGAAAAATTAGATTTATCACTTAGATTTGGTTAATCAATGACAATTTCATGAATTAAACAAGTGACGTCTTTTATTCTTGAGAGAGAATAATATAAATCTTTGATCATCCCAAATTCCCCAACAGTAAGTATAATTTCAATTTTTTTTTCCAAAATTCTCCAGTCTGTAATCGCTTTAATAATAGAATTGAATTGACTATAAAGTTCAGAGATTTCTTCCGCGATGTTATCTTTAAAGGGATAAACTAGGTTTATTGCCATTATTTTATAACCCTCTAAATCTTCAAATTCTTCATGGTTTTCTATAAATTTCACAATAGAATCTCTTAATGCTTCACTCTTAGATTGAAAACCACTTTTTGATCTTATATTTTCAAATCTTTCTAATAAATCATCGCTAATCTGTAGAGAGATTATCTTCATTATAAAATAATTAAGGTTTATGCAAATATAAATTTTGAAATGACTATTTTTAGTTTTTAATTGAGTTAATTAGAAAAGTAAATTAATTCATTTCATTTTAACATTTTTCGAGGACAACTTGAAAAAAGTTGTTTGAACATTCTGTAAAATTTATCCAAGTTTTCAATTTCTAATATGTAGGGTTCTCCAATTAAAAGACTTCCCCAATAGACTTTCGCAAGTTTTTCAACTAATTCTGCACTTTTTACAGCATTTGAGATGGATTTACCGCATACAATAACGCCATGGTTAGCCAATAAAGCAGCATTTTTATATCCCATTGCTTGTAAAGCAGCATTTGCTATATCATCAGTATGTGCTTCGCCATATGACGAAATATCTATTGCTCCTCCTAAATAAATTATTTGTTCTTCCATAATAATAGGAATTCCTTTTCTAGAAATTGATAGCATCGATGCGTAAGTCGAATGAGTATGAATTACAGCTTGAACTTTTGGTCGAGATTTATATATTGCCACATGCAACTTCGCTTCTGTGGAGGGTAATTTTCCAGAACTTAAGGGAGTTCCATCAAACGCCATGTGCACTATCTGATCCTCGGTCAATGTGTTATATTGGTTTGCTGTGGGAGTAATAAGATATTCCTCTTTCTTTCCAACCCGAATACTGACGTTACCCTCATTATTTTCGACTAAACCTTTTGTAAAAATTGATTTGGCTCCTTCTACAACCGAATTTTTTAACTCTTTAAGTTTTTCTGATTCCATGGTTGAATAAATTAAAAATGGAATAAAAAGATATCATTCTCTGTAAAAACTTCCAAACCAGAAGAATCACTTTTTTGTTATAGGATCCTTAAAATTCAATTAAATTGGAAAATCTATTACGAGGTATTTTTTATAATAACCGACATAATTTTTAATAGGTGTGAAAGGTCATAATAAAATGATAACAACATGGCGCAAATAATCTTTCATTGCGATTTGGATGCGTTTTTTGCTTCTGTTGAGATTCGAGATCATCCAGAATATAAAAATAGACCTGTTATAATAGGAGCCGATCCAAAGAAAGGGAAAGGGAGAGGAGTTGTATCTACTTGTAATTATAAAGCGAGAGAATATGGTTTACATTCAGCTTTACCCATATCTCAAGCCTATAAGAAATGTCCTCAAGGGATCTACTTAAGACCAAATTTTTTAAAATATAAAAAAGCCTCACAACAAGTAATGCAAATCCTCAATTCATTTTCGGAAGAGTTTCAACAAGTCAGCGTTGATGAGGCATATGTTGATATGTCTGAGAGGTGTAAGGATTTTGATGAGGCTAAAGAAATAGCGAAAGCGATTCAAAAATCAATAATGAAAGAGGTTGGTATAACCATGTCGATTGGAGTTGCATCTACTAAGTCCATAGCAAAAATAGCATCGGATTATCATAAACCCAATGGAACAACCATTGTAAGACCAGAAGAGGTTAAAAGGTTCTTGTCTCCATTGGAAATAACACGCATACCTGGCATCGGAAAAAAGTCTAAATTTTATTATAACAAAAGGGGGATATTCACAATAGGAGATATCATTAAAACTCCTTTAAATTTAATGATTCAAAAGTTTGGAAAAAGTGGATCGTGGGCTTGGAGAGTGGCAAATGGCTTAGATAATCGATCTGTAAAAGCCATTCCTGATGAGAGGAAGTCAATTAGTAAAGAACGAACCTTTTATGAAGATACAGCAGATTTTAGTTTAATTTTATCTAAATTGGAAGAGATAAACAAGAAAATTCATGATAAATTGAAACAAGGGGGAGTTTACTATAAAACAATTACTCTTAAAATTAGATTTCAAGGATTTTTAACCTATACTCGTTCGAAATCACTTCCTTTTCACATCCAAGATGAAAAAACCACAATTGATGTCATATTAGAGCTATATAAAGAGTTTTTGAATAATGGTAAAAAAGTGCGATTAGTGGGCATTAAGCTGTCGAATTTGTCAGCAAAAGATAAAATACAAAGAAAATTGATTAGTTATTTATAATCAAAGTTGAATTTTCTCAATATTATTTATAATCAAAGTTGAATTTTCTCATTGATTCCAATATTTCTTGATGAATATAGGAATTAGATGCAACTAACCCCGGAGCAGATACAATCACTTTTTCATCATGAAATGTCAATTGATTACCATTAAGATCAGAAACTTTTCCTCCTGCTTCGCTTACTAACAAAATCCCAGGTAAAAAATCCCAAGCAAATGATCTCTCCATATTTAATGGTTTGATATATATATCGGCATCTCCATTAGCTATTAGACAAAATTTCGCCATACTATCCATTTGAATGAATTTTGCAATATTAACTTCTGAAGCAAATTTCATTACCCAAGGTTCATCATAATGAAGAGAATGACACATAAGTGCTTTTGATAGATTTCCCTGCTCACTAACTTTTATTGTTGAAAAAGCTTCTCTTCCATAGGATACTTTTGCTCCATTTCCTTTTTCTGCTATGAAAATAGCTGTTCCTTTCTCATTAAAATTAGGAACCCCAATGATAGAAATTCGAGGAATTGAATTCATCATTAATCCGATTCCAATTGCATAAGAAAGGTTCTTTTGAAATCCCTTGGTCCCATCAATTGGGTCTACTGTCCATTGTCTTTCAGATTTTGACTTTTTTTGTGATAAATCTATTTCGATATCAATATTTAAATCATCATAGCATAATTCAATCAAATCAAGATCAGTTATTGATAGGTTTATCTCATCGGTTTCTTCAGCAATGATTTGATCATCGGGAAAATATTCCGCAAGTCTAAAGGTGATAAAAAATTGTGATGCATAATCCGCTAATGTAACTGGTGAGTTATCTTGTTTTTGAAAAGACTTAAAGCCTACATTACTGAACCATTTTGTAATTTCTGTTGCTTTTCTTACTGTTTCTATAGCAATCTTTAATTCTGTATCAAAATTTTTCATTAAATCTGAACTCCTGTTATATCGTTATAGAAAGAAATCCTTGGTATATTGTAAATTATGAATTCTTTAAAATAAATTTTGATCCTTATCTAAATTTTATTTCTTAATGCTCGTACATTATATTATACAAACTGAATATATAAATAAAAATTCTTATACCGTGTTATTATGGTCAATCTAGTTTTTATTGGAATGAGTTTTGAATCTTTTATAATTATAATCGCTAGCATTTTATTAGCATTGATTTTACGTAAATACTATGAAAAAGAAAAACACAAGCTGACACTATACCTCTTCTTGATATTCCTATTCTATGTGATCGCGATATTTTTCTCTTGGCTTTCGAAAATTCTGGTATTATATTCTAACATTAATTATGTGTATAACTCAAATTTACCAGATCCTGGTACGGTGCTTTCATGGATACTTTTAAGGATTACTGATTTTCGATTAAGCTTTGTATTCTTAGCTATTGCTATCTTTATATCTTACATATTAAAAGTGAATATTTTTGAAAAGGATTACAAAAAAACACATAGAATTATAGTTATAATCTATTCAATCGTTACTGTACTTTATTCATTATTGATCTATCAACGGGGAAATACATTACTGGATGTTATCGCATTCTTATTGATATTTGTATTTATGGCTATGATATATTTTCCGTTCTTCTTTAGTTCGGTTAATTCTTATAGATCGAGTCAAGAAAAGATATTTAAAAATGCATTTTTGTCATTAGCTTTGATGGCAATCTTTTTCATATTAGTGCCTTTTTACTTTTTAATTGATCGATTATTGATACTCTTTGGAGGGCCGGGATTTTCAGTTTTTTACTTTTTAGCTTGGATATTTGTTTTACTTGGAATAATAGCAGCATATTATGGATATATTCGTCCAAGAACGAGCAAGTAAATGCATTATAAATATAAAAGAATAAATTTAAGACTATTATTTTTTTTATCTAATATAATCTTATTATTTGATACCGTGATATAATTGGTTAAAGTTCTTCAAGATATTTGGATTATCTCAGAAGGAGGAATTGTCTTATATCATCGTGTATTTGATGAAAAAGTCGATGATCAACTTTTCGGAGGATTAATGAGTGCTTTAAATTCCTTTGCTGAAGAATTGGTCCATGAAGGGCTTTCTAATTTCGAACTCGAACAAAAGAGATTTACGTTTACTAAGCGGAATGGTCTACTATTTATCGCGAATTCATCTAAAAAGGTTAAAGATAAAAAAGTTATGGAAGAATTAAGCAATATAATAACCCGATTTTTCGAGCTTTATCCTAAAGAAATTTTTGAAAATTGGGAGGGAGATATAACTATTTTTTCAGACTTTGAAAAAGAAATAGAAGATAGTCTAGAAGATACAATTCAAAAATTTCAAAAAGCATTCTGGTAATTATTCTTCCTTGCAACCTTCGCAGGTATGACTGAAAATCCTGACATCTTCTACACTTTCTAATTCTTTTGTTAATTGGATTAATAATTTTTTGTCTATTATTTTTGCTGATGAAAAGAATATTCCGAAATGACAATCTGTTAATTTTTCTCCAGTACAGAATCCTGTTGAAGTTAAAATATCATATCTCATTTCCTCTTTCAACAATTTTAACACTTTCCCTAATAAATCAGGTAATATCTGTGGAACTTTTACTTCTATTAAATAGATTTTATCATATTTGGTGGGATATAATGAAAAATGAGCATGCCTCGTTCCATGTTTTTCCTCCTTAGATGAAGCTAAAAAAAAATAGTCAAAATTATCTAACCCGATTTTTTTTTTAATCTCTCTTGGTAAGTCCCAATTAATTATTCCGTCTTTATTATAAAGCTTTACTTCATAATGTTTCAAGAGTTCAGACATTTTTTAATACACCAGAGAACACGTATTCAAATAATCGTAAGATTTTAGATTTTTCTACTTTTCTCTTTATAAATAATTTGAGTAAATAACTTATAAGCTTAAATCAGAGAAATTCTTGATTTTTATTTAATATAATCTTAATATATAATTACTTTATAGTATAATAAACAATAGGTTATTAATTATGCACGCAATAGGATTAGTTTTACTATATGATCGGAATATTGGGAAACCTGAAGATATTTCTAAGCGGTTTAGCAGCCATTTTGCTAATGTAGGCGAAAATTTGGTGTTAGAAGGATTATTAGAGTTACCGGAGTTTAAAGAAATTATGGATATGAAAAGGATATATTGGGGCGGGGTTAAAGAAAATTTCTTAAAGTTATTAGACGATGATGATGCCATTGGTAAACTTGCTTGGAAAGTTTTTGTAGAAAATGCCAAAATTGAACCTTCTGAAGAAGTAAAAAGTCTCATCTATGAAAAAGAAAATGCTCCATGGGACTTTTCTTTAATGGTTTGCGTACTTTATGAATAATTATCTAAATTAAATAGCAATTTTTTTATTTTTATTAACTCATTGAATGTTAAAATAGAGATCTATTTGCTTAATGATGCAATTTTTATTTTGTTGATTCCTATTTAAATTTTATATGAGAGAAATACGATTTAGCAGAATAATAAATCATTTAAAATTTATGCTGGGTAAATTATATGACAGAATACCGGTTAGTTTATGATTCGGGAAGTAAAGTTTTAAAGTGTGCTATTGCTGATGAATTTGGAAAAATTATTTCTTTGGAATCTAAGGAAGAAGAGGTAATTAAAAGTGAGGATGGGCTTTATCGGGAATGGAATTATAAAAAGTATTGGGAAGATTTAATCAATTTAACCAAAATTACAATAAACTCAGCTAAAATCGATCCAAAGCAAATAAAATACATTACTGCTTCTTCGATGCGTCCAAGTTGTGTCTTTGCGGATGATAACAATAATGCTATTTATATAGGGGCAAGTTTTGAATGTCGAGGAATTGATTATGCTGAGGATATTGAAAGAGAATTTGAGGAAAGCACGGGTAAAACATTCTATGAGAGCACTGGCCATTTTCCTTCTCTCCTTTTTATACCTGCTCGTTATAAATATTTTAAAGAAGAAGATGACGGCAGATTTGGACAAATTACCCAATATTTTCCAATGGATAGTTGGATTTTAATAAAATTTGGAGGAGAAGTTCATGCTAACATAACTAGTGCTGCGGAATCTGGATTTTTTGATTTAAATACGAAATTATGGCATCCTGCTTGGGAAGAAATTTTAGATTTACCTGATTATTTTTTTCCTTGGCCGGTAATGCCTGGTGAAATAATTGGTACGGTTTCTGAATACTATGAAGAGTTATTAGGATTAAGTACAGATACTAAATTGGTTGCTGGAATTTCGGATACCCAAGCAGCAATGCTAGGTTGTCAATGTATAGAAATAGGTTCTATAGGGACAGTTTTAGGAACAACCTCACCAGTTCAAGCAATATCACATAAACCACATTATGATCCAAATGTGAAAATATGGAACGGACTGTTTGCATGTAAAAATTTATTTAGTTATTATTATTTGGAAACAAATTCTGGAATCACTGGTCAGTTGCTTAATTGGGCAGCAAATTTATTTTTTAAAGATAAAGGTTTATCGCCAAAACAACGCTTTCAAAAGTTAGATAGAGCATATGATGAATATGATCGCTTTGAATTGGAGGCAGAGAATGAAAAAGTAGATCAATCGAGCATATATTCACTATTAGGACCTTCTCCTTTAGCTAGTACGCAAATGGGTATGACTCCGGGGATATTTTATTTCCAAAGTCCCGGAGGTATTGAAGAAGTTGAAGGCAAAAAGAATGCCTTTATTGCAGCAGTTTTTGATAATATACAATTTGCTGTAATAAAAAATATTGAATATCTTGTTAATTTTGCAAATATAGAAAGTCAAAATTACTCGATTGTAGGAGGTATTACACAAAATTCCACTTTGGTGCAAAGATTTGCTGATCTTCTCCAAGCTCCGATAATAACCTCAAAAAATGAAGAAATAAGTATTCAAGGAATGCTAGTGCTATGTGATGTTGCTGCAGGGAAAATAAACAATTTAGAAGAGCTTAAATCTAGAAATGAAAAATTAAATCTGTTAGTAAAGATGGAACCTAGAGAAAATATGAAACTGAAATTACTAAATAAATATAATAAATGGTTAAAAATTTTCCAGCAGTTTAATAAGAATTTTTGATTTTTTATAAATAAAAATACTTTTAAAAAATTAAATGGTCTTATAAAAAGCGATGAATAGTTTAGATTATCAAAATAAAAGGTTATATGCTTATAATGTGCATTTGATAGTTGCTTTATTGTTAATTTTCATTGCGGGATTTTTACTTATTTTTTTAGGTTTAATTCTTAACCCAGAACAAATCAACATTTTGATAATTCTTGGCTTTAGTTTCATAATTATTGGAATTATCCAGTGCATCTTGATTATTAGAAAAGTTATAAAGAGAACCGATCTCCTATTTGACAAAGTCGAAGTTCAAATTCAATCTAGTAATAAAGGGGGATTTTTACATATAATTCGCCCAGAAGTTTCAAAAAGCAAATCACAGCGCATAGAAGCACCTAAAATTCCGTCAAATCCATTTTTTAAAACTCAAAGTGATTCCAATGAAAAATCTGAGATAATTAAAAAAGGTTCAGGAGATTTAAAAAGTAAAATTGTAAATATTTCAATTGAGGAGGCACTTCAAAAGATTATTGACAGATATAATGATCCGAATGTATCTAAAATGTTCACAAATTGGCAAAATACATTAATGATGAGTTTTCCAGATCTTAAAAAAAACTATCTTTTCAAAATTAATAATGATCAAGGCATTAAATTAGAAGAAGGATATAAAGATGACGTCGCTGTACAAGTTAGCTTAGATTCTGAAACGTTTATTAAAATGATGACTAAACAAATCAATCCAATCAAAGCATATAGCAGTGGTGAACTAGAAGTAAAAGGGAAGATGAAAAATCTCCTAAAGTTAAGAAAGTTAATGTTTTAATTATAATATCATACAAAGAGGTTGAACGGCTTGAAAGCATTTGTTACAACTCAATTGTCCCCAGAAGCTTTAAAAAAACTTAGGATGTTATTGCTAGATGATGTTGTGTATGAAAGTTGGCGTGAAACAAAAAACCTATATTTTGATGCACAAGAGTTGGTCAATAAAATAAATAATATCCAAGCTGAAATTTTCATATGTGAAGGAGATAATGTCAAGAAAGAGGTATTAGAAAATGTTGATCTTAAAATTATAGCATCAACTCGTGATGATCCTAACAATATTGATTTAGAAACCGCTACCAAAAAGGGTATCCCAGTGCTCTATACTCCTGGAAGAAATCGAAATGCAGTTGCAGAAATGACAATTACGCTTATACTGACTTTAATTAGAAAAGTATATAAAGTAGCCCAAATACTCTCTTCTGAACAATTCCGTGTAGAAAGTTTTGCGGACTATGTCAATTATTACAACATGTTTACAGGTAATGAACTTAAAGGAAAGAAAATAGGGATCATTGGATTAGGAAATATAGGGTTTGAAGTTGCAAAACGTCTTAAAGCTTTTGATGTTAACTTTTTGATCTATGACCCATATATCCAAAAAGAAAGGTTAGAGTTTATTCATGGAGAGCTAGTGGATCTTGAAACTTTAATGAAAAATTCTGATATAATTTCAATTCATTGCCCTCCAACAGATGAAACTGAGGGCCTTGTTGGGCAAAATCAATTATCCTTGATGAAATCTAGTGCTTTCTTCATTAATCTCGGACGCGCTTCAATCGTTGATCAAAATGCTCTATACAATTCTCTTAAAGCAAGAAAAATTGCTGGTGCTGCTATAGATGTTTTTGATATTGAGCCAGTAGATCAAGACAATGAATTTCTTGAACTGGATAATGTTATCGTTACTCCTCATATCGGAGGAGATACTTTTGAGACAATCCAGAATCAAAGCATGATGATAGTGGAAGGAATACGTAAAATTATTAATGATGAAATTCCAACTAATATCTTAAATCCAAAAGTACTGCCAGGATATTCTTCGGAAAAAATTCTACAACCTAAAACAGGAATAAAAATAGAATTATCCAACTATAAAAGAGAAAGCATCGAAATTTTAGAAGTTTGTAAAAAGATGCTAAAAAGAGGCCTTATTATTGGTACTGCAGGTAATGTATCGATGCGTGTAAAATTACCGGATGGAAGTGATGGATTTCTTTTAACTCCAAGCACGGTATCTTATGAGAACATGAAAATAGAAGATCTAGTACTAATAGATAAAAATTTGAAAGTGCTTGCAGGAGTTCGAAATCCCACATCTGAAAAACATCTTCACATAAATATCCTACTTTCCAGAAAAGATATTAATGCTGTTATTCATTCACATGCTCCATATTCCACGATCTTATCAATTGCTCGCATGCCTTTAGGACCTATTGTTGACGAAATTATACCATTTATCGGCGGGTGTGAAATAGCAGATTATGAGATGGCTGGTACAGAAGAAATCTCTCAAAAAGCATTAAAAGCTTTAGGTAATAACTATGCGGTATTTTTACCTAATCACGGTAATATATGTGTTGGAATAGATATGCAACACGCATTCACAGTGCTGGAGCAGTTAGAATTCGCCGCAAAGGTTCAATATAAGGCATCTTTATTAGGTACGATTTATGCTCTTCCAGAGGACGCTGAAAAAGATGAAAAAGAGATGTTTGAGATCATGCGAGAAGCGAATGATATGGGATAGGAGTTTCTTTCTACACTAAATATTTCCTCACAATTTCTCCTCTTGGTTCCAATTCTTCAAAAAGAATTGCTTGAAATGAATAAATTTGTGTACTTTTTTCTTTCCATGAATCTTCAGGAAGCCAAGCTTTAGTGCAGGTATGTCGTAAAAATGTTTCTACATCCCAATTTCGATCGTGATCAACTGGAACTTGAGGGAGTAATAAACCTCTTCTACCTCCTCTTTCAGCTATCAAACCATCTCTACCAATTTTTATTTTATTAAAGTAATCTTTAGGTTCATTTACTTCGATTAGTTTTGGGGGGGTGAGAATTGATAGTTCTATCACTATATTATCCATTTCTCGTAAAGTAACTGGAGGAAATCGCGGATCCTCAGTAGCAGAGCTTATAGATACTTTGTGGACAACTTCATAAAGAGGATAAATCGGTTCTATGAATCCTATGCATCCTCTTAATGGATTTCCTGATACATTATACTTATTAAGTGTAACAAAAGCTCCATACTTCCCCGAAAATAATTCTTTAAGTTTTTCTGGAATTGATATTTTTTTCCCTGTTTTCAATAAAGTTTCAATGTTTTCTCGAGCAAATTCTATTAATGCTTTTCCATCCTCAAGAGTAAAAATTTCATCTTCAGACATTTTAATCACAACTCATAAACATTATTTATTATGGTATTTTATACATGAATCATTTAAAGTTATTTCTTATAATAATTCCAGATGGTTTTAAAGATTCTTCAGTTATTTCATTTCCTCTCAAAAAAGTTTTCCAAATTCTAGCACTTGTTAAACGATTTGTTAAATTTGAGTTTTCAAATGGAGTGTATTTTGCTTTACTTCTAAATTCTGTTGATTTTATTTCATAATCTTTTGTTTTTTCAACGATTATCAAGTCAGCGTAATAGCCTTCTTTGATCTTTCCTTTTAATTTTAAATTAAATCTTTTTGCGGGGTTCGTAGCAGAAATTCCTACAAAAGTGCTTAAATTCATCTTCTTTTTTAACACTCTATCTAAGAGAATTAAAGTATAAGTCTCGAATCCAGGAAATCCGGAAGGAGCGCTAAAAAATGGCAGAGTCTTTTCTTGAAGTGTATGTGGGGCATGATCTGTGCCTATATATTTGATAGTTCCCTCATCCAATTGTTTATTTAGATATAATGAATTTTCTTTGTCTCTTAACGGTGGCAAAACTTTTCCGATACAGGGATTTTTTAATTCAATATCATTACTTAAAAAAAGATGGTGCGGTGTTACTTCAAAAGATATATCTGGTTCAAACTTGCAGAGATACATTTTTTTCCGAATGTTGTAATCAAATGACTCTTGTATTTTTTCTATACTACTTTTACAGCTAACATGACAAAAATGAATTATTGGAAGTTTCTCTAATGGAAGTTGATTTTCATTAGCCACCTGAAAATAATTCTTTAAGATGAACTCTATATATTTTGTCTCATTTTTACAGGGATGCATTTGATCATAGATTTTTAATTGAGTTTTTCCTTGGGAGGTTTTATTATCAAAAATCTTTTCATCTTGACCGTGTGACCAATCAGGATGAATAAATATAGGTATACGATATAAAGATGAAATTAATAGAAGTTTTTTGATATACACCTCATTATACCAATCACAATTATTCAGAGGTTTGAGAGGATAGATTTTAAAACCAATAACACCTAGATTAATTATCTTTTTTATTTCTTCATCATCAATATCGTTAGGAACCCCTGAAATGAATGCTACATCAACAAAAATTTTATTTTGGGTAGCTTTCATCCATTTTTCAACTTGTTTAGCTGAAATTGCAGGAGGTTTTGTATTTGGCATGTTGAAAACTGTAGTAATTCCAGAAAATGCTGCAGCTTTAGTCCCAGTTTTGAAACTTTCCTTATCAGATTGTTCCATATCTCTTAAATGAGCATGGATATCAATAATTCCAGGGAGAATTATCCTTCCTTCACAATTAATCTCAAGACCATCTAAATTTTGAGATCTAATCATCTCCTGATCAATTTTACGTTCATTGAGAGAAATTTGCTTTATTTTATCTGAATTGATTAATATACTTCCTTCTTTAAGGGAATTTCCCGTAAAGATTTTTGCGTTCTTTAGGATCATCGGATTTTACAATGATTTAGTTATTCTTGTTGATCTAATTGATAATTAATATATAATATTTTGTTTTCTAATGAAAATGTTTTAGGTAGGTGAATTCGCTCAAGTTCTCCTAAATTATGTAGTGCAAGATTTTTCTCTCTTGATTCATCTAATATAATAACATCTTGGTGCGTAAAAGTGTAATTTGTATTTTTTCTCAAATTGGAATTTATATCCTCAATTAAGAAAAATTTTTCTCCTATTTCTTGAATAGAAGTAAGAAATTGATCTAAGTTAATTGTTTTTTTAATGAAAATTCCAGGAGTCGAATTAATCCATTTATTATAAGGGATCGCTTCCTGAATTTCTAATGCTTTTAATAGTAATATCGCTTGTGAACGTTCATCTGGACCAAGATATCGTAAATACTTTCCACTTAATTTTATAATTAAGAGATTTTGATTTATTGCGATATAGATGCCATTTTCCTTCCTTATGGAGTATGATAGACAAAATACTTCTCTAAGACACGAGCATAATTTATAAATATCGAGGGGAGTATTACCTTCATCGATTGCTTTTTTATTAAAACTCGAGATTGTTTCAATTAAAATTAAAAACCTTACCAAATCAATCAAACTATTTAAAATTTAAAATTTTTTCCAAGTTTATTAAAAAATGAGGGATCAATATTTCCTAATCCGGGCATCCCCCCCTTACCTTTTTTTTGCATTTGGAGAAATCGTTTCATAAACTTTTTCATTTGATTGTATTGATCCAACATCCTATTAATAGTTGCGTAATCTGTTCCACTACCTATAGCAATCCTTCTTTTTCTTGATTTCTTTATTAATTTCGGTTCTTCTTTCTCTTCTTGAGTCATTGAATTCAATACAACTTCCCATCTTTCTAAGTTTTTTTCTGCATCTTCTTTTAAAGCATCTGGGATATTTCCCCCCCCAATCATCGAGAAAATCTGTTTTGCTCTTCCAACTTTCTTCAAGCTTTTTAGTTGAAAGTAGAGATCATCTAAAGTGAATTTTCCACGCATCATTCTCTTTACCATTTCTGGATCGGCTTCAACTTCCGCATCTTGGACTTTCTTTACTAATCCTTCAATATCAGGTATTCCTAATAAGTTTCCTACGAATTTTGACGGTTCAAATTCTTCTAATTCATCAATTTTTTCTCCTACACCAATGAATCTTATTGATTGACCCGTTGCTGCACAAGCTGAAAGCGCTCCTCCTCCCTTAGCTGTTCCATCTAATTTTGTAACAATAATACTACCTATATTTGTTGATTTTGAGAATTCTTCCGCTTGAGTATATGCTTGCTGACCTAAACTTCCGTCTATTACTAAAATAACTTCATTTGGTTTTAGAGCATTTTCTATTTGGCTCATTTCCTTCATTAATTCTTTCTCTTCTTTGTGTCTTCCTGCAGTATCTACAAGAATAATATCATTACCTTCATTTATTGCTTTTTTCGCTTCTTTTACAGCAATTTTAACAGCATTCTTCTCGGAAGGATTCCCATAACATTTAATACCAACTTGGCTAGATAATTGTTGCAGTTGTTCATATGCTCCAGGACGCCAAGTATCTGTTGTAACTGCCGCTACATTATAACCCTTACTTTTATAATAACGAGCCAATTTTCCAACTGTGGTCGTTTTCCCTGAACCTTGTATACCCACTAGTAGTATAATGTTATGCTTACCCGATTTTATTCTTATAGGTGATGGTTTTCCTCCAAGAGTTTTAATTAATTGATCATGAACCAACTTGATAATGAAGTCCTTTCTTTTTGCTCTTTGTAATTTGGTATTAGTTGCTTCTTTTTTTATTTTTTCAGTCATTTGAAATACTAATTCAACTTTTACATCTGCTTGAAGTAGACTGCGTTGTAAATCTTGAATTAAAGCATTAATTGCCTCTTTATCTACTTGTGGGAGCCTTCTCAATTTTCTTAAGGCATTATCAAGTGATCTTCCAAGTTGTTCTAAAACCATATTATAATCATTTTAGCGATTTGATTCTTATTATTTTTAAAAACTAATATTTTTTTTGAATGAAATAAAGATAATTATATACATAAATGAAATATCATAAAATAATCTTAATCAAACAAAAAAATTGGTTTAAAAATGTCGATAAGGAAAACTGAGGTTCAGAAGCTAAAATCGGGTCAATATATGATGGTTGAAGAAGAACCGTGTATAATTAAATCAACCGAAAGAAGTAAATCTGGTAAGCATGGTCATGCAAAAGTAAGAGTTGTATGTGTTGGAGTATTTGATAATAATAAGAGATCCTTAACTATACCAAGTGGTCATATGGTTGACATCCCAGAAATCATAAAAGGAAATGCACAAATTAACTTTATTGAGGATAATTTAATTAATATAATGGACCTTGAGTCATACCATTCTTTGGATGTTAAATGGCCAACGGAACAAGAACTCGTTGAAAAATTGAAAGAGTTAAGAGCAAATCCCGCAAAGATGGCAAATTCTCAAGTCGAATATTGGCAACTTGCTGGAAAAACCTTAATAAATAGAGTAATTAGTGGATGAGTCTCCTTTTTTTCATTAGAGATCTAAATTAATTCTTATATAAAAGTAATTTATATTTTTATTTAATTAGCATACTTAAAAGCAGAGAACGATGGAGAATAAAGGCATAGCTTTAGCATGTCGGATGGATTCTGAAAGAGCGATTAATCTAACTAAGTCATTATTTGAGTTTTTAGTGAAAAAGGGAGAAAAAGTTCATTTAGAAACACGTATAGCACCAAAGATACTGCCATATAATGCTTTAGATTTGGGAGATATGAATGCAGAAAATACGAAATTCATCATTACAGCTGGTGGAGATGGAACTGTTCTAAGAGTAGCTAGTAATCTCTCTCAAAAAGATCCACCTCCAATTTTAGGAGTAAATATTGGTTCGATTGGTTTTTTAGATGAATCAAATGAACGGACTATTTTTAAAGACATAAATAGAATTTTAAACGGTAATTATGCAGTTGAAAAATGTGCAAAGTTAACACCATATATTATAAGAGATTCAGAAGAAGTAAAGCTTAATAATGCATTAAATGAGGTATTGATAATATCCTCAAAAAATTCAAAAGTACTCCTTATTTCAGTAAAAATCGATGGAACCTATTTAAATAGAAGTTATTTAGACGGTGTGATAATTTCAACTTCAGTTGGTAGTACAGCATATAATTTGAGTGCTGGAGGATCAATCGTAAGTCCTTCTTTAGAAGTCATGCAAATAACACCATTAAATAGCTATGCTAGATCGGGATTGAAACCACTAATATTGCCCATCACCAGTGAAATTGAGGTAAAGTTATTGAGATCTCGATTAAATGCCAGAATAATTATTGATGGCCAGCGCACGTATAAAAAAATTCAACCAAATACAGTTATAAAGATTCGAAAGGCAAATGCTTATACATCTTTTATTAGACTTTCAAATAACCTAACAGATAGTTATATCAAGCGATTAAGAAAAAAAATTATTGGAACAATTAGGGTTCCTCTTGATGACAGCCCAGAATCAGAAGAAGAATTCAATTCTAATTTTTGATACGAATATTTTTTTGATCGGAATAGATTTTAATGTCATTCCACAAAAAATATACACCGTTCCTAAGATTTTAGAGGAACTTATGGTTGAAAAATATGCTTCTCGAAATAGAAATGTAATAAATCGAGTCAATGTGGCTATCGATAGTGGAAACTTAATTGTAGAAGAACCTACTGATAAATATTTACTACAAGTTGAGACAAACTCTTATAAAACCGGCGATATTCGAGCTTTATCTAAGGCTGACAAGCAGTTAATCGCGTTAGCTTTAGAGCTTAAGGATCTATTCGATAAAGAGGTGATTTTCTATACTAATGATTATTCAATTCAAAACTGCTGTAAGGAATTAAATGTTCATTATGAGGCTCTGGTTAAGAGAGGAATACGCCGAAAGATCAACTTTGAAGTTTACTGCCCTAATTGTAATGCCTTATACGATGCGTATAAATTAAATGAATTATGTGAAAGATGTGGATCGAAATTAAGGCGAAGACCAATCTTAAAATAGGTAAAGAAATTAAATTAAAAAATAGAAAAATGCGGGCTATGAGGGAATTTCACCATCGTTGGAATCCAATGATGCTTTCGAACCCCCGACCTGCTGGTTAAGAGCCAGTCGCGCTACCTGCCTGCGCCAATAGCCCGTAGGGAGATTTTTTGTAACACTCATCAAAACGCAGACGGAGGGACTCGAACCCCCGAGCGCTTACGCGCACCGGCTTGCTTGAAAACAAGAGCACTCAAGGCCGGCGTCTTACCAGCTAGGCTACGTCTGCGTATTTAAAATGATGAAATACCAGCTAATTTACTAGGTAATTTTAGGTATTAAAATAGAGTATATTTAATTAAATAAATTTTTTTTGATTTTTGTAATTGTTTAATCATTATCAATTTCCTTTCACCAATATCTCTCAAAATTTACTCGGGTGTATCATGTTATAATAGCTTTAAATTAATAGAACTTGATGTTTAATGAGGTTACGTAAGCTTTTTTCGAAAATTATAAATTTTGCGCTTCATTAAAATGATTTATGAGTAGTGCTAAAGACTTCAGATATTTAATTCCTCAAAAGTTATTCGATGAAATAACCCTAAAGGCAGCGGAAGCATACCCATATATTGAACACTATTGGATTTTTGCAGATCGAAAGGAAAATTTTGGCATTGTCAATAAATTCATAACAAATCCCGATTTGAAAAAAACCAAGGCACACGTTAAACCCAGAAGTTGGATGAGATATAAAAAGTCTAAAATTTATAACATGCGTAAATTTAAACAAGAGTTAGGTGTTGATATCGTTTGGCAAGCTCACACGCATCCTTCGGGGCAGGAAAAGCTCCATCAAATTGATAAAAGAATTTTAAAGTATCTTTCAAATGGAGTTATGATTATTATAATTCCAGAACTTGCAGAAAAAGAACTTAAAGGGCATTTAGTGGGTTGGTATTATGATAAGAGATATACAAAAAAACCTATTATAGAAAGAATGGTCTTTGAAATAATTTCTGAATAATTAATTGTCAAGTTCCATTTTCGGATTATTTAAGGATTATTATAAAACCGTTTTTTCTTTTTTTAGTTTTTGGATTTTTTTGTAAGATTAATTTTAGTGCTTGTTTATAAGTTTATGTTAATTATTGTCAATATACTTATATAATAATTATAATTATTAATGAAAATTATGGTAGTGCCAGAGAACTCAACAGAACAGGAAATCAAAGGGGTGAAAAAACATAGAACTTATTTTCAAGTCGATATATTGAAAATGGTAATGATTTTTCTGGTCATTTTTGATCATACAGTACCTTGGACTATCAAAGATAATTTGGGAGTATCACTCTGGGAAAGAATTTCTATTCCTGTTTTTATGGTGATAATGGGTTTTAATTTTGGGAAATCGTTTCAAAGCAAAAAAACTAATCTTTTGAAATCCTATTATACTCGAGAGTATTTCTGGAATAAGTTATTTAGGTTTATTATCCCATTTCTCATATTATATTTAGTTTCTACCATAATAGGTGGATTTTTTTATGGATTTAGTATAAATCAAATAGAAGCGGGTCAGTGGGTAACTCAAGGGGGTCTTCGTTTTAATGCCCTTAATTTACTTTTAGGAATCTTACCATTTTGGGGGCCAGGAAATTGGTTTATCCCCGTAATCTTTGGGGCTATCATCATCTTACCTGGCTTATATAAAGGATTTTCAGAATCACGTTCGAGAGCAATATATACTCTCATCTTCTGCTTTATTATTGAAATTATTGTACAAACAATAATTTTTGCCACATTTAAAAATCCAAACCCTCCTCCTACGTTTGCTACTTGGAATACTTATTATTATGCACTTTTTTTTATATATAGTATCTTTCTTTTGTTTTCAGCAATTGGATTTGGAATGTGGTTTTCACGAGATCATAACCTATTTAGTAAAAATAACATTTTTGTATGGGTATTATTCCCTATCAGTTTAATTTATCTCATAGTGTATCAGTTCTATGATTATCGAATATTGGTAAATAACATCCCATTTCTCACAGGAGATTATAATTTTATGGTATTCCCATATTCAGCGTTTTTATTTTTAGTTGCAATGAAAGTTTTTCCAAAAGATTCTAAGACAAGGGTAGCCAAGATAATTAAAACGATAAGTAGATCTACGTATCATATTTTATTGGTGCAAATTTTATACTTTGCGATTGTTTTTGCATTATATGGAGACCATTATGGGGCTAGTATATTTGGTATTAATCAAAGCAATGAGTTTATCGTATATCTATATCTTATAATTAATTGGAGTATTTGTATTCCAATTGGAGTATTTTGGTGGCATATAGAACAGCGCATTATTCAATCTTTTAGAAGTAAAATCGAAATTGAACCAGAACCACTTTTTTAGGATATTTCTTTTTTTGGCATAAAGTATTAAAATTTTTAAAAATTTTATATATAATACTCAAAATCAGATAAGCAATCGTCGCTTAGCCTGGTAGAGCGCCGGTCTGCTAAACCGGTGTCCAATGGACTCGTGGGTTCGAATCCCACCGATTGCGTTCATATAATGTCAGAAAAATGGGCCAGTGGTCTAGTGGCTATATAGTATGGTTTTCCACATATCAAGTTAAGACGCCACGCTTACACCGTGGATATCGGGAGTTCGATCCTCTCCTGGCCCACCATATTATTTATATAACCTCTTAATTCTTTCAGGTCTAATTGCACTTATTTTGCAATTTTTTAGATACTTTCCAATATCAGAAATGATTCCTGGAGCTTCTGTGGTCTCTTTTAATATTACGATGTTCTCTAAAAAACCATATTTTTTTATTGAAACGATATCTCGAAGATGACCCGTTTTTTCTAAGGCTTTCTTGATCTGAGCCTTAGTTTCACCAATTATGAAAACAGCGTCTAAATTCTCATTAAGTAATTTATCAAACAAATTTAGTGTGGTGATATCTAAGACGCCTTTGAGATTTTGTTTTCCTTCATCGATCGAAGTAATTTTAACATGTACAGGAAAATCATTAATAAATTCATATGCTTTTATTATCTCAGGAACTGATTTTTCTTTTCCCTTACAGAGTTGTTCTCTTAGACTAATTAGAGTAATCAATACATCAACATTAGGGTTAAGAACGGCACAGTCGACAAATATTCCAAACCCAACTTTTCCTACATCCACAAAATTACCTTTTAATCGCATATTCATCTCAATATCATTGAAATTATGGATAATCCCTATTTCTTTCTCGAGTAAGTTTTTGATAAACACTTTTTCTGGTCCTTTAATACTTACCTCAATCCTATTATCATAATTTCTCAGCTTATTGAATTGAATTTGTGTATTTTTAAATCCAATTACCATTTCTCGAACATATTTTTTATAGCGAGAAATTATTGATTCTCTCTTTGGCAATTTGTCGATCAAAACCAATTTAATTACCATTAAAATCACTTAGAATTATTAGTAATACCAATTAATGTATAATATGTAAAATAATTTGACTTGTCCAGAGGGTATGTAAAAAATAAAATTTAAATTTAGCTTATTTCATTGATTAATAAAAATAATTGATATTAAAATTATAATTATGGAAAAAAGTAGATTTCAAAATCTAGTTCAGATGTTACAAGAACAAGAAGGAGTTGAAGAGATATTCTTATTGGATTCCACTGGTAATGTAGTTTTTAAATCTAAGGATTTTTTACTCACAAATGAAGAGGCAAGTTCAATTTTAAAAGCTTGGAAAAACAAAGATTCAGCACTCTTTTTTCAGAACACTCGATATGCTATATTGAAGAGTGATGAAATCCAATTAGCAGCTAAAAATATTGCTAAAGGAAAAGGAAATATTGTCGGTTCTATAACTAAAGAGGGAGATTACTTACTTGCACATACTCGCGATGAAGGATTAATTATCTTGGAGTGGTCTATTCTAATAAATAAGGTTGCATGGAGTTAAATTTCAGTTCTTTTAATGATCTAAATTAGATTGATACTTTCTAAACTGCTTTTTTTAAAAAATTAAAAAAAAATATAAATTAAATCAATTATTACTTCTTTTCAACAAGAAAAAATAATGTAAAAGAATAGATTTAGTCAAAAAATCAGGAGAATTTAAAATGTTTCAGCAAGCTGGTCGCGGGTATGACATGGCAATTACGCAATTCTCCCCAGAAGGGAGATTATTTCAAGTTGAATATGCGATAGAGGCCGTGAGAAGAGGAACAACCGCTATTGTATGTAGAAATGAAAGTTCTGTTGTGTTTGCGGTTGAAAAGAAAAATTCTGAATTACAAGAAGTAATTGGTTCAGAGAAAATTTTTAAAATTGACGACCATATTGGAGTAGCCATTGCTGGATTAACTGCTGATGCGCGAGTGTTGGTAGATCGTGCGCGCGTTCAAGCTCAAGTAAATTTATTAAATTATGATGAAAAAATTTCAGTTAAGGATTCCACCTTGAATATATGTGAATATCTTCAGTTATTCACTCAAAATGCTGGTGTAAGGCCTTTTGGAGTAAGTCTTCTCATAGCGGGAATAGATTCCGATGGAAAAGCTTCATTATATTTAACTGATCCAAGTGGAGCAATGTGGGGTTACAAAGCATTTGCAATTGGCTCAGGAGCGACTGAAGCGAGAGATTTCTTGGAAACAAATTATAAGGAAGATATTACTGATGAAGATTTGAAATTATTACCATTAAGAACTTTAAAGGAATTAATGGGCGAAAACTTAAATGAACACACGTGCGATGTTGCTTATATCCTAAAAGACGAAAGGACATTTAGGTTATTAGATCTAAATGATAAGAAAAAATTATTAGATAAAATACAGCAAGTACAATAATCTCCTTATTTTATGTTAGTGTGATACTTTTTAAGTTAGACTAAAGATCTTGAATCATAATAAAATATGTGTATTACTAATGATTGATAGAGCACGAATTGATTTAGGGGGATTCATAATTGGACGCATTGAAAAAGAGGGTAGAAGTTTTGAAATGCTAATGGATCCCGATAAAGCGTGGGAAGCTAAGAAGATCATTCGTGAAGAAATCGGAAGACGTCTGAAAGATGGAAATCAGAAGTCCCGGTTAACTATTCAAGATATATTGAATGATTCAAGAATATCAATGGAACTCATTTTCGAGAGTTTTACTGTTTTTGAGGACTTACGTAGAGGAAAAAAAGCAACTGACGGTGATATGGAAGCTATTTTTGAATCTACTGATGGCAAAACCATTGGAGCATATATATTATTAGATGGAGAAATTCATTGGACGAGAGCCCAACGAGAAGAAGAGAGAGAAAAGAAGCTGAAACAAATAATAACGATAATTAGTAAAAATGCAATAAATCCTCAAAATAAAAAGCCACATCCTTACCAAAGGATCGAGAAAGCGATAGAGGAATCAAAAGTAAAAATAGATTTAATGAAAAATGCGGAAGAACAAGTTGAAGATGTAGTAAAAAGTTTAAGAGCGATCATTCCAATACGTATTGAGCAAGTTGAAATGGCAATAAAGATTCCTACAGCTTTTACCGCAAAGGGATATAATGTAGTTGCTCAGTTAGCTCAAATTAAGAAAGAAGAGTGGCAAAGTGATGGTTCATGGGTCGCTGTTATCAATTTGCCCGCGGGTTTGCAAATGGAATTGATTGACAAACTAAATAAATTAACCCATGGAAGAGTCCAAACAAAAATCTTAAAATCATAATTGTTGACAAGAATCTTATTTTACATTATTTTTAGAAGATTAGACAATAATCAACATAAGAGAGAGCATTCATATGAGTGAAGATGAAATTAATGAAGAAGATTTGGATGATACTGTTGAAGATGAAGAAGAACTTGAAGATGATGAGGAACTTGAAGATGATGATGAATTTGAAGATGAGGAAACAACAAGAGACTTAGTTGTACCAGGAGAAGTTTTGACTACAGATACAAACAATTTTTTACCAGGTAGGGGAACATTATTAACAAAAGATAGATCAAAAATAATTTCTCTGAATATTGGGTTAAAACAAACAAAGAGGAATTATATTAATGTTATTCCACTAAGAGGTTTTTACACAGCTCGTCCTGGAGATAAAGTAATCGCTCTTGTCGTAGACAAAAACCCAGTTAAGTATCGATGTGATATCAACGCCAAGGAAGATGCAATACTTAAACCTAAAAATACTATCAAACGTGGAAGAATGAAAAGAGGCCATGATCGATATGATTCTGGGACTGAAAGGTATGAGGTAGGAGATATATTGATTGCTAAAGTATTATCAGCAGATCGATTAAATTCACCTGAATTAACTACAGTAGGTAAATATTTAGGCAAAAAAAATAATGGAATTGTAATATCTATCGATCCTCCTAAAATTCCTAGAGTAATCGGTCGTAATGGTTCCATGATAAAGATTTTGAAAAATCTTACTAAAACCAATATTTTTGTGACTCAAAATGGTAGGATATGGTTAAAAGGGGAGGATATAGCTCACGAAAGGTTATTAATTGATGCAATTCAAAAAATTGAACGAGAAGCTCACACAGTTGGATTAACTGATAGAATGTCTGAATATATTGAAAATGAAAAAATTAAAAGAGGATTAAAATAAATGCCGTTAGTAATAAAAGATGAATACCCAGAAAAGCTGTTTAGAGATGATGGTAAACGGCTTGATGGGCGAGATAAAGAAGAACTTCGACCAATTAAAATACAAGTTGGCGTTGTAGAAAATGCTGATGGATCTGCTTATTTAGAATGGGGAAATAATAAAATTTATGCAGCTGTCTATGGTCCAAGAGAGGTTCATCCACATCACCTTGCTAAACCTGACAGAGGAATACTTAGAGTATTTTATAGAATGGCTACTTTCTCAGTTTTTGATAGAAAACGGCCTGCACCTGGACGAAGAGAAAAAGAAATTTCGATGATAATATCAGATTGTTTAGAACCAGTGCTTTTTCTCGAATTGTATCCTGGAACTTCCTTTGAAATATTCATTGAGGTAATGGATGCTGATGGAGGTACTAGATGCGCGAGTACTACAGTCGCTGCCTTAGCTTTAGCGGATGCAGGTATCCCTATGAGAAGTTTGGTGACCGCTGTTGCTGTTGGAAAAATTGATGGCCAAATAGTCACTGATCTTTCAGGAATTGAAGATAAAGCTGGAGAAGCGGATTTACCTTGCGCCATAACTTGGTTTAATGAAGAATTGTCATTATTGCAATTTGATGGTGAAATGAAAATAGAGAATTTAAATGAGTATCTATCTTTAGCCAAAGATGCTTTAGACAAGATCTACGACCTTCAGGTAGAAGCATTAAAGAAGAAATACATTGAAATTCAAGAAGAAATAAGTGGGGGCAGCGAATAAAATGATGAACATTAAAAGAGTTATCTCTGCAATTGAAAAAAATTACATCATAAATAATTTGAAAAAAGGAGAAAGAATTGATGAGAGAGGATTATGGGAATATCGTGATTTTAAAATTAAACACGATATAATCGCTTCTGCTGAAGGTTCTGCAGATGTATCCTTAGGAAAGACCAGAATAGTTACTGGTTTGAAATATGAGGTGGGTGAACCTTTCCCAGACATGCCAGACGAAGGTGTGTGTACTATTATGGCAGAATTACTGCCCGTTGCATCTCCGCTTTTCGAAAGAGGTCCTCCAGATGAACAATCTATTGAGTTAGCGAGGGTAGTCGATCGAGGTATTAGACACGCTGATTGTGTTCAAACTAAAAAATTATGTATCAAAGAAAAAGAATTAGTTTACATTTTGTTTGTAGATATGTATGTATTAAATTATGCTGGCAATTTGATTGATGCGGGAGGAGTGAGTTCTTTAATTTCACTTATTTCCAGTCACATCCCAGAAGGAAAAATTGAAGATGGAGAACTGGTTTGGACGGGAAAATATTTAACAGGAGATATGATCATAAAGGAGTTACCCTTAGTTTTAACCTTTGGAAAAATAGATGATATTATTTTTTTAGATCCGAATTTAGCTGAAGAATTAATTTCTGATGGTAAAATTTCAATATCCGTTACTGAAGATAGTATTACCTCTATCCAGAAAAGTGGAATAGCAACTTTTTCTATTGATGAAATAGAAATGTTATGCCAGAAAGCAATGGATATTGGAAAAGAATTGCGAAAGAAATTCGATCTTTGGCAATATAAAGTAAATTATTAACCATTTTTTTATTTGACTTTTTATTTTTTATTTTGATTTCCTTAAAGTTTCAAAAGTTCCATAACCATCTTTAATCCCATCAAACTCAAAACTTCCAAAGGATTGCACTAAGATTGAACGATTACCCAATTCATCTTTAAAGGGAAGGGGAATGATTGGACCAACTTTTCCCTTTAAAAAATGAGTTTCACCATAATAATCTAAAATTTCTATTTCTGAACTAATAGGGAAAATTCCATCAGATTCATTTTTTTCCTCTAATAGTTTTATTTGACGAACTGGAATGTTTGATCCATTTTTGTAAATAAAGCCTCCACTAGATATCTTCCCATTTTTAGTTATTATTGCTGCTGGGTTTAAAGCGAGGTTTTTATTAAACCAAATGACACAGTATATCCAATTACCGACACCTGTCCAGTCTCTAACTCCATATGTATGATCACGCTGACTCATCACATTATTGATGGAAATTATATCTTCTCCGATTTTGATACATCCCTCAACCAGCCCAATTTGCTCCCAGTGTTTATCTCCCGATTTTTTTCCTATTTCTAAAGATTCTGGGGTCATAAATTTACTGTATTCATAAACTTTATTAATCGGTTTATAGGAAAGATTTAAATCTACTTTTTCAAGTTTAGTAATTAATTTAGGATTCTCATTCACTTGCGGTAAATCTCTTGAATTTTTAACGAATATCATCTTCCCATTGAAGTTATAATCCCAGGTTCCATTTTCTTTCCATAGATGTTTCATTTTTTTTACTTCAATATGATCATTAAATTCATTTATTTTAATTGTACGATAAAAGCCTGCTACGGATTTATCGGGGAAGTATAAAAAGAAAAAAGTCATCCCTTCTTTTTTATTTGGTTTAAATCCTATTCGAGACATTCCTCCGATTTGTTGAATCTTGTCATAAAAAACAAAGTAATAACTCTCATTCCAATCTGGGTGATTAGTAATTTTTTCTGTATGTATTATTTTTTCCATAATCATTCCTTTTTTATTTTGATAATACCATTATAACCATTTAATGTTACAATTTGATTGTTACGAAATATCTTGGTAGCATTTTGTATATTAGTAACTGCTGGGATACCATACTCTCGAGAAATAACCGCACCATGAGACAATATACCTCCTGTTTCTGTTATTAGACCTCCAATTTTGGAAAAAATAGGAGTCCAACCAGGATCAGTTCGAGGAACGATGAGAATCTCTCCTGATTGAACCGTTGAAATTTGGGAGATATTATTAATAATGTGAATCGGTCCTGTTATCATACCATAACTAGCGGGAATCCCCTCATAAATATTACAATCCTCATCATATAATTCAATATCATCAAATTCCTTAGAACCAAGAAGAAATTTTGGAGGGAGGACATTTTCATATTTCTTAAAAATCTCAAGTCTTTTCTTAACTTTCTTTTTTAATTCAATAGACTTAAAGTTATTTTCTAAAAAGGAGTTAATTTCATTTTTAAATAGGAAAAAAATATTTAGTTTATCTGTTAAAATATTAGCATCCACTAGCAATTGACCAATTTTAAGATATAACATCCTTATGCGAGATATCCAAGAATCGAGGTTAAATCTCTGATTTTCTCTGAAAACGATGTATTTCCGACTATTCTTTAAAATTCGTGAAAAAAGTATCCATTTTAAAAATCCCAAATGTTCACTTTTGATTTTTGATTCCACAAGTTTTTCGATTTGTTCCCTCTTTTTATTTTGCTTTTCTTTGAAGTTCCCACTTTGACCAATATTATTTTCAAAAATTAAAGATTTAATAACATCAAAAACTAAGCTTGGATCTTCGCACCATCTAGGATAATAAGGTTCACGTGTAAAACCTCTATCACCATAATTATTTAGAAATTTATTAAATTCATATAGAAATATTTTTGTACCTTGATTATGGTCTTGGCTGATTTTACTATATAGCAATTTTGAGTCTTCCTTGATAACAATATCTCTCAAACTTTTTGATTGGTTAATTAGAAATGCCAATTGATGGATTTGATTATTTGTTTCTGTTAATTTATGTTTTAATCCCGAAATCAGAAATGGATAATATTCTAATGCAAGCTTCTGTCCTAAGAAACGATTTAAAAGATATTGTGTTAACAAATTCATTCCAATATTGTGAATTGGAATCCCATATCTCACTAAACGAAAATGTGGTATCATTATTTCATCCAATTCTTCAGATAATTTAATTAAGGATCTTTTATCATAATTTTCTTTTAAATTCCCTAATTTCTCATCAAATTCCTTACAAAAAGGTTTAAATTCCTTCTCGGTCCATTTTTCGTAGGTATCTGCTGTTCTTGACATTGCACCATCCGGATCATTGAATTTTATCCGGATCTGAGCAAATAAATAACTTTTTAGATGGAAAGTGAGGTCCTTTATTGTATTCTTTCCATATGACCCAAACCCATTAGGAAAATAATTCAACACATCTCTATTTCGCATAAAAGGCGGAATTTCGTATTCAACCTTTTTCTTCAATACATTTAAGTTAAAGTAGACATGTCCTTTGAATAGTTTTAAAAGTTGATTGTCTATTTCTTTATATCCCATAATACTATTTAATTCCATATTTACAACTTTAGTTAGATGTGTTCCTAGCAATTCAAAAAAAAGAGGTGTGGTATTATCATTCCAGTAATCATCAGAATAACCTCGACTCCACAGAATTTGATTATTCTCTGATATTTTATCAACTGTGGTAATAGGACGACTTTGAAGAATATGAATTATATTTTCGTCATCAATACTCCATTCTATATCTTGCGGTAAGTTTTGAAAAATCTTTTCTATTTTAAATCCTTGATAAGCTAATTGATAAAGTTGTTTTTCTGATAAAGAGCTTTTCCTATTTTGATTTCCTGTTAAAATTATATGCTCAATTCCCAAATCTTTTTTGGGTTGAGTTAAGAGTAACTTATTCCCTATTCTTTTAGTATTAATCTTAAATTTATTCTCTTTCTCTCTTTGAAGAACATATTCATCTGGAGTAGAGATACCAGAAACGGTTGATTCTCCCAAACCAAAATTGGATTCAATTATAAATTCATTTTTATTTATGTCTAGTGGATTGCAAGTAAATAATACTCCTGAAACCTTAGCATTAATCATTTTCTGGATTATAACAGCTAGCTCGACATCTTGATCGCTTAATTTGTTGTTCCTTCTATATATTAAGGCACGACTGTTCCAAACTGATGCATAACATTTCTTTATATGATTAAGAACTTCTTCTAATCCATATACATTCAAAAATGTGTCATATTGTCCTGCAAATGAGGCCTTAGTGAGATCTTCTAAAAATCCAGAAGATCTAATTGCTACAGGATTCGATTCAAATAAATGTGAATAGGAGCGTAATTGATCTATTATCTCTTCTGGTATGCTACTTTTTTCAACCTTATCTCTAATTTTTTTTGAAGATTCTTCGAGCAAGCTCTCATCCTCGTAATTCAATTCGATATTGGAGATAATTTTAGGAATTTCATTTCTTTCCATAAACAGTTTATATGCATTAGATTTCAAAACGATACCAGCAGGGACGTTTACGTCATTTTGAATTAGTATATTCAAATTTGCAGCTTTATTACCTACTTCATTTGCTTTTATATTATTTAAGTCAGTTAAATCTAAAATAAAGGTGTTCATTTGTTTAAATCTATTCTTAATTTAAGTTATTAGATATACCTTGTAATTGAGATTTAAATAATTTAACCACAATCGAAAAATTAATTTGTAAGTAATTATTATTGAATTTGATTAAGAAAAAAATAGCTAATCAAGTGGATAAAACATATGGCTCGTATGAAAAAGAGTGGAATAAGTGCACGTTTTGGACCAAGATATGGAGCTAACGTGAGAAAAAAATGGCGTTTAGTGATGCAACAACAAAAAAGTGGTAACATTAAATGCCCAAAATGCCAAACTAAAGGTTCTATCAAGAGAATTTCAAGTGGTGTTTGGTATTGCCGAAAATGTGAAGCTAAGTTTACTGGTGGTGCTTACTTTATCCAAACTCCTCGTGGAGCGGAATCTTTCAGAATAACAAAACAGAAACAGCGAGAATTAGAAGTACTGGAAGAAAAATGAATCAAACAGCCTCTTTTTTTATTAAATCAAAAATAGAATTAGCATTTTCTAAACCTGAATTGTCAAAATTTGCTTATAATTCATTTTTACCAGAATTAAACTCTAAAAGGAGTAATCGATCCGTTATTAATGTCAAATTGAGTAATAAATCATTATTATTTTATGTCAAGAGTCGTGACATCACGGCATATAGGGCATCTATGAATGAGATTATTAATTTGGGGAAGATTATTGAGGATACTATAGAAATATATGACTCAATTTAAATTAGAAAATTTCTTATTTTAAAATTCATTCTATTCTTTAAAAAAATAATTGAGTGCAAAATAACATGACAATAAATTTTGATCAATTAGATGATGCTACCAAGAAAAAGATCCAAGATCTCAATACACTAAGTCAAAATCTTGAGTTTTTAACACAACAGCGTATCCAAATCGATAACTCAATGAGAGAAGCGGATTTAGCAATTGAAGAACTTGAAAAAACAACCGAAGATACTCTAGTTTATAAAAGTATAGGAGGAATTATGGTGAAAAGTGAAAGAAATCGCCTTCTTGATGAAAAAAAATCTCTAAAGAAAACATTAGAGATGAGATCTAAAACCATTATTCAAAAGATCGAACGTACCAAAACCAGCATTGAAACGATGCAAAAATCACTTCAAAATGATCTCCAACTTACATAACCTAATAAAATTCGAATTAATTCATGCTTAGCTCTAAATTTGAAAAGATTCTAGACTTTATAAATAATAAAAAAACTCTAGTTTTAACCCATAATTTATTAGATATTGATGCGTTAGCTTCTATTATCAGTTTTAAGTACTTGATAACAAAGTTAGAGCTTAATGGATTTTATTTTCATTTATCTTCTTTAACCAAATCAACAAAAGACTTTTTTTCCCTCTTTACTGATAAGTTCGGTGATTTTAATGTTCAAGATAGGATTATTGACTTGAAAGAAATTGAAGTATTTATTATCTTGGATACAAATAATTTAGACCAAGTCGAAGTGCCTAGCATCGAAAATAAAAGTCTTATTAATAAGTCCATTATTTTTATTGATCATCATTCTTTTCCTATTTTGAAAAATGAAAGTCAGAATAAATTAAACATTATTGAGGATAAATATAACTCTACTTCAGAAATAATATTTGAATTATTTAAACACTATAACTTTAAAATTCCAATACCTTACATTTATCTTATAGCTGCAGGAATAATTAGTGATACCGGTTTTTTCAAACACGCCAATACGCGAGTTTTTCGAGGATTAGCAAGCCTTCTCGAGAATAAGGTAAATTATCAAGAGATTGTAGGCTTGTTAGATCATAAGAAAGACTTATCAGAAAAAATTGCGCAAATAAAGGGAGCTCAAAGGATAAAGCTATACCGAATGCGAGACATTTTAGTTGGCGTTAGTCATGTGAGTAACTTTAGGGCTAAAGTCGCCACAAATTTATTAAAATTGGGTCTTGATATAAGCATTGTCTATTCTAAATTAAAAAAAGGCAATTTTATAACTGCAAGAGCGAAAAAACATATTTGTTTAGAGACTGGGCTACATCTAGGAAAATTATTGGAAATCATTAGTGATGGAAGAGGTGGAGGTCATGATGGAGCCGCTAGTGTGTTCTTTGATGAAGGTATAGATGAGAAACTTGAAGATTTACTAAAATTGATCCAAGAAATTTTAATTAGATGAATTCAATAATTAAACAAGTAATTAGTATGTGCCTAATTAAATTTCATAACTTTTCTTTTAGATACAAAGGAAATGAAGATTATGCTTTAAAGGATATTAATTTAAAAATTGAATCAAATAAATTCATCTTATTGGCTGGAGAAACCGGATCTGGGAAAACTACTTTCATCAGGTGCTTAAATGGACTAATTCCTCAATTTTATCCCGGTTTTTACAAAGGATATGTAGAAGTAGGAAAAAAAAATACTGAATCAACGCAAATTTCTAATCTTTCGACAGAGGTTGGAATTGTATTTCAAAATCCAGAAAATCAATTAATTGCGATGAATGTTGAACATGAAATTGCCTTTGGGCTAGAAAATCTGGGTGTTCATCCCGATATCATTAAAAGTAGAATAGATCAAGTTGTGAGATTAACAGAAATTGAAGATTTATTGGATAAGGCGCCCTATGAATTAAGTGGCGGAGAACAACAAAGGGTAGCAATTGCATCAATTTTAGTATTAGAGCCAAGAATTATCATCTTGGATGAACCTACCGCCAGTTTAGATCCATTATATGCTTGCAAAATTTTGACTTTACTTAAAAAAATTCAGAAAGAAAGAAAAATTTCAATAATTATAAGTGAACATAGATTAGATTTAGTTCTTCCCTTTGTAGATCAGATTATCCTTATTAAAGATGGAACAATTGGTTCTCAAGGTTATAGAGACGAAGTAATACATAGTAAAACATTCAAGAATTTGAATGTTAATAAACCTTTTATTTATTCATTTTTCAATAAATTGAACTTAAACAATATTAACACACCTGTTACCATCGACCAAGCATTAATGATATTTCAACATCTAAGGAGTGACGATAAATGATTCGTTTAAAAGATATAAACTATCGATATCCAGATGGGACCATAGCATTAAGAAATATTAATTTGCGAATTAGAAAGGGGGAATGTTTAGCTATTATGGGGCAAAATGGTGCAGGAAAAACCACATTAATTAGATTGTTAAATGGATTATTACGGCCCTCTTCTGGAGTTGTCTATTTTGATCAACAAGACATAAGCAATCAAACCATCGCATCCATGTCAACAAGGGTTGGTATTATATTTCAAAATCCTATGCATCAACTTTTTTCTAACACAGTAGAAGATGAAATTAGATTTTCATTGAAGAGTATGAATCTCACTAAAAGTGAAATTGAAGAAAATGTCCTGAATACCCTGGTAAAATATGATTTTGAGAGATATAAGAATCGCTCCCCAATCAACTTATCTGGAGGAGAAGCCAAGAAGTTAGCAATTGCTTCAATAATGTGTAGGGATCCAGAAGTGCTAGTATTTGATGAACCTACCCTTGGACAGGATGCCAAGGAAATAAATTTATTTATTGAGATGCTCAAAAGTGAAAAAAGGAAAAAAAAAACTATTATAGTAGTTACTCACAATATAGAATTTGCATTTCAATACATCCCTCGAATTATTCTGATGAAACAGGGAAGAATTTTAGCTGATGGTCCTAGTTCCAAATTATTAACAAACGAATTTCTCGTAAAAAATGCATCTTTAATTTATCCTCAAATTTATAGTTTCAAATTAGGATTAAAAAAAATTGGAATAAATGTACCAGATGAGATTGTCAAAGATTTTGAATTAATTGAATTTTTATCGTCATATATTAAAAATCAAATTGAGTCTTAGAGGTTTTAATATGTCGCTTCAATTTTTAAATGCATTTAAGTTCCTTAAAAAGGACACAATTGTGCATAATCTAGACCCCCGTTCTAAATTAATATTCGCAATAATCTATACTATTAGTGCTTTATTATTTGTTGAAGTAATTCCCCTACTAATCATATTATTCACTTTAATTCCAATTATAATAATTGGAAGAATGTTTCGCATGTGGTTTAGAAGTATAACTGGAATGTCATTTTTATTTCTTTTAATTATAATATTGAACACATTGTTTATTTCTTTTAATTTCGGAATAGCAATGGTCCTTAGGATTTTAATTATGATTTCAGCGTTTTCTATATTTTTTTTAACTGTTGATCCAAACGACTTAGCTTTATCACTTATTTCAATGAAAGTCCCCTATGAATTTGCTTTTTCGTTTTCATTAGCATTTAGATTCGTTCCAACTATCTCAAGAGAAGCTCAGAATATCATTGATGCTCAACAAAGCAGAGGATATGAGTTACAGCAAAAAGGAATTATTAATCAGATAAAAAACTTATTTCCTTTACTAGTACCTTTGATAATTAGTTCAATTAAAAGGGCTTTTAATGTGGCAGAAGCATTAGAATCAAGAGCTTTTGGAAGCAATAATGAAAGGACTTATTATTACTCAATTAAATTTAGATCAAGAGATTGGATTTTCACTTCAATTTTAGTAATATTTTTAGTGATTTTTATAATTATAAGGTTAAATCTCAATTTTTTACCATCTTGGTTATTATGGAGTTTCCCTTTATGATGATTATTAAATTAAAAGGAATTGAATATTACATTGGAATAAATGCTATCAAATTGAAGTTAAATACTATATCTTTAGAAGATACTTTAGCGCTAATACATAAAATTCAATTGAGTTTTTCGGGCTCTGTTATACAATTTTTCAATGATGAGTTTATACTAAATCAAAAACATATCGTTGATGCTTGTTATCATTTCATAAAATCATTCGGTTCAAATCGGAACATAGCTTCAAGTAAAAACATCGAATTATTATTGTACTTAGCCTGTAACCGGCAAATTAAATTTAGTTTAAAAAATTTTGGTATTAATGAAGAAATCCTTGACAAAGGGGTATTACACTACTGTGTAATACATAAAATTGATAAAATCTCCGAAATAGATAAAAAGTTAATAGCAGAACTGGATTCTATTCCGCAAAAGCCAAAAATTTTAGATAAATCCTTAGAAAAATTCAACAAGATAAAAAAATTCTTCAATATTAAGGAGAAGCAAATAGATGTGATACTTAGATCTTACAATATTAAACCAGAAGATACAGTCTTAAATCTTGAAAATTTAGACTTATTTTACGTGAGTTTAAATGATTTAATTTCTGAGAAAATGGCATTACTCAGCTTAGAATAAACTTAATAGACTCCTTTAAGTTATAAATCCTTAGTTTTAATGATTGCATTTGGACTTAAATAGGAAATTCCAGATATATTTCCCAAAATTTCAATATGGATGATCTTATCAGGGTGTTCCAGATCAACTTTATTATTTAAAATTGAGGCGATTTTTTTAATAAATGATTGTCTATTTATGTAAGGGCTTTTTCTACGATTCAGTACAATTTTAAAACTGTCTTCAGAATGAATGTACTTGTAATAATTTGATTGAATGATTTCTGATATCGTTTGAACCTGAGTTTCACAAACGTAATCAATTGGTATAATTTTAAGAATAAATTGAAAAAAGTCGGGATTTTCTTTAGAGATTCTTTTAATTTTTTGAATTACAGTTTTATTATCAATTTTTGTTAATGCTATAAGAAGCCCTTGAAAATCCAATCTAGATATGATTGGATATTCGTCTCCGCACATAAGTAAGGTGAACCATAGTTCTGCTTTTGCGTTTTTCTCGTTAAATCTTGAAGTAGATATGAGTAAATTGAAATTTTTAATAAAAATCCCTCATTATTTAATTTTGGATAAAACATTCATAATATCTTCTTCCGAAATCACTCCTAATCTAATAATATTAGGTCTTTTGCTTGTACAATCAACGATTGTCGTTGGTATTTTAGATTTTGATTTTCCGTTATCGATTATTAAATCTATTGGATTTAGGAATTTTTTAGCAACCTCATCACCACTCACCGAAGGTTTTTCTCCAGAATAATTTGCAGAAGTACCAATTATACCACCAAAATGTCCTCTTTCTTTTAACTTTTTTAAAATCGTTAATACAATTTCATTATCAGGAATTCTTATACCAATAGTCTCCTTCGAAGCAGATACTTCTTCAGGAACAATACAGGATGTTTTTCTTTTTAGAATTAATGTTAACTGACCAGGCCAATATTTATCGGCTAATATTTTTGATTCCTTATTAAATTCAGCGAGTTTTGCTGCTTCTTCCATATCTGCTACTAGTATCAATAATCCCTTAGTTCGATCTCTAAACTTTATCTGATATACTTTTTCGATGAGTTCATAATTCAGGGGATCACCCCCTATACCATATACTGAATCTGTTGGAAATGCAACTGTTTTTCCTTCGATGATTGTATCTACTGCAATTTCAAGATAAAGATCCAATTCTTTAATATTCTTTCCACTAAGTTTAAGTAAAAGTCCCATCTGAATTCAATGATAAAAAGGAGATTAATATAAAAAAATTTATCTTATCCGATCTTCCTGACAATTTAATTCAGAACTAATCATTTCCCATTGGTGATCAAGGGCTCGTTGAAGTTCAACTAATTGCTTTTCAGTCAATTTTGCAAATCTTTTCTGTCTCGAAAGATATTCTATTAATGGTACGCGTTTTGATGGATCTAATAATGGTTTACTCTTTTTGGATAACTTTAAAACACCATCTTCTATTTCATACAAGATCCACGAACCTGTTTTAACTGCTAAACGAGGGATTTCGACTGAATCCTCTGAGGAGATTCCCCATCCTGGAGGACAAGAAGCTAATATTTGAATATATTTACAACCTTCAATAGATTTGGCTTTTTTAAATTTTTCATAAATATCTAAAGGTTCACTTACAGAACAAGTCGCAACATAAGGAATGTCGTGTGCGGCCATAATTCTTGGTAAATCTTTTTTGTACCTTTCTTTTCCTAATGGAGTTGTTGTTGTTACTGCTCCATGTGGTGTACTAGAAGATCGCTGAATTCCAGTATTCATGTAAGCTTCATTATCATAACAACAATAAATGATGTTTGAGTTTCGTTCTGCAGCTCCACTTAATCCTTGAATCCCTATATCTGTAGTCCCTCCATCTCCAGCGAATACTAATGTAGTCATTTTTTCCCAGACTTTCCCTGGAAATTTATATGCTTTTGCTTTGAATGCTGCCGAAACCCCCGTAGCTGCAGCTGCTCCTGCAGCAAAAGCCATATTCATAAAAGGGAAAGTGGGAGCAGTTTTTGGCCAGAGTCCAATAACTACATTCAAACAACTAGCAGGAGTAACTAATGAAGTATTTGCCCCTAAAGCTTTCATTGCCCATCTTAAAGCGATCTCAAGTCCACATCCTGCACACGTGGAATTGCCTGCTAAGAAATACTCTTCTTGAGCAACATCTAACGCTTCTTTAATCGATACCATCTTCACTCTACCTCCAACAATCCGTCCCAGAAAGTTCCTTCAATCATATCTTTTGGAAGCTCCCCAGTTTCATTTAATTTTATTAAAGTTTTTAATTGATTTATTTGTTGTTCTAAACTAACTTCTCTACCACCTAATCCCATAATAATAGGTAAAACCTTTGTGGATACTCCAGAACCATATAACGCAGATTTTACTTCGCTACTAACTGGTCCACCAGTAGGAGATCCAAATGCTGTTGCTCTATCAGCTACACCAAGAACTTTTACCTTTTTTGCAACGTTGATAATATCTTCAACTGGGAATGGCCTAAAATATCTTAATTTTACACATCCTACCTTATAACCTTCATTTCTCAATTGATCAACAGCTTCTTCCATCTGCATAGCAAGTTCCCCATAGTTAATTATTGCTACTTCCGCATCATTCATTCTATACTCTTCGATCAAGCCATTTCCATAAGATCTACCAAAAAATTTCTCAAAATCTGATGTAACTTCTTTTATTTTTTCTTTTGCTAAAGCATGAGTATAATGAATTTTTAACCTGAACTCGTTATAGAAGCCAGCAGGCATAATGAGATTACCATGCATCATTGGTCTTTCAGGATCGAGAAAAATATGAGGCCATCCTTTCTCATCTGGCAATGGTGGAAGAAAATCATCAACCTTAGCTTGATCTTCAATTATTACTGGTTTGGAAGTATGAGAAAGTATAAATCCGCCGTAAGCTACGAATTTGGGTAATAAAATATCATGATCTTCGCATATCTTGTAGGACATTAGAATATCATCATATATCTCTTGATGACTTGAAGCAAATGAGATCATCCAGCCGGTGTCCCTACAACTTATAACATCGGTAAAATCTGCCCAAATGTTCCAAGGTGGAGCCGGACCGCGTGATGCTATGGTTGTTACAATTGGTAATCTCGTCCCTGCTGCCCAATGGACCATCTCATACATGTAGAAAAGGCCTTGTCCTGAAGTTGCTGTAAAAGTCCTGGTACCAGCTGTGCTTGCTCCAATGATTGATGCCATTACAGAATGTTCCGACTCGACCTTAATATATTGAGTCCCGGGCATTTCCCCTTTATCAACAAATTCTGAAAGTTTTTCCACAACTGTTGTTTGTGGTGTAATAGGATAAGCACTTATGACTTGAACTCGTGCAGATTTTGCCGCATATGATGCTGCTACATTCCCCTTAATAATTAAAGTTTCTTTTTCTTGTTTAAAATCTTGTTTTGCCTCAATCATTTCATTCTTCACTCTCTCTTACCATTTCTATGCATTTTGTTGGACATTCTTTCGCACAAATACCACAACCTTTACAATAAACGTAATCTACTTCAAATTCTCCTTTTTCATTTTTAATAATAGTACCTTCTGGACAATACATCCAACATATCCCACATTTAGTACATTTTTCCTTGTCTATAATGGGCTTAAATGTTCTCCAGTCCCCCGTAGTACCTATTGCTCCTTTAATTGGAAGCGAGATTGGAATTGGAGGTAATTCTTCCCAATTATGATACTCTTGCACTATTGGTCTTTTATCTTTATCCTCACATATATTTTTCCATTTCACTTTATCCATTCATATTCAACCTCCTTAACACTATTATAAGCTTCCGTAGCAACTTCAAAATTCTTTTTCCCTCGAGATTCGCCAAATTCTTTATAAATAACTTTTTTCATTGTATCGAGATCATAGAAGCCAGTTACTTTCCCAAATGCTCCTAACATTGGGATATTTAATATTGGTCCGCTAGAATGCATAAACTCTTGATTGATGCATATTCCCGTAGCATCAACAATATAATATTTAACATCTTCGGGAAATTCGCAGGTATCTATAGGATTTTTACTATTAATTACTATCTTTACTCCGCTTTTAATAGTTGCCATAATTGAGGGGATATTTAACAAAGTTACATCAAAAATAAGCATATAATCAGGATTCTTAACGCTATCATAAGTCTTAATTTTTTTACTACGAGATAGTTTCGTAAATGCTTGAATTGGGGCCCCCCTTCTTTCAGCACCAATAATTGGAATTGCAATAGTGTCCTTAAATCCTTTTTCGAATGCGAGTTGGGCTAATAATTGGCTAGCCGTAATTGCTGTTTGTCCACCTCGACCATGAAAGGTAATTTCAACGATTTTATTATTTTCACTCATCAAATTTTTCACTAATAATCTTCTCTGAACCGTAATCAATATTAACAAATAATGAAGATATATTTGGTGATTACTTTTAAAATTAATGTAAATTCTCTCGTTAATAGAAAATAATGGACAATCAATTAAAAATTTCTTGAAAAGATATATAAGTTCACTGTTTAATAAGAATAAATCATTTGAAATAACTGAGTTAAGATGATTAAGTGTATCTCCTCATTTTTTTCAGCTTAATTGAATATAAAGCAAGGAAACCTTGAAAAGATCAATTTTAAATGATAATACATGTCTGAAGAAGCAAAAAAGTCGCAAGAAGATTTTTCATTTAAATGCCCAGCTTGTAAAAAGGGAGTGATTAAAATTTCTAAAACAACCTATGATTTGCCCGATAAAGATAAAATGCTTATCATTAAATTCGAATGTAATGTATGCAATTTTTCAAAAAATGACGTGATACCTCTTACAAGTAAGATTGAGCCAGGAATCTTAATTCTTAGGGTAACAAATGAAGAAGATCTAAAATCGAAAATTTATCGTTCTCCAGTGGGAAAGTTAGAGATTCCAGAACTAGAAATAGTTGTTGAGCCCGGTCCAAACGCAGATTTTTTTTATACTAATGTAGAGGGTATTTTAGACAGATTTGAGCAAGCAGTAAGAATATATTATAAGAATATAGATGACAATGGAATTCAAAAGAAAGAAGCAGAGGATATTTTAAATGACATTGAAAAAGCGAGAGTTGGTAAACTTAATTTTACACTTAAAATAACAGATACAGGAGGAGGGAGTTATATAATACCTCAAGATGAGTCAAAATATACTTTTCAGAAGGTAAATCAATCAAATGGCGTGAATGAGTGAGAATTTAGTTAACATAATTTTTTAATAATATCTATTTTATATATAAGTAAGCAAATTCAAGGGATTAAAAATAATGACGATAAAAAGAATTGGAATTTTGACTGGGGGGGGAGATTGTCCCGGTCTAAATTCAGTTATTTATGGAATAATGTTAAAAGCTTTCGATGCTGAGGTAGAATGTATAGGAATTTTAAAAGGTTGGAAGGGTTTCATTGAAAACAAAACGATCCCCCTAAGAATTGCAGATCATGATGATCTACATACGGAAGGAGGCACTTTATTATACACGAGTCGAACTAATCCGTTTAAGGGAAGCATATCAAAGGAAGAAAAAGCAAAGGAGCTTACAAACAAATTTAAAGATCTCGGGATTGATGCGTTAATCGCGATTGGTGGTGATGATACTCTTGGAGTCGCGGATATGATGCATAAATTTGGAGGAGCTAAAATCGTAGGCTGTCCTAAAACAATTGATAATGATTTAGCAGGAACTCATTATACTTTTGGGTTTTGGAGTGCCACACAATTAGCTTCTAATGCAATGGATAATCTCACGACGACTGCCCGTTCTCACCAGCGTGTTTTTGTTGTAGAGATTATGGGAAGAGACGCAGGATTTCTTACAATGTATAGCGGAATTTCAGCAGGAGCAGATATTATATTAATTCCAGAAACTCCTTTTGATTTAGAGAAAGATGTGATAAATGTTTTAAAGGAGAGAGTGAAGTCTGGCTATAAATATCATATAATTGCGACTTCTGAAGGTGCTCATCCCAAAAAAGATTCGTTAATCAGAGATTTTAAAACAATTAGAAAAGAAACCATTGAGAAATTGCCAAAAGATACATTTGGGAACCCATTATTAGCTAAACTCAACATTTCACAAATTATTGTCGATGAGTTAAATCTAAGAGAAGATCTAAAAGAAATATTTAATCAATATGATATCGATTTTGAATGTAGAAGTGTTGTCCTGGGCCATACCATGCGGGCGGGAACTCCAAATTGCTTTGATCGGATACTAGGTTTGCGATTTGGGTTAGCTGCGATGAAATTAGTATTAAAAAATGAATTTGGATACATGGTCTCCCTTCAAGGGAATAAAATAGTGAAATATCCACTTTCAGAAGGAGTTAAGAAAAAATATATTACTGCGGAAAATGATAAGATGGAACTCAGAGACTTATTAGTTAAAGTTCGATATTTATCTAAGCAAAAATAAACTTTTACAGTTTTAATTAATAAATTAACCACGTTAATCTTTTAAATCACTTTGCTTTAAATTGGGTGCTTTAAAGAGAATTAGTCCACTTATAAGCATGATTAAAGCAGCTATAACAAAAGGTGGCCATTCTACTAATTCAATTAAAGTTCCTCCTCTCATTACAGGGATATTAGTAAGATCAACAATAAATCCCATTAGTAGAGGGCCAAGAACAAATCCTATATCTCCAATCGTCCTATATACACCCATATAAATCTCAAGTTTTTCTTTTGGAGCAATATCTGTAACATATGCGGCAATTGGTCCTGATAAACCTATGATTGCTCCATAAACAAACATGACTATTGAAATTTGCATAAAATCTGTTGTAAATGCAATCCATATAGTTACTGGGGCAGATATAAGAAGAGATAGCAATAGTGGAGTACGTCGCCCTATTTTATCTGAAATGAAACCAATGGGTACCATTGTAGATGCAGTTGCAATCCCTGCAAAGGTTAAAAGGATACCGATATCAAACTCATTTAGCCCAAGATCATTTCCTGAAAAAAGAGGTACAAGAGTACTTCTTACTCCTGTTCGAATAAAGAATAAGGAAAAAATTGCAGGAAGAACTGGTATAAATCTTAGATCTTTTAGAGCATTCCCAGCTTGGCGATAAAGATTTTGTATTTTAATAATTTTTTCATTATTCGAATTATTCACATGTGGCAGTATGAGAGTAGGAATGATTCCACTAGCCGATATTATGGAATAAGCAAAAAAGGGAGCATTAATACCATAAGTATCTGCAATAAAACCACCAAAACTTGGTCCAAAAATTGCCCCTAATAGTAAAAATCCGGCATAAATGCTCATTAAAAAACCTCTCCTTTCAGGAGTAGTTACCAATGCAATAAATATAGTAGCTGTAGTAACATAAATTGCAGAACCTAAGCCTTCAATAATTCGAGCGGCTAATAACATCCAATAATTCTGGGCAAATCCAGCCAAAATTGAAGAACTTGAGACTAAAATTAATCCCAGTATCATTAAGCTTTTTTTATTAAATCTTTGAGCTAAAAAACCAGCTGGTAAATCGAGAAACATCCGAGCTATTCCGAATGCTGCTACAACAAGCCCAACAAGTGTATAATTTACATGAAATGTTTCAGCATAATAGGGCAAAATTGGAGCGATTACACTCAATCCCAGTAATACTAGAAATGTAACTGCTGATAAATTTAATGTGGTTATGACATCTTTCTTTATAAGTCTCTCACTTTATGCTTGGTATAGATTTATAAAATGAATTGCTGAAAAAAAGGCTAATCAATACTTATTAGAAAAATTAACCAAAATGTTTTTCTTCAGCATGCTCAGAATCTATAGCATCTTGTTCTACGTCTCTACCTAACCATTTTTCGCTTAATGATTCCTTGTACCATTCATGTTGGATGATTAGGGACATTATTTCATTGGTTCCTGTCCATATTTGCCCGATCCTAGAGTCTCGAAGCAATCGTTCAATGGGATAAACTGTTGTATATCCAATTCCTGCCATAATCTGCATCGAGTTATTAATTACTTTCCAAGAATTTTCAGTGGAAAATTTTTTTGCCTCAGAAACAAGTCTTCGCTGTAGTGCTGGTGGTGCTCCCGCATCAATACTTTTTGCGGTGTTATAGACAATCCCTCGAATTGCATCCAATAAAGTACAATTTTCAGCTATGAGAAAACTTACCGCTTGAAATTTATTGATTGTTTGCCCAAAAGCTTTTCTTCTAGAACTATACTTCGTAGCAATGTGATGAGATGCTCTTGCCAATCCTAATAACCCAGAAGCAGTTGTTAAACGCTCAGGAACCATCATTTGATAAAAGATTTTACCTCCCATACCTTCTCCGAGTAAAATATTTTCCTTAGGGACTATAACGTTCTCAAATTTAATACGTCCAGCACCTCCTCCTCGGGTCCCCATCAATCCATATAGATATTCTGTACTCACACCTTCACTTCTATCAACAATAAATAGACTTAAAGCAGTGTGTGGATCAGCTTTTTCATTAAGATTTGTCCTCGCATAAACTAAAAAGAAGTCGGCACCTTCTGCTCCTACGACAAATCGTTTTTCCCCATTAAGAACATAATGATCACCCTCTTTAACTGCTGTACAAGTGGCTCCAAAGAAATCAGATCCTCCTCTAGGTTCGGTTAAAGCCTCAGCGGTGAATTTCTTTCCTTCACACATAGGTTTTAAATAATTTTGCTTTTGTTCTTCGGTTCCAAATAGATTCAAGGCTTCTCCGCAAATACTCGGAAGCGAAAACAAGCAAGCTAAAGAACTTCCCAACACGCCAACTTCTTCTTGAGCAATTACTTCACTTTCCCAATTCAGTCCTCTACCACCATATTTTTTAGGAAATCGAATTCCTATAAGATTTTTATCTGCTAAAGCATTTAACCATTCACTAGGATATTGAATCTCATCCTTGTCCATTTTTTTTAGTAATGAAGGAGGGACCGCATCTTTAACAAACTCTCGAACTTCTTCTTTAAATTTTTTATTTTCATCGCTTAATAAATAGTCATACATATTTAACGTTCACCATGTTGTTCACATTATGTATAATAAAGTAGGGAACTAAAAATAGATTTATAAAATAACTAAAGAGTTATTAGTTTAGATTCACTTCTACAAATACTAAAATTTCATTGAAATATTCGATTTAAATCAATACTCATGTTCTCAAAATTTAAGGGGATATACAAGGAATACCCAGGTTCTTTTAGAATTCTTGTCCTTGCAACTTTTATTGATAGGTTGGGAAGTTTCTTACTTTATCCATTTTTTGCACTCTACATTACTGCACGCTTTAATGTCGGAATGATTCAAGTAGGATTTTTATTTACCATTTTATCGTTAGGGAGCATATTTGGAAGCGCAATGGGAGGCGCTTTAGCAGATAGATTTGGTAGACGATTACTTATATTATTTGGGTTAGTTGTTAGTGGAATAGGAAGCATCTTTATGGGCATAATAAATGAATTATATGCTTTTTACATACTTGCTGCAATATTAGGAGTCTTAGGAGATTTCGGTGGACCTGCACGCCAAGCAATGGTAGTTGATTTACTCGGTAAAGATAAGCAAGCAGAAGGATTTGGAATCCTTAGAGTTGCTGTGAATCTTTCTGCTGTAATTGGACCAATTTTAGGTGGAATAATTGCTGCTCAATCATATCTTTTCTTGTTTATAGCAGATGCGGTGAGTAGCATTATAACTGCGATCATTGTTTTTAAAGTGATCCCAGAGACAAAACCCGAAAAGAAGGATGATTCTCCCGAAGTTAGCGTTATAAAGACTTTAATAGGATATAAAGATGTTCTAAAGGATTTACAATATGTTGCATTTTTATCTGTATCAGCAATAACAGTATTAGTCTACATGCAACTGAATAGTACACTTTCAGTCTTTTTAAGAGATGTTTATGGGTTTGCTCCATGGAAATTTGGCTTCCTCCTGGCTACGAACGCAATTATGGTCGTGGTTATGCAATTTTGGATCACCAGAAAGGTTTCTAAATATGCACCTATGAAGGTTATGGCAGTGGGGACCTTATTATACATGGTTGGTTTTGGAATGTATGGTTTTGTCTCTTCAGAATTTTTATTTTTTATTGCCATGATCATTCTTACAATAGGTGAAATGATAGAAATGCCCATAGGGCAAGCTGTAGCTGCACATTTTGCACCTGAAGATAAGAGGGGACGCTACATGGCAGTTTTTGGATTTCATTGGGCAATTCCAAATTTATTTGGAATTCTTCTAGCAGGAATTGTTATAGCTACTGTTGGACCAAATTGGGTGTGGTATTTTGCAGGTATTCTATCACTTATAGCTGCTGTAGGTTTTTGGTTCCTAAATAATGTGACTAAAAAGCGTTTTGTTAAAATTAAAGAAGATGCGGAACAAGGTTTAAAAATAGATCTTACTTCATAAAAAATTCATTGATTACTTCGAACTTCAATTCAAGAATCTATTTTAAACTACAATATTTTTAATTATAAATTCAAATGGGATTTTTTTCTAGAGAATTAGTGATCAAGCCATGTTTAGAAAATTTAAAGGAATATATAGAGAATATCCTAGCGCTTTCAAGGTATTAACATTAGCCACTTTTATTGATATGCTAGGTGGTTTCTTATTAATGCCTTTTTTTGCCTTATATATCACAGAGCGATTTCATGTAGGGATAATAGAAGTAGGGCTCCTTATTTCAATAAATTCAGGAGGCAATATTATAGGAGGTTTAATTGGAGGGGCTTTAGCAGACAAATATGGGCGGCGTTCACTAATCTTATTTGGGTTGATTGTTAGTGGTGTAGGAAACATTCTTATGGGATTAGTTAATAATCTCATGCTATTTTATCTTTTAGCTGCATTTTTAGGTCTAATAGGAAGTTTTGGAGGACCAGCACGTCAAGCAATGGTATCAGATTTACTACCAAAAACAAAACAAGCAGAAGGTTTCGGGATCCTTAGAATTTCATTTAATCTCTCAGCTACAATAGGACCGATACTTGGAGGTTTTTTAGCAACTCATTCCTACATGTTAATATTTATAGCTGATGCAGTGAGTAGTCTTATAACTGCTGTAATCGTATTTCTTGTCATACCTGAAACAAAGCCTGAAAAAAAAGAAGATAAGTCTGAAGAAACAATAATTAAAACGGTTATAGGTTATAAAGATGTATTAAAAGATTGGTTATATATAAGTTTTCTTTCAGTGTCGGCAATAATGGTTATTGTATATATACAAATGAATAGCACTTTATCAGTTTTTTTGAGAGATGTCCACGGATTTCCAGCAAGTGGCTTTGGATTATTATTGAGCATGAATGCATTAATGGTCGTACTTTTTCAATTTTGGATAACTAGGAGGATATCTAAACGAAATCCAATGAAAATGATGGTCTTGGGTACTTTTTTCTATTTGGTTGGTTTTAGTATGTATGGGTTTGTTGCTGAAATATATCTCTTCTTTATTGCCATGATTTTTATAACTATAGGAGAAATGATTGTCACTCCTATTGGGACAACCATTGCTTCAATTTTTGCTCCTGAGGATAAGCGAGGGCGATATATGGCAATGTATGGTTTCCATTGGGCAATTCCTAATATTTTTGGAGTGTTACTGGCAGGTTTGGTTTGGGATTCTTTAGGTGCATTCTGGGTGTGGTATTTTGCAGGAATTCTGTCTCTTATTTCTATGATTGGATTTTGGTTTCTCCGTAGTGCTGCTAAAGATCGTTTAGCGAGAGAAATGGAACAAAATATAATTCAGATTCATCAAACTGAAATTTCTGAAGAATTAAGTGATCTAACTTATGAGTAGATCTTTCCAGGTTTTGCAATCTAATCAATTGTAATAGTTAGAGAGGAGAGGTTCTTCTTTTTTTAACACTTTTGAAGATTGTTAGCGTTATTATAACTCCAATGCATCCTACGACTATACTTGTAATAAGTATTGCAGATATATCAGAAGGAGAAGAAGGAAGATTTAATGGAGGATCTTTAGAAATAAGATAATTATATGTTAGTATTGTATTGTTATAAAGTTCAGATTCAGTTTCGAGAATGAATAGGTTATCACCATAAAATAATTCTCTTTCAATTGTAAAATTCATAATAACTATTCCGTAAGAATTTGTTACGTACTCATTTTCAAATACTTTCGATGAGTTGTAAAGGATTTTTAGCCTAACATTGTGATTTTAATTCATAAATCAGATAAAAAGAATTATCGATATAATGTCATATAAATATTGTAAAGTTTTTCCCATAATCTTTCATCAGTTTTAATATAATTATGGACTTCATTGATTGAGACTTGTTTCCCTTCACTATTTGTGAAAAAAAAATTATCATTGTGAAAATGAACGGTATAAATTTTTACGACTTCTTTAAAATATTGTATTAGTTGATTTCGTTCCCAATCTTGGAGTACACTCTTAAAACCCCCAATCATTTTAATTGGATTGGTCTCATAATCAATTTCCTTGAACTTCTCAGTTTTTTCTTTGATTCCACAATTGGGACATTCAACATAAAACTCATCTTTTTGATAGAATTCTTTACTAAAAATGCATCCGCAGACAGGACAGATGAAACTTAGTCTTCCCAATATAGATTTTCCCAAATACTATGTTTTAATAAAATTTAATCTTATTTAATTAAAAAGTTTTTGAGATGAGTTTTATGAAGTACTCACAAGATTTCAAATATTTTCCTTGCTTTCTCATCTAATATTGTGTTATTAACTAGGTCCCAAATTTCAGAATAATAAAAATCCTTGTCGTTTTTAACGATTAATGGAATGCTTTCAACACAAGCACTCATATCACAGTATAAACTATTAAAAGTTGGATTTACCATTAAAGGGTCATCGAAATCATCAGGATTTTGGTAATCTAATACTTTATAATCTACATTTTTATCTTTTAACCATTCTAGGAGTTTTTCACAGAAGTAGCAATCTTTTTTTATTACAATTTTAAATGTTGTCATATGAGAAGAATTTAAAATAAGATAATTAAATGTTTATTTTATAATTTCAAAATTATCTTTCTATTTCAAAAATTATTTTGAGATATTCATATTTCGAATTTAGTAATTTGAGAATCTTCTCAGAAAAATGTCTTAAATTTTTTGCATATATTGGAAAATCCTTTAATTGCTGATGATAAAATTCATGTATCATTTTTCTAGTTTCTTCTATTCCATTATTATCACAAAAATTTCTCCAATGGATAGAGATGTTCGTTAAATCATAAATCTCCTCATCTGAAAATTTAGATTTATTTAGAATATCATCATTATACTTTTGAAGAGCGCGTTTAAGATTATCAAAATAATCCGCAATAGATAAGGAGTATCGACATAGGCTTATCAAGTTAGATGTGATCCTAGAATTTCTTGTATTTGTAGCTTCTTCAAATGATTTCCAAGCGTCATTCCATTCTACTTTATGTTTACCTTCTTTACCATCATTAATCATGGCAACATTAATGATATCACTTAAATCAACATCATGACCTCTTTTTATTTTCTTATCAAAAATATCTTTTAGGCTAGCACCTGATAGATACGCGCCTGCTCCAAAATCTAAAATTTGATTTAAATTATTGGCAGCATAAAGGTGTCCTTTTCTAGCTTCTTCATTTAGTGATTTTTTCCAATTGACTATCTTTTCCCATTCACCAGATTTCTTATTTTTGTTAAAACCGCATTCCTTTAAAGTTGAGTCTAACAAAGCAGTTTGGAACGTCCAAAAATCGATATCGTCGGTAAATCTTTTTCTTCTCCAATCTCTACTAGTATATTTCCCCAAATAGAGTTTTAAAGTTCCTCTTACTAAATTAAGTTTACCAGATTTTAATGCACTCTTCGCTTCTTCACAATAATAATGATCTGGATTGGTAGCGCAAGTTTCTATTTTTTTTAAAACGTTTCTAGCTTCTCCCGCGACAATATCACAGGGGATATTCCCATCAGATGGATAAGGTCTCGATCCTCCTCGTATGTAATCTTGAAATAATTGATAATCATCATCGGAAATTGAATACCAAGGATTATGAAAAGTTGCTGAATTAAAAATATAGTGAGTAAAACCCTCCTCATCTTTCCAAGTTTTTTCAACTAGCGGTGATACATCTCTTAGGTTATCACCTTTCTCAACCGCATCAGCTTTAATATCCCAAAATCCATTCATTCGAAAATCTCAAAACGTATTTATAAAAGTTAAATGAAAATCTCAAACTTAAATCTTTTTTCTATAATACATAGAAATTATTTATCGTATAGTATAAATATGATTTCTATCTCTTTCTCAGTATGAAGAAACTCTTTTCAGTTTTTACTTATACACCATGGGATAAAGTTAACGCAGAAAAATTAACAGAGATAAAACTATTATCACTCAAAAGTATATTCGATAAATATCCCATTATTGAGCCAGGATTTTTTGATGATCTTTCACATAATATTAGTAATAATCCTCATTATTCTTTGTTCGAAAGCATTAAGAGAATAATTGGTCCAAATAAAGAAGATTATGAGATTAATGATTGGATTTTTATTTGGGCAATGGACGTAAATAATAGAATGTATCAATTGTTATTCCAAAAATTAGAAGAATCTAAAGATTCTCGAGCAATTTTAGCGGGTTTAGCACCTCCTGAATTAGGTAAGTTATTTTCGAACTACAAAGGGGATTCTATGCTCAGAATTTTATCTTTATTGAATTCACCAAACCAAGTAAAATTTCTACTTATATTACGACCCAAAGGAAAATCATTGGTTGAAGAACAACAACTTGTTAAGTTGAATAAAAACGATATCGATAAAATTGAATTTGTTAATTCTTTAAAAACAATTCCAAACATCCAAGGCCAATGGTTTTTTTCAAATAATCCGATGTGTCCAATTTGTAAAGGTTTATTAATAGAGAGTATGGATTATGTAAAAGGATATAAAAAGTTGGTTTGTCCTCATTGTGGTTATGAGAGAAAAAAGTAGAAAGAAAGAATATAATAGAAACAAAAAGGATTTTATTAAATAATTGAATATATAATTTATTATAGAGACTAATAGTTTTAGAGTAGTAAGATAATGGTATATATAGCAGCACTCGATTTAGGAACTACAGGCTGTCGTACGTTTATTTTTGATATTTCCGGTAGTATTTTAGCAAGCGACTATCAAGAATGGGAAAGTCTTTACCCCTCTCCCTCCTATGTAGAACAAGATGCAAATTTATGGTGGGAATCGATCAAAAAAACGATTGAAAGTGCCATTAAAAAGAGTGGTATAGACCAATCAGAAATCGTCTCTCTATCTGTTACAAATCAGAGAGAAACAATAGTTCCCGTTGATGAAGAGGGTAATCCTTTGCACAATGCATTAGTATGGCAAGATAGAAGAACAACTAAGCAAGTGGAGTTTATATCACAGAAAGTTGGAGCAGATAAAATCTATAACACCACTGGATTGACAATTGATCCTTATTTTTCAGCCACTAAAATCTTATGGTTTAAAGATAATAAACCTGAAATTTATAGCCATACACACAAATTTCTGCTAGTTTCAGATTTTATCATCCACAAATTGACAGGGAAATTCGTAACAGACCATTCAAATGCTTCAAGAACAATGTTATTCGATATTAACAAGCTTAAATATTCAGAAGAAATAGCCTCAGAATTGGAAATTGATCTTGATAAAATGCCAGATGCTTTAGAGAGTGGCGTGGATATAGGAGAGATAACTAATGAGGAAACTGCTTTTGATCAAAAAACCTTAGTAATAACTGGAGCGGGTGATCAGCAATCTGCTGCATTAGGAGTGGGTGTGGTTTCACCAGGTGAAATTAAATGTACAACCGGAACTGGGAGTTTCTTGTTAGCTTATTTAGAAAAACCAAATTTTGATCCTCAAAAAAGGGTTTTATGTAGTTGTCACGCTGTTCCAGGAGCTTGGGTTCAAGAAGCGAGCATTTTTACTTCAGGAGCTGTTTTAAGATGGTTCCGTGATCAAATAGGTACTGAGGAATGTGAAAAAGCAGGAGAAGATGGTCAAGACCCCTACGATATTATCATTAATGAAGCTCAAGAATCACCTATTGGTGCGAATGGATTATTATTGATCCCACATTTAGTTGGAGCTGGAGCACCTTACTGGAACCCATATGCAAAAGGATTGGTCTTTGGTTTAGCATTGGGACATAGAAGGAGAGATCTCTATAGATCTGTTCTTGAAGGAGTTGCCTATGAAGTAAAGAAGAATATTTTAGTCTTTGAATCTTTAGGAATCATTCCTAAGGAACTGAAATTAACGGGGGGTGGATCTAGATCAGATTTATGGAATCAAATTTACGCCGATGTGTTAGGAGTAACATGTGTAAGAAATATAATTGAAGAAGCAACCTCATTAGGAGCAGCAATATTGGCTGCATCAGGGGCTGCGCTGTTTCCAGACATCTCTAAAGCTGCTGAAACCATATGTAAACTTGATAAAAAATGGGTTCCAGACCATTCAAACAATGAGTTTTATAATAAGATTTTTAAATTTTCTGGTGAACTTTATCAAACACTCGTGGATGCTAACTTGTACAAAAAATTTAATGACATCTTTCTAAAGTAGTAGGATATTTTTCACCTCTAATCCTTGATAGATTCCCTTAATGAACAATTTTATATATTATAATTGTTATTGTTCTTTTAATCATAATGAATAGGTGACCTATATGGGAGAACATCAAGAAATTGAATATAGTTCAAATCAGAGAGCAGTGGGAGAACTATTTTATATATTCATGATGATTGCAAGTATTGGAATTATAACTGGAGTCGTTTGGTCAATTTTTGATTTTATCATGCCTGCGGGTAAATTTGATTTATTTTTAGAATTAAATTTAGGTTATCAAATAGTTATTGTAGCAGGATTTTTAGCAGGTCTTTTCTTTTTATTGATTTTTTTCTTTGGTTTATTTAAAAAGGGAAGTAAAGGAATACTTGGATTCTTATTCAGAGAAAGACCATTAGAAGAAAAATATAAAAATAGACTTGATATCAAAATTGTAGCGGGAGGACTATTATTAAGCATTATAGCGATAGTAGTGGGTGTAATTTTTGCAGTCATTCAAGACATAACGCTAGGAAGTCCAAGCACTTCTCCTTTAGCTGCTTTTTTTGTTGAATTTTCAGCGGGTAATTGGATTTTATTCGGTAGTATTGCCTTGTTAGCATTGATAGGCTTGAGTTTATTCATGATATTCTTTTGGAAAAATGGAAATTATGCAATCATGCGAATTGTAGGTAGTCTTGAAAAAGAAAAATAACTTCTTTTTTCTATTTTTTTTAAGAACTAAAATCAGTAAATTAAACCAGTATAGTCATATTTATTAAAATAATATGCTATAAATCTCAATGTCCGAAAAAGTAGGTATTGTTTTTAATTTTCTTCAATTACCAGATGTCGCTAAATTTCCGTTTGTGATTGATAAGGAAAATGGGCAGATGAGGGTCCAAAAAGGACAATTTGTGTATACCAAATCTATTGAAGGTTTCTTGATAGGTATAGTTGACAAAATTATATTACTTAATGAATATTTTTCAGATGCTCTAACAATTAAAGCTTATAATGACGAGAATAATCCGAATATTTTGAAAGGTCTTTTCCCAAGTGATGATTTTGAGTACGCAATTGCGATTGTTAATAATTTAGGAATTATAGAATTTGATGAGGAACACAAGATATCGAAAGTGAAGCGAATGAGTTATCCCGCGCATCCGGGGAAGGAAGTTTATATTGTTGAAGATGGTATTCTAAAAGGATTCATCGGATTAGATTATGAACAGGGATTAGATATTGGAAATTTAAAGGTCACAAATTTAAAGGCAAAAATATCAATAAATAAATTATTAAATAAGCATTTTGCTATTTTATCCATTTCTGGTGGAGGTAAGAGTTATTTAACTTCAATACTTATCGAAGAGTTATTATCGAGAGAAAATGAATTGGGTACCCCTGCAGTAATTTTAATGGATGTTCATGGAGAATATACTTATCTAAATTCTATTCCTGCTTTGAGCGAAAAAGTGACGATAATTGATAGTGTTTATTCTCAAATCTCTGTACCTAACATGAATGCATATGGGTTTAGAAAATACCAAGAACAAATATCGGGGGTTCAAGTTAGGGAATTATCAAATTACATAAAAGAAGTTAAAAAAAATAATGATTCCTATTCGATTCAAGATCTGATTTACCAAATTGAAAATGATCAAAATGGAAACAAGAGTACAAGACAAGCTTTAATTGGCTGGTTAACTGAACTACAGCGACTTAACCTTTTTGGACCGGAAGAAAATCCGAATTTAAATAATCTAATCAAACCAGGTCACTTATGCATATTTAATTTTGAAAAGGAAATCTCAATTCGTAAAAAACAAATCCTTGTGGATTACATAAGTAATCGCCTTTTCTTTCTTCGTCGTACAGATAAGGTCCCTCCATTTCTTTTAATTGTAGAAGAAGCACATCAGTTCTGTCCTGAAGCTGCTCATGCCAAAGCTCTTTCAAAATATATTATAGAAACAATTGCAAGAGAAGGAAGAAAATTTATGGCATGTTTATGTTTGATAAGTCAAAGACCAAAAAAGTTAAGCAGTACAGCTCTTTCTCAGATGAATTCAAAAATGATTCTTAATATTAAAAACCCATACGATTTAAAGCATCTCATGGATAGTTCAGAGGCGATCACTAAAGAATACGCTGATATGATTTCAAGTTTAGGTGTTGGTGAGATGTTATTAATGGGGAATGCAGTAAAATATCCAATATTTATTGAGATTAGACAAAGAAAATACAAATCCAAAATAGAAGATCTTTCACTTTCAGATATATGTTTAAATTGGAGGAGTAAAGAATTAGGTTGAATCTTCCATGATATCTTCTCGTATTTCTTGATTTCTCTTGTTAAGCACTATCATATTTTTTGTTTTTGATACCCTAAATACGTTTATAATGCTACGACTTTCTAATTTCATAAAAATTTCTTCCAGCATCAAGATATTTACAAAAGGAAACTCTTTTCTTAATAATTCTTCTAAACGTTTATCGAGTATTTCTCCTTTATTCTTAATTAAGATATCAATAAGTGAATTTATTATTGGTTTTTCATTCCAACGATTTGATTCGATTTCACATCACCTAGATAGTTTATGTTTTATTATAGAAATCAATTTTAAGAATTATTTCTAATTCTTTAAGTTTTGGTTAAATTAAACAAATAATCGATCTTCTTTTGATTTTTCAATAATTCTTGTTTTTAATTTCTCCCCAAATTGAGCATACCATTTTAGCATCTCGGGTGTGATACTCGGATTAACCGCCTCTCGAGCAAGTTTAAAGTGTTCAAGCGTGACTTTTCTTGCCCTCACATTCTCTCTAAGAGCTATCATTGCAGCTTCCCTACATAATGATTCAATATCGGAACCTGAAAATCCTTTAAGCCTTTCATTTATTTTTTTCACAGTTACATCATTTGCTAGTGGCATATTCTTTGTAAATATTTTAATGATTTCTTCTCTACCTTTTTCATCAGGATCTGGTACCAATAATATTCTATCAATCCTTCCTGGTCTAATTAAAGCAGGATCCAATATATCAGGTCTATTAGTTGCGGCAATTACAACAATATCCTTCTTAATTTCTAAACCATCTAATTCTGTTAAAAATTGGGAGAGTACTTTTTCTGTTACTCCTGAATCAGAAGTATATCGGCCTCTACTGGGGGCAATTGAATCAAATTCGTCAAAGAAAATGATGCATGGAGCTGCCAATTTTGCTTTACGGAAAACTTCACGAATTGCCTTTTCGCTTTCCCCAACATATTTTGAAAGTAATTCTGGACCTTTAACTGAAATGAAGTTAGCTTTACTTTCATTTGCTACAGCTCTTGCCAGTAAAGTTTTACCACATCCAGGTGGTCCATAAAGAAGTATTCCTTTTGGAGGAGTTATCCCCATCCTTTCAAAAATTTTAGGTTGGGATATGGGCCAATCAACTGCTTCAATAAGCTTTTGTTTTAATTCCTCTAATCCTCCAATTTGCTCCCATTTAACATTTGGTACCTCTACAAAAACTTCTCGAATACCTGAGGGAAGTACTTCTTTCATTGCATTGTCAAAATCTTCTTTAGTCACTTCAATCTGTTCTAATAGGTCTGGATCAATAGTGTCAGATTCCAAATTTATTTTTGGTAAGTATCTTCTTAAAGCGGACATTGCAGCCTCAGTACAAACTGCAGATATGTCTGCTCCGACAAATCCATGAGTAATATTAGCAAATTCTTTCAATGAAATCTTTTTATCTAAAGGCATATTACGGGTATGAATTTGAAAAATTTCTCGTCTCCCTTTTTCATTTGGGACCTTTATTTCAATTTCACGATCGAATCTTCCTGGTCTTCTAAGTGCGGAATCCAGGCTATTTGGTCTATTAGTTGCTCCTATAACAATTACTCTCCCTCGACTATGTAGTCCATCCATTAATGCGAGTAGTTGAGCAACAACTCTTCTTTCAACTTCTCCCGTTACTGTCTCTCTTTTAGGAGCAATTGCATCAAGTTCATCTATAAAAATGATGGATGGGCTCTTTTCTTCTGCTTCAACGAATAATTTGCGTAATTTTTTCTCAGATTCGCCATAAAACTTACTCATTATTTCTGGGCCATTTATTGATATAAAATGAGCCTCACTCTCATTCGCAACTGCCTTGGCTAATAATGTTTTTCCGCAACCAGGGGGGCCTCTTAAAAGCACTCCTTTCGGTGGATCAATACCTAATCGTTTAAATAATGAAGGATGTCGCAAGGGCAATTCAACCATCTCCCTCACACGTTGGATTTCTCTATCTAAACCTCCAACATCCTCATATGTAACATATTCTGGTCCCCGTTCTTCATCTTCAGTTACTGCCTCGCTGATGTGAAGTTGTGTATCATTTTTAATCAAACAGATTCCATTTGGTCGGATGCTGATTACCTTAAATGCAATTTCTCTACTAATCCCTATAGAAATATAAATAAAATCATCCATTGTTACAGGGTAATTTAGAAGTCTTCTTTTAACAAAATTCTCAAAACGAGGATTAGTTCTTATTTTAACACTAGAGGGAGCTAATACTATATTTTGTGCAGTTTGAGCAGTTACTTTTCTAAGTTCAATATTATCATCGATATTTGTTCCCGTATTTTTCCGAAGTCTTGAATCAATACGAATTATTCCTAAACCACTGTCTTGGGGATAACTCGGCCAAGCAATCCCTGCACTCTCTTTCTTTCCTAATAAAGCAATTACATCTCCAGTTTTAATGCTCAATTTTTCCATTGTTTTCTGATCAATACGCACAATGTTCCTTCCAATATCTCTCTTCTTTGCCTTTTGGACCCTGAGAATTAATTTTGATTCACTATTTTTCTCTCCGTTCTTGTTGTCTTTTACTGTCATATTCGATCTACTTCTTCATAAAAAAGATTTTAAGATTATGAATTTTTAATTTTGTAAAAATTTTATTATTTTTTGAGTATATCTCAATTAAATTACAAGAAGTCACCTAAAGACACTTGTTTTTTTGAGGAATTTTTCTTCCTTAAACGTTCTAAAGCATTTTTAACTCTTTGTTCTGAAAAATCATGATGTTCAACAAGTAATTCTTCAACTTTGTCATAGTTCACTTTTTTCCATTTTATTGGAGGATATTCCTTTTTAACATTTGGGTTAAGGAATAAAGATTTTACCTTCTTTACAGTGTCAACTTCTAATTCTTGTCCTAGAATTTGGTCTTTTTCCTTAATAATATTTTCAATTGACCCATATTTTTTTATGTAATCTAATGCCTTATGTTGTCCTATTCCCTTTATCCCCGGATAAAAATCAGTTCCGATTAAAATTCCCATATCTATCAATTGCTCACGAGAAATGCCGAAATTATCGAGGAATTTAGATAATGATATGTATTCTATATCTAATGTATCGGTGGTGTCTTTCACCTTCTTCTTTCTGCTAACAGCGAAATTTCTTACTAATCGCTCACATCCAAATAATAATGTATCGTAATCTTGTGACGCACACGCCCAGGCATCTCCATTATTAACCAAAAAAGCGGATTGCGCTTCTCCCTCAGAACTAGCATCTAAAATAGGAATGCCCATGTATTCTAATAATTTCTTACTTTCATTTATCATATTAGTATTCAATTTTGAAGTTAATTGGGCATACTTTTTGGCTTCTTTGAAGTCTTCTTTATCTTGAGCTTCAACCATTTTTTCTCTAGCATCTTTTTTTATCTCTTTGCGTTCTTTAATCGTATCTAATTTAAGATCTGACGCCTCTCCATCAAAAACATAGATAGGTTTGATATCATGCTCTAAAAAATTTATATTACGATAAAATAATCCTGAGAGATGCGAAGTAATATTTCCTTGTTGATCCATTAAGGGGGTACCATCAAATTGGCGAATTATTGCCAGAAATTGGTATAAAGTATTAAATGCATCGATAGCTATTCTTTTATTTAGTAAATTCTCGAACATTATTGGACGTTTTACTTCAGCTACTAACTCATTAATCTTTATTCCCATAAATTCACCATTTTTCAGTCTTTATATAATAATTTATATTTTTATATTCCACTTATGTTTTGATAATTTATTCATTATCTATCTCTAAGTATTCGAAAAGAATTTCAAAATCAGAAAAATCAAATGGTTTCAAGATGTAACCGTCTGCTTTAGTTTCCTCAAGATGTTTTTTTACTTCTGAACCAGGAATGGCTGTTAATAAGAAAACAGGGATAACCTTCAACTTCTTGTTAGATTTTATAATCTTACATATTTCATATCCATTATAATCAGGGAGGATTATATCTAAAAGGACTAACTTAGGCGTATTATTACTTAATTCTTCTAATCCTTTTGTTCCACTCACAACTCCTTGACAAGTAAACCCTTTGCTGTCAAAATAGCTTGTTAATAACCGAATAGTTGCTAAATCATCTTCAATGAGGAGTATATCATATTGAGAGGTTTCAGTTTTAATATTATCTAAAATGTTTATAATTTTGCTTTCTAATAACTGGGATTGCTCAAAAATATTTTGAATGGTGGTTAATACTTCTTCATCAAGCTCTTGTTTAAAATTTTCAAGTAATAATTGAGAGAATCCTTTAATTGAGGTTAAGGGTTCTTTAAGAGCATGAGAAATGTTGGAAATTGCTTGAGTTTCCATTTGCCGTAGATCCCCATTTATAGGTCTCGATTTTTTATTAATAAAAAAGTCAACACTTTCCCTGATGAGCTTTGAAAGCGTGTATTTATTTTCCTTTATATAATCATTCCAAGTATTTTTTGTATCCTCTGAAACGTAAAGAGAGATGCGCTCCTTGTCTCGATCATATATTTTCTCTCCCTTTAACCATTTTTTGAACCCTTCAGTGATTGATCCCCGCCATATGGCATACTTATCTGTTGCATTTTGATATTGGTACATCAATTCTTTCGCCTCTTTACTCTCTAGATCTAAATTTTCTATTTCCTCATCACTTAAATTTGGAGAATCATCAGAATAATCAACATCATCATTGTTTTCATCTTTCACCATGCTCGACACCTTTTTTTAGTAAAATAAGATCTTTTTTTGTAAAAAATCGTAATTTAGGTATTTCTGTGATAAAAAATACCTTCGTTTTATAAAAATTTTCTGCAAAAATGATTTTGTTAATAAAAAAAAAATGAGATCCCATAAAACTATTTATGTTTTAAAAAATAATCAAGTGAGCGTAGTGTTCAAAAAAAGCTTTATGCTCTATGATTTAAAAGGTTAAAGATGATTTCAAAATCTGAAAAGTTAAATGGTTTCAAGATGTAACCATCAGCATTCGTATCTGTGAGGTGCCTTTTCACTTCTGATCCGGATATCGCCGTTAAAAAGTACACAGGTATAGCATTATATTCTTTATCTGATTTAATCGTCTTACAAATATCATATCCACTTAAATCGGGTAAAATAATATCGAGTAAAATTACTTTAGGAGTTGTTCTTCCTAACTCCTCCAAACCTTTTGAGCCACTTACGACACCTTTACACAGATAACCCCTACTCTCAAATATTCTCGTGATTAACTTAATCGTGGCAACATCATCTTCGATCAAGAGCACGTCATAATCATTGGATTGGATTTTTATGTTATCAAGAAAATTTTTTATAATATTCTCAAGTAAATTGCTCTGATCAAAAATATTCTTTATATTCTCTTTTACGGCATCACTTAACTTATTTCTGTATTCTCCACTTTCCAAAAGTAATTGGGAATATCCCTTGATTGAAGTTAATGGCTCTTTTAAGGCGTGTGAAATATTTGAGATAGTTGTCGAATCTATTCTTGAAAGCTCATCGCTTTTCTTTTTTGAGTCCTCGATAAATGCATTTACCCCATCTCGAATGAGTTTTGAGAATGACTTGTACTCATCCTTATTTTCATCAAGAAATTCTTGCCATTCGTCCTTGGTTTTATCCTCAACGTAAAGTGAAATGCGTTCTTTGTCTCGCATGTAAATCTTGTCTCCCTTTAACCATTTCTTGAACCCCTCTGTTATTGTTCCACGCCAAATTGCATACTTATCTGTTTGTTCTTGGTATTGCTTCATGTATTCCTTAGCTTCCTTGCTTTCTAAGTCAAGGCTCTCGATTTCTTCGTCCGATAAATGAGGCTGATCATTCTCTTCTCCATTTACCTCTTTATTCTTCTTTAAACCAGAAAATTTTTCTTCCTTAGGGTTTTTACTATCGTCGGGCATTTGTGATTTTTATTGGTTTTCTTTATTTACATTTGAGGATACGAAAAAAAATTTTTTACCACAATTAACTACAATTTTTCCAAAAAAATGATATAACTTTAGACTTTTAACATTTTGTTTTCCATTAACTATTTCGTGGAACGCGTATTACAACAAATTACTCGGAAAAAATTCCCATTGAGGGTAAGTGAAATTGTGAAAAACCTTCCTCGGACTTTAAATAGTTTAATATCGACAAAAATTGATCCAAATTAAAACTTTAGGAATGTTTAGGTTGAATGAAGATATTATAAAAACCATCAAAGAACAAACTGGTCTCAGTCAAGATGAGATCATTGCATTTGTTAGAAAGAAAAAGGCACACTTTCCAGGAATCACTGAGTTTGGCGCACTGATCATTCTCTGCAAGGAATTATGCGTTGAATATATGATTTCAATAATTTGATATAGCTCGTTCTTTTATAATATTATTACTAAAAGAACTCCACATTGATGAGAATTTTGCTGAAAGTAAAAAACTAAAGAAAATCTCGCTATTAATGAGACAATGAAATAATAGTGACTATGAAAACGTGTGAAATTGACACGTTAAAAGAATTCAACGCCAAATAATGCCAAAGATCGGAATTTGAGGAAAATCTAGATCGATTAAGATATTTCACTTTAATATATTAAAATATAAACGCAATACCGCATTTCAGAGGAATAAATGACAGCATAAAGCTCAGTAAAATTGAGGCAGGGACAATCGAAGATAAAATCTAAAAAAAAATGGATTTTGTCCTTCTCTAAAAACATGAATAGTAACAATTGGTTAGATAATGTTATCACGGGGATACTACTTCTTTTTTTAACTTATGACGATCAAACTTTTGTTATAAAAAGTGTTGAAAGATTCACTTTTATTTGTTATAAAAAAATATCAATTGTGTGACATGGCACCCCAATTTGTGCGGAAAAAAAGTAACATTTAAATATGAATTTATCATTGTTTGTTTTATACCAAAATTGTGTGTGTAAAAAAAGATCAAAATAACTGATTTGTTATCACATAATTTT
>CAZWEM010000011.1:0-70081 GCA_964632315.1 uncultured archaeon
GACCGTTTCCTGATCTTATTATCGATAAAAATTTCACACCTTCTGACACGTGGAGAGGATGGCATCCGGATAGAACAGAAGATCAAATGTTCTGGATAATAAGAAGTATTACCGCTTCAAAAAAATTTTTTAAATGAATTAGAAAGCTGGAAATCCCAAAATTGTATTAAAAATTCAGTTTTTCTCATACAAAATAATAAAGCTTTATATGTCCTTAGCTCATAAATTATTTTATTTAAAATAATAGAAAAAATACAATATTAGGTATTTCACAATGGAAAATCAAATTGAAGGACCCACGCATTCAAAATTAAGCATGGCCTCCTTTGGAGCAGGAAAATTCATAAATGAGTTTTACGTTATGGCTTTTGGAGCTTTAGTATTTTTCTTTTATGAGCGAGCATTAGGGTTAAATCCAATTCTTACCATGGTAGGTTATATCATTTTTGCATTATGGAACGCTGTAAATGACCCGCTGATAGGCTATCTTACGGATCGTCCATTCAAATTTACCAAAAAATGGGGAAGACGCTTTCCTTGGGTTTATATCGGAGGAGTTCCCTGGATTTTTAGTTATATTTTAATTTTTACTCCACCGACACTATCTGCTTCCGATGTGTCTGCAGAATGGATCTTATTTGCTTGGTTGATCTTTTCTACTTGTTTATATGATACATTTGCTTCAATTTTTAATGTAAGCTTTTATTCTATCTTTCCAGATAAATTTAGAACCGGTAGGGAACGACGTAATGCTTCCACTATTAGTACCCAAATTGCAGCTATTGGAACTGCCTGTGGTGCTATTTTACCACCTATTTTCTATACATTTGAGCTACCACAGACTTATGTTACACAAGCTATTGTAGCTACTGTTGTGTGTATGATTGCCTTAGTGCTTTCAATTCCGGGAACACGAGAAGATCAAGTTCGCATAGATTGTTATTTGGAAAAATGTGAAGAGGGAATGGAACATTCTTCTTTCTTTAAAGAATTCGTGAAAATTTTAAAGCATCGTAATTTTATGGCTTACATTATAACCTTTACGTTTTATCAATCATTGGTCTCACTAATGACAGGTTCAATTCCCTATGTAACCGAGTTTGTACTCTTCAGAACATCCGAATATATCACTTACATAATGGCAGTTTTACTTGTTGGCATGATTGTTTCAATGCCGATTTGGTCATTTGTTGCTCATAGAACAAATGATGATAGGAAAACGATGCTGCTTGCCTCTATTTTTCTATCGGTTGTAACATTCGCCTTATTCTTTGTAAATGATTATTATGTAATGATGGTCGTAATTTTCATTTGGGGCTTCGGGGAGGGTGGGTTCTGGGTTATGATGAGCCCAATCTTTGCGAATGCCATTGATGAGTCTGTCGTTGATACTGGCGAGAGAAGAGAGGGTATATACAATGGTATTCAGACATTTGTGGGACGAGCAGCACTGGTTGTTCAAGCCGTGAGCATTGCTGTGGTTCATGTATTTACGGGTTTCGATCCCAATAACATGACATCTCTTGCTCGATTGGGGATCCAAATACATTTTGCATTAATTCCCGCGATTTTAATGGCAGTAGGCGCGGTTATTTTTGGACTTTACTATAAATTAACCCCAGATAAGGTAGAATTGAATCGAGGAAGACTAATTGAATTAAAAATCTAAGAATTAGTCCATTTTCTATCAAAAAAATTTTTTTATTTTTATTTCGTGTTTGAGTACAATATTTATTCTAAAGAAAAATTTTTTTTTGATAAATAATTTTAAATCATAATTAAACTAAAATAAAAAATTGAGGGATTTGTAAATGACAGAAGAAAAGCAAGAGAATGAAAAATCTAGTACAGAAAATGAACAAGAAGTAAAAAGTGAACCATCCAAAACAGAAGAAGAACCGAAAAAGAAATTTTCATTCAAATGCACACGCGACGATAAATGTTGTTTGGAACGTGGACCAATTCCAATTACTTTTTGGGATTTGGAATTATGGGCTCGTAATGGGGTCATCGCGAACTTTATGCCCTATCTTGATATCTACAACAAACCAGACGGAGGAATTGACCTCATTTTAAAACCATTACCACCACCGCCTAAGGAAGGAGAGGATGAGGAAAAGACGGAAGAAAAAAGAGATCCCTTTGGAAATATTCCAATTGAAAAACTTCTGACTGAGAAATGTCCTCTTTATAACAAGGAAAAAAAAGAGTGCCTGGTCTATGATAATCGTCCTTTATCTTGTCGAGTCTATCCTCTAGAATTTGATGGGAAGAATTTTACCATTGTTGATATTGAATGTCCCGGCCTAGAAGAAGAAGGAATGACTCCAGAAGAACTAAAGGAGATGAGAGATAATGCCAAAACCATGTATTATGAATTAACCAGAATGCGTATTGCGTTGCCTGTTTTAAGCCAAATGATATCGCAGAAAGTCATGATGGATCTTATGCGCCAAAATATGGAAGCCATGAGTAAGATGAGTGATGAGGATCGTGCTAAATTAGATGAAATCTTCCAAAAGAACAAGGAAGACTCAAAGACTCCCTAAAATTTCTATTAATTACCAGATTTTTATTTATTCTTTTTTTGTATTCAGAAGAATAGTTTTTTAATTTAAAAATCACTACTTTTTTTATGGAAAAAATAAAAATAAATAAATCAGCTATAATTCTTACACAGGGAGATATCACTGATATGGGAGTCGATGCGATTGTAAATGCCGCTAATGCTCAGCTTATACTCGGTGGTGGCGTGGCAGGAGCCATACGAAGAAAAGGTGGACCTGCAATACAAAATGCATGCAACAAAATTGGAGGGACTCATGTTGGAGGGGCAGTTATTACTACGGGTGGTAATTTAAAAGCCAAATACGTCATTCATGCCGTTGGACCACGGATGGGTGAAGGTGATGAAGATCTTAAACTCAGAAAAGCTACTTTAAATAGCTTGAAATTAATGGATGAAAATGGATTAAAAACAATCGCTTTTCCCGCGATATCTACCGGAATTTTTGGATACCCAATCGAGAGATGTGCTAAAATTATGATAAATACAGTCAAAGATTACTTAGAAGGAAATACTATAATCGATATCGTTTATTTCGTATTATATACTGCTGGCGATTTTATCATATTCGAAAATAATTTAAATTAAATGAAACCTTCCTACTCTGAGGACTTAGTTAGTAGTTCATGAAATATGTTGTTCAATTATTCTGAAAATATGCTCTATTTTTATTCATTTGATTTGAATAGCCACTTTCCAATTTCTGGACTAATATTTAATGCTTTAATTCTTTTTTCATTTCTTTAATAAAGAATTCAAATTCCCCATCATCATTAATCCTATTGGATTTATTTTTGTAATTAATAGGTTGATCGGGATATGGATCGTCCAAATATCTAGGATAAAGATGAACGTGGAGATGTGGAATAGTATTACCGTGGATTTCATAATTTACCTTTATCGCATTTGTTGCGTTTTTTAGAGCTTTGGCACACTTTTGAATATCCCTCATGAAACCTAAAGCTTCCTCATTATTTAACTCATATAGCTCAATTTTATGATGCTTGAAAGTTAAATGACATGCTCCTTTAATGCATTCCCTTGGCTCTGCGCTTAACCATGAAAAAGGTAATTCTATTATATCGACCATGCCTTCGGGCATTGGAGAGTTGTTGCACACTGGACAATTTTCTTGAGATAATAATTTTTTCCATTTTTCATTGTTAGAATGAAAACTCATTTTAATTAACCCATTTTCTTTTGCTTATTCAAGAAATAGATCTTAATAAATATGATCTAAAATATATAGAAGAAAGCTTTTTGATAATCTTTTCCTTATTTTTCCCTAAAGGATTTTATGTCGTAAAATTATGCTTACATTTTTTTAATGTGCAAAATTTATAAATTAAATAGAGATAAAGACTTGACTATAAATCGTTCTTTTGGTGTGATATATGGGTGAACAAGATTTTCGATATGTAAAATTTTTTGAAGCTATAAGAGTTACAGATGTGCCTACTGTAGGGGGGAAAAACTCTTCTCTTGGGGAACTCTTGAGTTTTGGTATTCCTGTACCATTGGGATTTGCTGTAACCGCGAAAGCTTATGATTATATTTTAGAAACTAACTATTTCCGAATTAAAGATGAAGAAATTACCCTTAAAGATTATATAACTCGTGAGATCAATAAAATTTCCGAGGAATTAAGGAAAGAAGACATAAAGTCAATTCAGGAAGTAGATAAGATATGCGCAGATATTCGCTATAGCATCGAATCTGCTAACATTCCTGACTCGGTTGAGGATGAAATTCTAGATGCTTACCAGCAATTAATTAAAAAAATCGGAGAAGAAACGACTTTCGCTATCAGAAGTTCAGCAACTGCTGAAGATCTTCCCGATGCGAGCTTTGCGGGTCAACAAGACACCCATCTCAACATAACTGGAGAACGACAAATCCTTGAATATATACTTAAGGATATGGCTTCAGTATTTACTACTAGAGCTACCATGTATCGGGAAAGAGCAGGATTCGATCATTTTGCTGTTAAACTGAGTGTTGGCGTACAAGAAATTGCAGGTGGTCTTGGAGGAGTAAAAGCATCTGGAGTGATGTTTACTGAAGATCCAGATTCCGGTAATCCTAATGTAATTGTTATAAGGGGAACTTGGGGCCTTGGTGAGCTCATTGTTCAAGGACAAGAAAAGGGAGATGAATTCATTATATTCAAGCACGCACCTTCTCTCCAAATTATAAGCCGCAGTTTAGTAAAAAAAGAAAACATGATGATTTTTGATCTACAGAAAGGAGGGACTTTAATAAAACCGGTTCCAAAAGATCAACAAAAGCAATTCTGTTTAACTAAAGAACAAGCACTCAAATTAGCGGAATATGCTATTAAAATACGGGATCATTACGGAAAAAGGATGGATATTGAATGGGCTTTTGGTAATAACGGAAAAATATACATTGTCCAAGCCAGACCAGAAACAGTACACTCTCAAAAAGGAGACACTGAAGAAATTTTCTACTTATTAGAAGATCCAAAAAAACTTAAAGAGGATGGGGTTTTAATTGAAAATTCTGGAACTGCCATCGGAAGGAGGATAGGATCTGGTAGAATCAAAATAATTGAATCTATCAATGATGCTCATTTATTAAACGAAGGAGATGTCTTGATCACGGAGGAAACAAATCCAGACTGGACCAGTTATATGCAGAACCTTAATGGAGTAATTACTGAGCGAGGAGGTCCCACCTGTCATGCCGCTATAGTTTCAAGAGAATTAAATATTGCTTCAATCGTAGGAGCAGATAATATCTGCCAAATAATCAAAGAAAAGCAACGTGAAGGTGTATTAGATTATATCACGATCGATTGTACTGAGGGAGAACCAAGAATATGGGCAAAAGAAGTGGAATATGATTATGACACCATTGAATTTGCTCAACTTCCTAAAACAAAAACAAAAGTTTTAGTCAATTTAGGAATTCCTAAAGGTGCCCTTAGTTCGGGAAAATATCCTGATGGTACTGGCTTGGCGAGATTAGAATTCATCATCAATGATGAAATCCAAATCCATCCTAACTGCTTGATTGATTTTGAGGCATTGTTAATGAGATATGATGTCTTATTAGAGCACCGAAAGAGAATTGAGAGTATTAAAAAAAGCGATTTATATCATAAAGATCCATTTAACGTGGAAATCAAAAAATTAAAAGAAACTATTGATAAAATCAATGAACTTACCATAGGTTATGATAACAAGGAAGAGTTTTACATTGAAAAATTAGCGGAAGGAATTGCAACAATAGCAGCAGGCGTTTGGAAGGAATTACCCGATGGAAGTATTGCACCTTGCGTTGTAAGACTCTCCGATTTCAAAACGAATGAATATGAAAATCTAATTGGGGGTTGGATATATGAGAGTGATGAAAATAACCCAATGCTAGGATTTCGTGGGGCTTCACGATACGTCTCAAATGATTTTCAGAACGCCTTCATTTTAGAGTTACGAGCAATAGCAAAAGCCCGGGAATGGGGTTTAACGAATATAATTCCCATGATCCCATTTTGCCGAACCCCCGAGGAAGCAAAAAAGATTGAAGAGATAATGATCAGTGAGAATTTAATTAGAGGAAATCAGGGGCTTAAAATATATTGCATGGCTGAAATTCCTTCAAATATTTTTCTTGCTGACGTATTTAGTGAATACTTCGATGGCTTTAGCATTGGATCAAATGATTTAACTCAATTAATCTATGGAGTAGGGAGGGACAATGAAAAGTTAATTCCGTTATCCAAAAACTATAATTACATTACAAATAGCGAAGCAATTCGACGAGCAATCAGTCATTTAATCACAGTTGCTCATTCTAAGGGAAAGAAGGTTGGGATTTGCGGGCAAGCTCCTTCTGATGACCCTGAATTTCTTCGATTTTTAGTTCGTGAAGGAATAGACTCAATTTCTCTAAACTTTGATACATTTGCCAGTGGGCGAATTAATACGTGGCGAACAGAAATAATAGAAGCAAGCTTGGACGAGGAAGAAAAGACGAAGATGTATGAATTTTTAGATCGATGTGATAATTTAGTTGAAAGAGTATTACGAGTTCCACGTGGAAAACTTCGTAATATGTTAAGGAAACAAGGTAAGCAAGTAGATTTGAGTCTGAGTGAAGTTACGGAAAAATTTAATAACATTTTTGGGCAAGTTAATCACATCTCACATGAATTCATTCTAAATCTAAGCGATAACTCGAAACAATCATTTCCCGATTTATATAAAACTTATAATACAGAAATAACTCAATTCGAAAGCAACGTTCCTTCTTTATTGAAAGAAATCCGGGAATTTGGTATCTTTTAATTTAAAAAAACGCAAAAATTAAATCTTATCAAAAATTCCAAAAATAAAGCTTGTACTTCCCATTTATTTTAAATCACGAAATTAAACTTCTTAAAATTTTGAGGGAACCATCATGTCGAACGAAATACAACAAACTTTTGAAGAAACTAAAATATTGCTAAATGCCATGATAAATGATCGAGCAGTTCCAAGAAATATTAAGCGAATAGCTCAAAGAGGCATTGACGAGATTATTAAAGTTGAGAGTGAAGACGAATCTCCTGCTGTAGTAGCTTCAAATATCATGTACATGGTCGACGATTTAAGCCAAGACCCGAACTGTCCCTTTCATACACGAACTACATTATATAGAATCCTTTCTTTACTTGAAAAAATAAAGGATTAAAATGGGAATTTCCTTAATATTGCCATCTTTTATTGGGAAGGTAGTCTAGATTGGTATGATTCTTGGTTCGGAACCAAGAGGTCGGGGGTTCAAGAAATTATAGGTTTCTTATTATTCGAATAAATCCCCTCCTTCCCACATCAAAGATTCATCATATTTATATCAAATTTTTCTTATTTCATAAGATATATATTTTAGAATTAAGATATTATTAAAAGATATATACCTCAAAATTAGAAATTCTTACGTGAAAATGGAAAATCAAAAGATAATTGAAGCGTTAATTTACTGTGAGCTAAATGACGAGCTTGGCCCAAATCCGGTATCATGGCGACCCATTAACGTGGATGAGGCCTCTCGCATGCACATTAGTATTAAGGCTTTTACACTTTTAACAGGAGAAAGGGGACTTATCCCGAATAAATTAGTGATATTGCCATTTCCATCTTTAAATTTAAAGGGGGTGGTAAAATATATCAAATGGGATGATGAAGATCGCCGTGGAGGTATTGCCCAAGCTGCGATTATCTTACTTTTTAAAGAGATTAACGATGTTATCTTTTATAAGTACTTAGATTATTTTGAACCGCTTTTTGAAGAGAATGCTAAAGATTTTATTGATTTTGAATTGGCAAAGGAAAATCCAGAGAAATATTATGAAAAGTTGAAGAAATTAGAAGCACAAATCGAATATTTAATAGAAGATCTACGAATTAAGGAGTTATCTCAACAACCAAAAGAAGCGTTCCCTCAAAAAGAGTTAAAATCTACAGATGTTGATTATAAATTTAAAATAGTTATTGTTGGAGATCCAGGAGTAGGAAAGACTTCTTTAGTTCTTAGGTTTACTGATAATGCATTTAGAAGAAGTTACATTCCCACGCTTGGAGTTCATGTGTCTGATAAGATTTTTAGAGTTGAAAATGCTACCATACAGCTGGTTCTTTGGGATATTGCAGGACAACAGAAATTCTCCATGATGCGTCAGCAGTTTTATCTTGGTTCAGATGGAATCTTTCTCATTTTTGATTTAACAAATCCAAAATCTTTTGATGATCTCTCAACCTGGCATCAAGACGTGCAGAAACAGTTAAAAGATCGAGCATTAATGGGATATATTATTGGAAATAAAAAGGATTTAGGGGAAAATTTGGTAGTTGATACAAAACAAGCAGTAAGCTTAGCTACTGAACTTGAGCTAGGTTATATCGAAACATCAGCTCGTACGGGTGAGAATGTTGATAATGCATTTTATATCATTGCCAAAATGCTTTATAGCTCTCTCAATGATATTCCTTAATTCACGTTAATTATTCAATATCAAAGAAATTCTTAAATTTTTCAGTTTCATTTCCTTCGTCGACAGCAGAGATCTTATAATCAATATAATATATATTACGAATTTTTGGAGCCTCTTGAGTGGCAATAAATTTCATCCGCACATTAACGCTCATTCCATGCCACAGCCATAATATTTTATCTAAGTGATTGACAATGAGAATTATGAAATCTGAATTGAAAAAATCCTCATACTCTTCATACTCGATCTTCTGAAATTTCTCAGAATCTACATCAAACTTGAAAACAACAATTCTTTTATCTAATTCAGTCATTTTCTTTAAAAATGAATTTGAATTTCAATGGTAAAATAAGTAGATGTCCAATTTAAATCTAATTAAAAAAAGAATTAAAAAAGTGAAACTTTTAAATCTTCCATTTACCTTCTTGATATATCACTTCTCCATCCGCAATTATTTTAGATCCTGGAATTTTCATGTCTTTCAAAATATCCCAGTGAATAGCAGATTCATTCTTGGAGCCCGTTTCTTTAAAACCGAATCCAAGAGCACAATGCATCGTCCCACCCATCTTTTCATCAAAGAGCATATTTTTGGTGAACGTTGTTATTCCATAATTTGTTCCTACTGCGAATTCACCAATAACTCTAGTGCCTTCAATTTTTAAAAGTTCATCTAACAATTTTTGTCCTTTTTCTGCAGTCGCTCTTATGACTTTACCATCTTTAAACTCCAAGTATATATTTTCAATTTCATTACCTAAATATATTCCAGGGAAGGTAAATCTAATATGACCATTTACGGAATCTTCAATGGGAGCTGTATATACCTCTCCATCCGGTAAATTTTTATCCCCACAACAGTTTCTCCAGGGGCGATCTTTAATAGAGAGTGTTAAATCAGTGTCTTCTCCAATTAAGTGAACGTCCCTAAATTTTTCAAGTTTTTGTATGATTTTGGCTTGCTCTTCTTTAACATTTCTCCATTCTTGGATGGGATTTTCTTTATCAAGGTGGAGTGCTTTCTTCACGAATTCTGAATACGTGAAAAGATCCATTTTAGCTTCTTGAGCCATTGCATGACAAGGAAATGGAACTATATTCCACTTAATCTCTCCCCGTGCATCTTTAGCATAAAATTCCTCCATTAATTTTTTACGATCTGGGGTAGTTTGGGTTTGGGTTAAGATAGTTGGGTCTATGGTCGAAAATTTTTGAGTGTTATAATCGGATCTTATGAATGAAAATCGATCGAAGGTTCCAAAGATTAATTTTTCAACATCATCAACGTATCTCAACTGTTCTTCAGTCGCATTCTGAAAAAAGAGTTCATCGACTCCCTCAATTTTGCTATAAACATATGGATGAGCTCCAACTTTTAGGGTTTCAACATAAATCGCTTGAATTAGTTCACGAGCGTGAGAATGCCCTCTAATATAGACTTTATGACCTTCTTTTATTTCTAAAGAATGATGAACGACAACTTTAGCTAACTTTTCATAAAAATTATTAATCATAACCTTTAGCATCATTCGAGAAATAAAACTATTTCTCTTCAATTAATAAAGATTAAATCGTCCAATTTCCATTCTCATATACAACAGTTCCATCAATCTTAATCATTGAACCAGGCGATCGCATATCCTTTAGGATATCCCAATGGATAGCACATTGATTCTTACCCCCTACTTCTTCAAGTCCTAATCCCAAAGCCATGTGCATAGTACCTCCCATTTTCTCATCAAAAAGCATATTCTTTGTAAATTCTGTCACTCCATTATTCGTACCGACTGCAAATTCGCCCACCATATTAGCACCTTCAACTTTTAACAATTCTTTTAATAATTCATAACCCTTAGATGCTGTTGATTTCACTACTTTTCCTTCCTTGAATTCAAGATATATGTTCTCTATTTCTTGTCCTTGATAGATTCCTGGATAAGTAAACCGTATGTTCCCACTAACCGATTCTTCAATAGGAGCAGTCGCAATTTCTCCATCGGGTAAATTATTTTTACCCGAACAGTTCTCCCATATTCGATGCTTAAGTGAGAATTTAAGTTCTGTATCTTCACCATATACCTCAACTTCTCTGTTTTTAAATTCATTTAGCTTGGATACTGTTTTTTCTTGATCTTCATCGATTTTTTGCCATTCCTTTACTGGATCTTCTTTATCTAAATACAAAGTTTTCTTTACAAATTCACTGTAAGAAAAAAGATCCATATTAGCTTCTTGAGCAAACGAATTGCAAGGAAAAGGAATGACAACCCAAGGTAATTCCCCAGAAGCACCCCTCTTCATATATATCGTATTCAATTCCCGATTTTTTGGAGAACCTTCTCTAATGGCTTTAAGTTTAGGATCTACTTTTGTTAACTTTCGTCTATTGTAATCTCCAAAAATGCTAATTAATCCGTTGAATTCTCTGTAAATGGTAAAAAGAATGTCGTCTACATATTCTAATTGATTTTTAGAACCATACTTATACATTAGTTCTTCAGTTCCTTCAATATGCGCAAAATAAAAGGGGTGTCCTCCAGCTTTTACAACTTCTGCATAACAAGCTTGAAACAATTCTTTTGCCATAGCAGGACCAAATATTAATATCCTATCTCCTTTCTTCACTTCAATGGAATAATTAACAGCCAGTTTTGCTAATTTTTCATAAAAATCACTGATCATAATCTAAAGCATGTCCCGAGAAATAAAAATTATTTCTCTTTATATGACTAAATAGATTTTGTACTTATCCATCAAATACCCAATAGTTAAGATGATGATAACATTACTTATCGCGATTGTGAGTGCTATTAACCATTCTAGATTTAAAGGAATCACTTCAAAGATTAAAGATATCAGTAGTAAATGAAAGATATACAATACGAACGCATTCTTACCACTCGCACTTAAGATTCTCTCTTTTTTAAGCGTATAAAACTTTTTTGAAGCGATATCAAAAATAAGATGGATAAAATAATAAATTATCGAAGATGCTCCAACAGAGATTAACACGTAAGGTAAAGACATGTATTCTCTACTAATTCCAAAAAAAAAGCCTAAATAGATCCCTAAAAAAAGGAAAATTAATCCTCCGAGAAGCAATTTTTTCCATTTTTTTGCCTCCCAGATAGCTTCTGCTATAACGCTGGAAAAAATCATCATTGATGCCCATGATAAGCTTCCCAATAAACCACCTTCAATTCCTTCATATATAACTAAAGAAAGAGAGGTTGCTAGCATCCACTGATGAAATGTTACTAATAACGCTCCGATAATTAATCGATACACTGACTTTAATTCGGCAATAGATAGATGGATTAATCCAGCAGTTCCTAAAACTTGAAGTGTACCCCAATGGAGTTGAAAAGTGTTGGCATCTACTTCCAAGAATAAAGCCAAACCAATAGCGATAAATATGAGATATCGCCTTAGAAACCTAAGATATGCTTTCTTCCTCCCATAATTCTCTATTCGTTTCTTAAATGAAATCGTGAAGTTTAAAGCCATCATGAAAATGAAAAATGGAGCGATTAAGTCAACATAAGTTATCCCGTAATCTCCTGCATGCCGTGTCCATGCAGGAACATTTTCAAAGAAAGCTAAATTGTTCACGAATGTCATCAAGGTGATAGATAATCCTTTGAATACATCAATACTTAAAACCCTTGGAGAAAGATCTACAGTTTCGGTTTTAATTTCATTCATTGCATCTATCGAATTAATTTTCATTTCCTATAATAATAACTCAAATCATTTCAATAAAAAATAAAAGATTTATTAATTTGAGTATCAAAATCTATTTGTAAAAAATAATGGAATGGAGAGAAATCATGACAAATTCAAATGAATTAAGTCAAAAATTTGTTCCCAAAGCTCTCGCTCTTGATACTGGGGGTACAATGACTGATAGCTTCATTATCGATGAGAAAGGATCATTTACAGTTGGAAAAGCCCAGACTACACCTGAAAATGAGTCAATTGGCATTTTTAATTCCATCATAGATGGTTTAAATTACAAAAACACCACTTTAGAGCATTCAGGATCAGAGATAGATGCTTTAGTATATTCAGGAACAGCAATGCTCAATCGTCTGTTAGAAAGAGAAGGAAATAGCAATATCGGAGTAATTGTCAATGCAGGTTTTGAAGACTTACATCGATTAGGGAGGGCTCTACAATGTTGGATGTGGCTTGATTATGGGGGTAGATTACATGCTAGGGAACATGAACACCCCAAGACATTAGTACCCCGCAAAAATTTTAAAGGAGTAAGGGGACGTATCAATTTTTGGGGAGAAGAACTCATTCCTCTGTATGAAAAAGATGTAGAAGAAGTGGTAGAAGAACTCCTTAATATGGAGGTTAATAGTATCTGTGTATGCTTGCTTTGCTCTTACATGAATGCAAGCCATGAATTGGAAGTTGAACGAATAGCAAAGCAAGTCATGGAAAAGAGAGGAAGAGAAATACCGATTATACTCTCTTCTGAACACAATCCAATTAGAGGAGAAACTCCAAGACTTAATGCACTTCTTATCGAACAATATGCGGCTGAACCATCACGAAAACAACTGATAAAAATCGCAGAAAAATTTCACAATGAAGGGATTCCTGCTCCTCTTAGAATTTTAACGACATATGGAGGAACAATGTCTCCATATTCCAAATCCTTGATACCTACCATGGTATCTGGTCCTATTGGAGGGATGATTGGTTCAAAATTTATTGCTGAAAAGTATGGTATAAAAAATTTAGTATCATCAGACGTAGGGGGAACCTCATTTGATGTAGGATTAACAATGGAAAAATACGTTCCGACGAAGTGGGAGAGCTCACTTGGCGGATTTATACTAAATATTCCCATGATAGCTTTGGATTCAATTGGAGCAGGGACAGGGATGTACGTAAGATATAATGATATTTCTGGAAGGCTTGAATTTGGTCCCGAAAGCGCGGGATATCGAATTGGGGTATGTAATGAACAATCTGGTGTAGATAAAGTAACCATGACAGATTGTAGTTTAGTTCTTGGCTATCTTAATCCAGACTACTTTTTAGGTGGAAGAATTAAATTAAATAAAGATCGAGCTCTTAAATATATAGAAGAGCAAATTGCTACTCCTTTTAAGGCTGATCCTTTTGTAACAGCAAGAGGAGCTTTGGATTTAATCGAAATCAACATGAAGAATCATCTAAACGGGATGATTCAAGGTTTAGGATTTCGACCAGAAAATTATACATTAATAAGTTTCGGTGGAGGAGGCCCACTTCACGTGGCAGGATATTCAAGAGGATTATCATTTCAAGATATCATGATACCAGAATGGGCTCCTGCATTTTCAGCTTATGGTTGTGCTTGCGCAGATCATTCGTATAGACATGAAATTTCGGTAGATTTAGTCATCGATGCTGATAAAGCAATGAGTGGATTTGTTGCGTCTATGCTAAGCTCCACTTGGAATGATTTAAAAACTAAAATTCAAAAAGAATTTGAAAAGGAAGGAAGAGATCCTAATGAGATGGAATTTAGACCTTCATTAAAACTTCAATATTTTGGAATGCTAAAAGATCTAGAGGTCGAATCACATACAGAGGTTTTAAATGCAGAGTATTCTGAAGAATTCGATAGATTTGCTTCACCAGATTTGGAAATAATTTTAAAAAGATATGATGATCTTTTTGAAAAGATCTTTCGACGAGGAACGAAAAGTCCTGAATTGGGGTATCATGTGACTAAAGCTATAGGGACTGGTGTAGTGCCTGTACCAAAACCAAGATTACCTGAATACAAATTGACATCTGAACGTCCTGATGATAATTCTTCTAAAGGAACTAGGGATACATTTTGGGATGGTAAATGGCATGAATCCTCAATTTGGGAAATGGAATTACTAAATAGTGGAAACATCCTGATAGGTCCTGCTATCATAGAAGCTCCCGCCACAACACTAGTTGTTCCCCCAGGATTCAAAGTAAAACTTGATAAACATAGAGTTTTTCACATGGAGGTAAATAAGTATGGAAAATAAAAAAATAGGCTGGAATGGAAAAACCCTTAAACAGATGTTAATAGAAAGTGAAAAATTACTCGAAGAAAAGAAGAGCTATTATGGAATTAAAGATTTAAGCCTAAAAGAGGAAAATCCATTTAGATATGAAAGAGCATATGCGAGTTTGAGAGGAGCTTTAGTATCTGCGAGGGAAACAGCTTTACATGTTGCTGCATCTCCCATAGTAACAGAAATTGGGGAACTATGTTTTGGATTGTACACCCCCGAAGGAGACTCCATTGCTGTCTCAACTGGTATACTAGTCCACATTCATACAATGAGCGAAGGCATCAAATTCATGATTAGGGAGGGATATGAAGTAGATCCTTCCATAAACCAAGGAGATATTTTCTTAAATAACGATCCGCAATGTGGAAATGTGCACACTACGGATGTGCAAACGTTAATTCCAATCTTCTGGGAAGAAGAGCTTATAGGTTGGGCTGGTGGAGTAACCCACCAAATCGATATCGGTGGTATTACTCCTGGACATACCTTAGTATCATCAATACAGCGTTTTGATGATGGGGTATATTATACTTGTCGAAAAATCGGATCAAGTGATAAAATTTGGCGGGATCACATGATTAGTGCACGAAAATCAGTTAGAAGTCCCATGTATTGGGAACTTGATGAAAAATGTAGGTTAGCTGGAAATCTGATGATCAGGGATTCTATTTACGAATTTATTGAAAGAGAAGGGATTAATTACTATAAAAAGTTTATACGAGAGGCAATAGAAGAAGGAAGACAAATCTTACAAAAGAGAGTTAAAGAAAGATTGATTCCCGGGAGATATCGTGCGTCTTCATTCATGGATCTCCCCATGAAACACCAAGCTTGGGTTCCATTAGCAAAAGAAGATAGAATTTCAAACCATCCTATTGAAATTGTGGTCAAAGAGGATGGTTCCTTCTTTTTATCTTTTGATGGAGCCAGTGCAGGAGGGGCTAATGCGTTTAATTGTGATAAAGGTGCAATGGAGGGAGGACAATGGGTTCTTTTAACGCAAATTCTAATTTATGGAGATAAAGTAAATGATGGTGCATATTACGCTGTTGAAAAAGAATATCCACTGGGGTCTTGGGCCAATCCAGGAGATCCTTATCTTTCTTATCAAGCGCCATGGGGAAATCTGATTCCGGCTTATACGACAATGATGAAATGCATTTCTTATGGATTATTTGCTCGAGGATTTAGAGAAGAAGTTGTCCCAGGGTACGGTTTTACCGGTGATTCCATTCAAGGTGGGGGTATTTATAATGCAGGACCGTTAACGGGAGAACGATGGATGCTTTCCACCTTTGAGATTTCTGGGCAAGGTTTGGGAGCTAGTGCTGTTCGGGATGGGCTAAACTGGGGTTATGCCATGTGGAATCCTGAATCCGATCTTGGTGACGTCGAAACTTGGGAACTTTTCCAAGGAGGGATCCCTTATCTGTCAAGAAAAGTAAAACCAAATATTGCAGGATATGGTAAATATCGAGGAGGAGGAAATTATGGTTCCGTAGCTTTCATTGCAAATTCAGAAAAGGTAGAATTTTTTGCTGGACGAGAAGGATTAGTCTTTCACGGTTCAGGAGGCATGCATGGTGGGTATCCAAATTCCACAAGTTATAGATTGCAAGCTAAAAATACTAATTTAAAAGAAATTTTTCAAAATAAACTAGATTATCCAATAAGCGATGATGATACTAGCAACGGAGATTTTGAACGATTATTAAAAGGAGATATTGAGAGAAAACCTATTGGTACAATATATCCAATCTCGCTTAATAATTATGACATAATTCACTTTTCAGAAAGTGGTGGTCCTGGTTATGGAGACCCCCTTGAAAGAAAGTTAGAGGCTATCAAACAAGATCTTGAAGAGGGATTATATACTGCTGAAATTGTTGATAAAGTATTTGGTGTTAAAGCACATTTCGATGATACTGCAAAACAATGGGTCATTGATATTGAAGCAACAAATCAACGACGAGAAGCAATAATGAATGAAAGAAAAGATAAATCTCTAAGTTTTGAAGACTTCTGGGAATATGAACGGAAAAAAATAACTGAAGGAAAGCTTAATGAAGCTGTTAAGAGAATGTACATGGAAAGTCTTGCACTCTCTAAAAAATGGGGTAAAGAGTTTAAAGAATTTTGGAACTTTCCTGATGATTTTCAAATGGAGGTAGATTAAAAAATGAATGAAGATAAAAAAACTTTAGAACGAATGTTAGAAGGGGATTTACCATGGGAACAACTCAAACCCATTATTAGTGATCAGAAAGATCCAAATCGATTTGACATTATAATGGAAATTTTACAAGAGAAAGTCAAATTCAAGGAACAAATTCTATTGCCCTTACATGAACACTTATACATTGTTTCTAAAAATGGTACAAGGATTGTTAAATGTGATTGCGGATTTGAATTTGGAGACTATAAAATCAATTGGAAGACTAAATGTAGAGTCAGAGTACGAGATACATTTGAACAGATAGAACAACTTTACCCTAAGGATATGGGAAGTGACCCTCAATGGGAAGAACTCCGGGAATATTTCTGTCCGGGATGTTTTACTTTATTAGATGTCGAAGTAGTGCCTCCCGGTTATCCTACCATTTTCAATTTCTTACCAGATATTGATACTTTTTACGAAAAATGGTTGGGAAGAAAAGCACCAGATAAATAAAAGAGTTTATTCCATTTTTTTTAAAATATTATTAGAATATTTAAGGGATGATTTAGGTAAATCCAACAGGAGTTACTATTTTGTCAGATAGTAATGAATAAGATTAAATAGATTATGGTTGAATTTTTAATATAAAGAATTTTTTTTAAGAATTCTTCGACTAAAATCTAGGATTGACAAAAAATAATGTTGAAATCAGAAAAATTTTCTTGTTTTTTAATCATTTTGAGTTTTATGTCATGTGGTTTAATATTATATTCGCATCTTACGATCGGTTTAATAGGTCGGACTTAACCACTCCACTTTGGGAAGCTTTACCTTTATCAAATATTCTTGGGATAGATATTTCTGCTAATGACAAATACATGGTGATAGGAACTGAAAAAGCCGTATATGGTTATATTTATTTGATGGAACTTGTAAACCTTAATCCACTACAAGTATATCAAGCGGATCGTGCATTTAGTGACGTATCAATATCTGCAAAAGGGGATTATTATCTTGGAACAGTACCATTTGAATATACATGTCATTTATTTGAAAAGGGTAAAGAATCGCCCGTTTGGAATTTCACTGCTGGGAGTCAGATTGAAGAAGTAGAAATTTCAGATAATGGTGATTTCATAGGGTGTGGGAGTTATGATAATAACTCTTATCTTTTTAACCGTCAGAATATTTATGCAAGTATAGATAAAGAGGAAATGTTTTCTTTAAAAAGATTTGAAGCAAATAATTGTGTCTATTCAGTGGAAATATCGGAATCAGGGGAATATTTTGCATTTACAAGCAGGGATAATAACATTTACATGTTCCATAACGATATCGAAACTGGAGTATCAAATCAACCCTCAATATCATTTGGATATTTCTTTTTAATATTTGCTTGCATAGGTATAGCAACAGTTTTATTGTTAAAGAAAGATAAGATAATTTCAAAATCAAATAAGAAATAATTAGTAAAATTAACAAAATCCCCAAAGTAGGTTCAGGGGCTTTTTTTTCATTTTGTCTTGCTTTATAATTTTTTAATTCAAATTTAAAGGATGATAACATTCCTTGAAATAATATCTAAATGGTATCACCCCATTTCAAGAATTAAATGGTTAGGATGGGAATTAACCAAAAAAGAAGCTTATTATCTAATGCTTTTTAGCTTTATTAACCATTTTTACATCTTCATGTTGTTCTATAATGCATTAAAGGCGTTACTTAGCTTTCACATAATGTATTCACAAATACTACTTTTAGGCTTCTCGAATCTAATAATAAGTTCACCCTTTTTATTTTTTTTGAGATATCGCTTTAAAAAATTTAGATTAATAATAAAATATTACAGACACAACATCTTATAAAAAAAGGCAAAATAATATTTAACTTATGGACTAAATATCGTATTTATATACTATATAAATCACCAAGCAAGATTCTAAATTTGAAAGGATTCATGGATTAGTTTAACGTTTATAGAAAACTCTTTACACATTGCATACAATACTTGTTGCTTAGAGAATTCTCTGAGATCTTGTTGTTTTTTCGCAAGGAGATGTTCAATCTCCCTACGTGATAAACCAGTTTTTTTAACGATGTTAGTCATATAAAGTTCTTTTAATTCCATTTTCCCATGAGATTTATAGTAATTTAATATTTATTTTGAAATAGTACCTAAATAGTACTCTAAATTGAACAGAATAAAAGATGAAAGATTTGATTAAAAGCTGAAATATTTAATAGAAAGGAGAAAAAAAGAGCTTATTCTAAATAAGTTTCTTGAGCTTCTTGCTCATCGTATTGGATTTCCCTCAATTTCATGCGAACAAGTCGAGGGGAATACACGTGTTTAAATAATTCAATCACATTATCATTTAGAGCATTTAAATTGTCCATGCTTAACTTGTGATAAATATTATTTTCCAAGAAGTTGATCTTGATAATTTCATTTATGCCTTTGATCGATTCCCTTATTTTTCCATAATATTCATCAAAGGCTTCTTCCATATTTTTAGTTTTAGTCTGCATTTTTACATGAAATATTTTTATTTCTCTATGATTGTTATGGGAATTGTAATATTTAAATCATAACATTTATAGTCATAAATGTGACATTGATGCGACTGAAAACATTTATGTGGGAATGGAGAGGGAACAGAAAAATTTTGCAAAAATTTCAATATTTTCAAAAATCCATATAAAACAGTAGAATTTCGCATTTTTTGGTGATGACATTTTCAGTCAAAATATATCCTATTCACTATCTATTTTCATCAAAATATGTTTTTAATTCTTCAAAAATAATAAAAAAATAGAACGAAAAAGTGATAATTAGATAGTAAGTCCTAAAATGTTAAATAATAGACCCTCCGACTCCAAATATACCAAGATCAATTCAATCCTGGCAAAACAGCTGGGAATCACCGATAAATTGGCCGATTATCAAACCAACACGACCCGCGAGAATTATTTAAAATCTTGGAATTCGTGGTAGAAAACACGGACAATAATGGGGGATCTTCCTCACGAGGAGCGAGACTGACCCCCAATGAACAGATTGCACCCGTATCACCCCAACCATCGCAAATAGATCTTCCCGGAATCAAATGGATCGATAAAGCCAATTTGAGTAGCCAAAATTTTTCAGCATATTATTATAGTATTTTTATTTAGATTTTTTTTATCGATAGTAGGGATTATCTCCCATAAAAAATTTTAAGATTTCATAATTTTAAGAATCTCTTCAAGATGATTGAAGGCAACAGAAAGATGAGCTTCGTTAGGAAAGAAGAATGCCTTACATTTTGGTATAAGTTTACTCATTTGGCGTCCCATCGAAACTGGAACATTTACATCTAATTCCCCTTGCCAAAGATAAACTTGAAGTTCTGGTGATATCTCTTCTAAACTAAAACCCCATGATCTAGAATAAATTTTCTCATCTTGCATCACTCCATCTAAACCAGATCTAAATGCTTCTTTAGTATCCTCTAAAAAAATCTCCATTAAGTTAGGATCCTGCAAAAGAAGCTTATCAGGTCCAGGCAATTTCTCAGATAATTTTATTATCAGCTTTCTTGCCTTTTCTGGGTCATTCAATGCTTTTCTTTCATAATGATACATAATTTTTAAGATAAGTGGAGCCCAACGAGCAAGAAATACATTTAACCTATTTGATTTCATCATTCCTTCTTTAACCATGCTCATTGGACCAACACCTGCAACAACACCACAACATTGTATTTTTTCAGGAATTTTATAGGCACAAACAAGTGCATAAGGTCCACCACCCGAAATACCTTCAACGATGAATTTATCAAATCCCAAGTGATCAGCTAGTTCAAGAATATCAGTCGGCCAATCTAAAAGTATTCTATTGGGTTTGAAATCGGATAACCCGATTCCAGGACGATCAACACAAACGGCATGAAAACCCAATTTTTCTGGTATTTCCATAAAAAACTTACCTTCAAGTCGGGATCCAGGATGCCCGTGAAAATGAAAGAGCGGTATGCCATTTAAATCACCAAATTCAGCATATCCAAGAGATCTTCCATCTTTTAATTCAATAGTCTGATTTAAATTGTTGGATTCAACCATATTGAATAATTATCATATAAATACTTTTAAATTTACGCCTTCTTCTCACTTATAATTTTCCCAGTTAATTGTGTAATAAGCTGATGAAGAATAATTTTATCAAAACAAAGAAAAGATTTGATCTTGAGATTAATACTAGAAAATTTAATTATACTCAGATACATATTTATTTGTTAATATCCATTCATATTAATTTTATAATCAAGATGTAAGAGGGCAAGAAGTGAAGAATAAAGAACCATCTTTGTTTTCGCTAGCAAAATATGCGAACCTTGAAATCATGATGGAATCGCAATACATGACAGCGGGTGCTCATCAAGCGAAATTACTGGAAAAATTTGAAAAAAATAAAAATTATATCAGAAATCAAGCTATCGCAATGAAAGTAGTTTCAGCGTTCTTGATGTTATTTATGCCCCTTTTATCATTTATTTTTTATTTTGACATTAGACAAACATTAAATAGTCAAGCTGTATCGATAGAAGGAGAAATGATAATATACTCTATGTTCATATCGATTTTTTATATCGTATTGGTACTTTACATGATTCTTTTTGGATTATTTACTATTAGTTCTTTAATGACTGGGAATGCATTCAAATGGCTTCAAACACTCCCACTTTCAGAGGAAAAAGTGAGGAAATTAGGTTTTATAACATTACTTCGAAGTCAAGGAATAATGATAATTTTAATGATCATTTCGTTCCCAATTGCATTGCTAATCATGACTCACAACTTTTTTACGTTTTTCATGAGCTTGATCTCATCTTTTCTCATTACTATCTTTAGCGTCAGTATTTTGATTATCGTGGGGGAAAAATTTAGTCATCTTTTTTCAGAGGAAGGGACCAAATCTAAGAAAAAAAATTTATTTAGAATTTTATCTCTACTTAGCTATTTCATAATAGCATTTGGTACTGGGCTAATGTTAAATGTCTTATACGAAGTTACGGATAATTTAATTCAGGCTTTCAGCGTGTCTCCTCCTAATGAACTCCTTGTGCTTATTTTAAGTTTGATTCCTTTTCCTCTTTCTCCTGGATTTTTAGTAGGATTAAGTCTAACCACTGGAGAGATACCAGTAATGATATGGATCTTTACTATTATTGGTGTAATTGTTTTTGCCATCATTACTTATCTCACGTATAGATTAGCAATTAAATCGTTAAAGATATTAACTATTCGTGAAGGCGTGAGTGAACCAAAAGAGAAAATTCATGATCAACAAATAATAGAAGTTAAATTTGAAATGAAAAGTCCAGTCATGGCATATATCAAAAAAGATCTGGTTGCCTCCACAAAAGACTATCAATCTCTAATCTTCATACTAATGCCAATAGTTTATCCCTTAATTCTTCTTTTTTCTCTAAATGCCCCAATTACGGCTGAGGTTAATTCTCCAATAGGAATTATAATACTTTGGGCAATAGTATTAGCTCTTCTCCTTTTTATACCCCCCGTTTTAGTAGGTGGTTTGCTCAGTATTGATGAATCAGGATCTACAGTTCTTGCGTCATTACCTATTGTCCCACGTGACCAATTCAAGGCTAAAATGATTCTCATGCTCTCCATCCACAGCATTTCTTTAATTTTAATTGCAATCACTCTTACAATTCAAACACAATCAATCATTATCCTTTATATAATGTTAAGCAGCCTTCCATTAGCTTGGTGCTTTTTATTAATAGTGTTTATTTTGAAAATTTATCTTTTTGGAAAACTCAAATATAAATACGTTCTTGAAGAGGTTAATAAACAACATAAAATTTTAAAATGGATCGGATTAATAGGAGCACAAGTAGCATTCTACTTTTTATTACTCATTTTCAATTCAATCATTTTCATATTTTTTGGAATTTTTAGTGTGATCTTAGCATCTCTCCTGATGGGATTACTAAGTTTAGCAATATTACTCTTTGCTCTCTCTATAATGTTTCCTAAAGTTGAAAACATGCCTAAATTTGAAGCGGGGGGATATCTTCGGAATCATCCGATTATAGGAGGGTTGATCATCGTAATTTTTTTTAATGCATTTTTAAATTTTGGATCGTTTTCTGAAATCTTATTTTTCCCTTGGCTACCTTCGCTTCCGTATATTGGAATACTTTTTCTAGAATTTATTTTAATCGAAATTTTCTTAATTTTCTTATTTTTATACATTATTCCCATCGGGATGAAGCTTCCAAGTAAGATAAATACCCTTTTAGAATATTTTAAAAAAATAGGGATTTCTAAATTAAAACCTGTTGGGAAAAATATTCTCTTGGGAGTCTGTTTGTTTGTTATCTATGCTATTATTGCATTTTTTGGAGGGATACTGTTTGGAAACTTCATATTTATGCCCGAACTACTATTTGGGACTCCTAATCCAACTTTACCGGGTTTATTGAGTTTTGGATGGTTTATTTGGATTTTTATGTTGCGCCCCGGTATATGGGAGGAAGTCGCATTCCGGGGAGTGAATGTCACCCTGCTTTCAAAAAAGTACGGTCAATTAATTACGGTTGTTGTAAGTGGGATATTATTTGGATTAGCTCACTCCTTTAATGCTATAGATGTACTAATTGCGGGGGACGATCCGATTACCATAATCTTTCAAGTAATATACACCAGTTGTGTAGGTTTTTCATTAGGGTATGCTTTTTTGAAAACTAAAAGTCTCATTCCTTGCATCATTTATCATTACCTTTTTGATACGGTTGGAAGTCTAATAATCAATTTTAACATTTTAATTCCATTTGTTTCATATCTATATTTAATATTCTTTATAGGAGTAATCCCGTCAATTGTGAACATTTACTTTGTAAAGTTAGTTTCACCACAATGGAAGAAGAAATCTTAAACATAAATTGGAAAATACTATTTGAAAAATATAATTTTAGTGTTTTTATCGGTTAGCAATTTTTTTTCTCTTTTTTAACTTATTGATTTAAGACTGTTTTGTCTCATCAATACTCACAATTACTAATTCTGCCTAAATTTAACATAGAATATATTTATTGAGTAGTTGTTTCTTATAATACAATCAGATTTTCAGGGTTAATTTAGCAACTATGAAGAAATTGGCAAATAAACTTAAGAAAATTGACTTAAATCTCCCTAAATGGACAAGAGATATACTTTATGAGCACATTTTAGATGTATGTACAGGTTTAAAAACTCAATCAGAAAAAAAAATAAATCAGGAGAAGGAAAAAGCGCAAATCTAATAAGAATTTTACATCTCTTATTTTAAGATTATTTCATTAGGTAAGGTTTTATAACTGCTTTTGAATAGTTTTCTGCACTAAGTTTATATACAAGTTTTTATCCAATATTACTATACATTTCAAAATGTATCCTTTTAATTTAGGAATTAAGTGGTGAAAAAATGTCGAACACAAATGGAATCATTGCATTAATTTTCGGAATTATTGGATTATGTTGCGCATGGGCGATTCCTATTCCTTTTGTAGGGATAATCTTCCCAATTATTGCTATCATCTTTGGAGCGATTGGGCTTAAAAAGGATGATTCTAATGGAATGGCTATCGCAGGATTGATTTTAGGGATTTTAGCATTAGTTTGTGTACTATTAGTTGCGACTGTGTTAGCAGTCTTCCTTGCTGGAATCTTAGGCGGATTTTTGACAATTCCCAGCTATTAAACAATAGATTTTTTAGTTCTAATTTAACAATTTTTTTTTATTTTCTCTAACCCATTATAATAGCACCCTATATAAGTAAGAATAAATTTGTTATAACCAGTATGAAAGAAGAACAAAAACGGAGCAGGTTTATAAAAGCAATTTTGTATATTATCTCATTTTGGCCCTTATTGCTGAGCCATCACCCAGAATGTGATAAATTCAATAATCATACCTTAAATTTTGGTAAGATTCGTCTCTGTATTGGATGTTTTGTTGGATATCCCATAGCAATTCTTGGAATGTTTCTAATTCCTATCTTAAGAATTCAGCAACTAATTCCATATGATTATTTCCTTTTCATATCAATAATTTTACTTGCTACGTTTATTATGAGCCCACTAAAACTTACTAAAAATAAAACAATTAAAATTATTCAAAAAGCACTAATAGGCTTGGGTTCTTCTTTCTTATTTTGGTTTATCATGACACGACCCAATCCACGAATCGTCAACATTTTCATTTTTTACTTTTCTTTTGGAGCAATTTTAGCTATTTTAAACATTTATCATGTCTTAGGATTTGTGATGACTTGTTATAAATGCGAAACTCCTTTCCTATGGGGTACTTGTGGAGGATTTAACTCCATCATTAAAAACTTTGAAAAACATGAATTAGAAAATTTTTTCATTTCTTTTGAAGAGTTCTCGGAGTCTATAAGGGAACGAAGAACAAAAAAAAATTAATCCATTTATTTTAGTAAGAGATCCCAATCAATATGTTCTTTCACTAAATTCTTAACGATATTTACTTCCTCTTCTTGAATGCCTGGTTTTACTCTTTCCATGTTCCTAATAGTAGTGTAAGTATCAGATGGGCTCAATAAGATGGGGATTTTCTTTTCATTTGCAGCGTAAACCACGGCCGCATCAGGATGGATGAATCCTGTGAGAACGAGGGTTGAAACATCTTCACCTAAAGCTGCTAAAGCAACATCCGTTCGGTCTCCTCCCGTAATAACGGCAGCTTTTTTTACAGAACGCAAATACTTTAGGGCTGCTTGAACATTCATTGCAGCAATAATGTAGGTTTCAACCATTTGGTCAAGATTCTCAAGAGCAGGTTCATTAAGTAGCTCACCTCCGATAGCATGTTGAATTTCTGAAACACGGGGACTTAAGAGGTCAATACTTTTCTCAATTAAACCCAAAATTGGAATACCGTATCTTTTGATGTGATTTTCCTCAAGCTCCTCGATACGTGCCTTATATTCATGATCAATCTTGTTAAAAATCACTCCCTTGAACTTCATGTTTCGAAATTCAAAATATTTTTTGGTGAAGAATAGGTTATCAATGCATTTATCCGAGGACTCCGTCTGAATGAATACCATCGCATCTAAACCTAATTTCTGCGCGACTGTCACATCATCTAAACCTACCCTAATATACTTTTTTATGCTGGGAGCCCCCTCGATAATAATAAAGTCATACTTATCAGCAATCGCGTCAAAAGCATTTTTTATTTTTGCTAAATGGTCCTCTTTCTTCGCTGAATCAATTAGGTCTACATAATAACAATCCGGTATTGATATCGGTGAAAGAATGTCATACGGAAGCTCCGTTTTAAATACAGTATTTTGGATAAATCCTACATCTCGATCTGCTTTATCACTAAAGGCACCTCTTGGAATACCAATTGGTTTAAAATAGGCAACTTTTACGCCTCTCTCTTGTAGATTTAACATTAGACCGATACTAATCAGAGATTTTCCAGCATGCTCTCTTAGAGAACACAAATAAACGGCTTTGGTCATTTTCTTAACCTTATTTTATATTTTATATTTTTTATTTTTTTTATCCTTTATCTTGAATTTTTTTATAAATATTTAATTTGAAATTGTTATTTTAATGTCCACAGCACTATAAGAGTTAATAAAACTTAATAGTGGATTAATGTCCAGCTCCGTGATTTCAGGAAAGTCATTAACTAATTGAGACAGCCTCAATAGGACATCGATAATAGCATCGATATCTGATGGACTCTCACCGCGAACTCCTTGAAGTAAGCTAAATATTTTGGTTTTTTGGAGCATTTTCATGGCGTCATCCCGATTAAATTCATACGATAACGCAAAAGATACATCCTTTAAAAAGTTGGCGTAGATTCCTCCAGAACCAACCATCAAAAGAGGACCAAACTGAGCATCGCGAGACATTCCTAGTATCAATTCATTAACTTTTTTTTCCTTCTTGGAGTCAATCATTTCTTGCACTTCTACCCCATATACAACGGCGTTTTGAGGACCAAAACGCTTTGAATTATCCACGATCTGAATGTAAGCCTCAAATGCTTGTTCTGGAGTCTCAACATCAAGAATTATTCCTCCTACATCCGTTTTATGTGTGATCTGAGGACTTACAATTTTCATAACAGATTTTCCAATCTCTTTTTGGATCTCCATCGCCTGTTTTGGAGTCTCTGCAAGTCTAGATTTAGGGGACTTTATCCCATAGCATTCAAAAATTTCACTTGTTTCATAGCTAAGTAAGACTTTTCGCTCATCATTCCTAGCATTTTCAAAAATCTCTTTGACTCTTTGCTTGTTCACATCGAAATCTGGAATCTTAGGTTTCGATTGCTTTAGGGAATTTAAATAGATTCCTCGATCAATTAATCCCTTAATAGTTTTAGCAGCTTGTTCTGGGAATGAATAGCAAGGAACCCCATTCTGATTTAAATATTTTCGTGCTTTTGATACTGATTTTTCTCCCAAAAAAGCACATAAAATTGGAACGTTTTGGAGTTTATTTTTGGTCAGATCTAAAATTAAACTAGAAACATCATCAGGATGAGTTTGAGCTTGGGGAGACATTAAGATTAATGCGCCATGAGTGGAGATATCTTCTTTATTTATTTTTGAATTATTAATGCCAAAAATGGTTTCAATTGCAAACTGATACCTTTCAGGTGGGGCATCTCCAACGATATCCACTGGATTAAATATAGCAGCTTCAGCAGGAAGGTTTTCTCTTAATTTATGAAGGATTGGTTCTGCAAATTGGGCAAATTTAATTCCCTCGCGCTCAAATGCATCTGTTGCGACGATACCAGGACCCCCCGCATTAGTAATAATAGCAAACGAGTTTTCCTTAGGGATTGGTTGATAAAGAAATGCTTCTCCATAATCAAATAAATCTTCGATAGTTATAGCGCGAAGCACCCCAGTTTTCTCAAATGCTAGTTGATAAGCATTATCTGAACCTGCTAAGGCACCTGTATGGCTTGAGGCTGCTCTTGCTCCAGCTTCACTCACACCCGATTTTAAGATGATGATTGGTTTTTTTTTAGTCGCGTTTTTAACATTTTTTAGGAACTTTTCACCTGCGTCAATGCTCTCTAAGTAGCAGAGTATAACTTGGGTGTCAGGATCATCTGCTAAATATTCAATGAAATCTACACCATCGAGATCTGCTTTATTACCTAAACTTATATTACATGAAAATCCATATGGTTGTTCCATTGAATAATCCATAAATGCAGTTAGAAACGCACCTGATTGAGAGATCATTGCAATATTGCCTTTTTTAGGTGTCTCAGATGCGAATGAACCATTATAATTCAATCCGATGAATCCCAAACAATTTGGACCAATAACCCTCATGTTGTATTTTTTAGCTATTTCTACCAACTGTTCTTCCCTTTTTACCCCTTCTCCTCCAACTTCTTTAAAGCCAGCTGTAATTACTATGAGCCCCTTTATCCTCTTTTCACCGCATTGCTGAGCCACGTCATTAACAAATTTTGCGGGAATTACAAATATTGCGATATCTATTTCTTCAGGAACATCCAAAACGGTTTTATAAGCCTTAATTCCAAGAATTTTCTTTAATTGATCTGCTTTTGGGTTAATAGGATATACTTTTCCAGAATATTCTGATTCAATGATATTTTTTAAAACATTATAACCCACTTTTCCCCGAGTAGAACTCGCTCCTATAACAGCTATAGACTTGGGGTTAAAGAAAAACGATAAGTCACTTTTTGCATGCATCTCGAATTACTCCAGGGTTATAATCTTGTGTTTTAAAATAGAATATAAATTTGGTTATTATTATTTGTAAAGATGAGTGATAGAAGAAGACCCAATATAAGAATTTTTTAATACATCTTTATAATTTTGTAAATGTTTTATTAATCATCATGACACAAGTTTCTATCCATACGAATAAAGGAAACATCAATCTTAACTTGTTTGATGAAGACGCTCCCATGACTGTTGCGAGTTTTCTTTTTTTAATTAATAAGGGTTATTATAACGGACTGACCTTTCACAGGGTTATTGATGATTTCATGATTCAAGGGGGATGCCCAACTGGCACAGGATATCATGGTCCTCGACAAAAAGGCATCAATTCTTTCCCTTTCAGGGGAAAACAGGTTTCTTATCCATTTAAGGATGAATTTGAAAGTGGAAGATCCTTTGATAAACCAGGACTACTTGCCATGGCGAATAGCGGATCGAATACAAACGGCTCTCAATTCTTCATTACGCATATAACAACTGACTGGTTGACTAATAAACACACTATTTTTGGCGAAGTCATTTCGCAAGAAGATCAAGATGTCGTTAATTCGATACAACAAGGAGATAAAATAATCGAGATTAAAGTATTATAAAATAGATAGAAAAAATAACTTATTCTTTTTATTTGCTAAATTTACACAATCCCACAATTTGGGCATTTAAAGGTTAGTCATTCCAGTCATCGGAATTTTCCTCCCAATCATCATCGTCATCATCATCGTTCCAATCATCCCATTCACCGTCATTATAATCATCATCGTCATCACCATAATCCTCCCAGTCTTCATCGTCTTCATCGTCATCATCGTCATCATCTCTTGAGCTCATACCCTCATTTAAACCTTCACTCACCATGATGTAACCTCCTCATTTATTCAGCGATAAATTTACAACCAAGTTGCTTTTTCTATTGAAATAAATATAAAACATATTATTAAAATTTTCGATTCAAATTGAAAGAACTTCACATCATTCGGATTCAAGTTATTATATTATAAAAGTTTATTAGAGCAAACTCTATTATTAAATAAATATTGAGAGTTTAGTCCCCTAAAGCAAAATAATGCGAAAGGAAGTGATAAAGCATGAGTAAGGAATTAAGAGACATAATTGAATCGATTGATTCCACGAATAAAGCACATTCCGATTTAACTACAATGATTAATTACTTAAAGGAAGAAGTTCAACGCTTAAACCATAGAATTGTTAAACAAAAGCGTATAATTTCAAGTCAAGGAGAAAAAATAAATGAATTTGAGAATTCTGAAGTTCCAGAAGATTTGAAGGTATTAAAAGAAATGATAATAATGCAGAGGGAGGAACTAAGCAAAAAAGATGATGATATAAAACTTTTAGAGAATAATATCGAGGAATTAACAAGAGAATTAGAAAATCAAATTCAAATAGATGAAAATGAAGCTCTAATCCAAGCTAACCGCGTAATAGCCGAACTCACCCAACAAAATGAAGAACAATTGCTTGAAATCGAGGATTTAAAATTATCAATTTCTGAATTAAAAAATCGACTTGAACATCTTAAGGATGTTAACAAAGCAGATACTCATCAAGATCTAATCGATGCTAAAAAACTACTCTTTCAACTAACAGAAGAAAGCGGTATCAAACAAGTTAAAATTGAATCATTAAAAGCAGAACTCCAAGACTTAAAAAAAAATATTGAGAACTCACAATATTTACTGGAACAAAATGAAGGTGAACTTGAAAGTGCTCGTAATATTATAGCAACTCTAAGGTCTGAATTGGAATCCAGCCGCGAAAAAGTTGAATTTCTGAAACAAAAATTAAAAAATACTATTCAAGCTTATAAGGAAGAAATTGCTCGCATATCAGAAGATTATACTACTCACACTGAATTAAATGAACAAATATATAATTTTCAAGACGAAATTAGTTCTCTCAATCATCAATTAATGGCAAAAAATGAAGAATTTAATCGACAAGTGCGCGAAACCGAAGATCTCATTGCTATAATTTCAGATTTAAAAACTAAAATGAATCAAGATCAATTAACTTATGAAAGCGATTTGAGTTCAAAGATTAATCAGATAAAGAGTCTAGAAAAAAATTTAATCCAAATTGAAAACCAAAATAAAGATCTAAATGAGCAGATACGTAGGTTTCAGGAAGAAGAAACAGTGCAAAAATACCCAATGCAACAACAAGATTCAACGACAATAAATAACAATTCAATCCCAAATCACTTGTTTCTGAACATGATGAATCTAATGACAGAAGAAGGAAGAGAAATCGTGTTCAATAAATTAGTAAAAGCCTTAGACGAGGAAAATCGTGAACTAAGAACGAACTCAATAAAGTTAATGGGACTTCTAGCTAATGATCAATCATTTGATAAATTAAAAGGATTAGTTTATGATTCTGATTGGGTTATTAAGTTATACTTGATAAAAGCTCTTGAAAAATTCAGAAAACCAGAGATTATCGATCTTCTAAACGAATTACAAAGCGATAGCGATCCTGATGTGAGAGAAACAGCAGAAAAAGCACTCATTAAGATGAAAAAAATAATACATAACTTTTAAACACTATATTTAATAGTCTTAATAATTCTCTTCTGATTTTATGGTTAATCGTATGAATTATAATATATCTTGGCTGAATGACCATTTTTTAACAAAAATAATAACTTTTTGAATTCTTATAGATTTTTGATTAAGAATTCTTGATATTTGAAGTCATAAATTATTGCAGAAGAAAATTTATTAATATCTCATAAATTAATTTGAAAACTGCTTAATAATCTAAATAATATCTCTATGTGAATTTTATAATTCTAATCTGAAGATTTAATATTCTTTGTAAAATCATCCTAATAAGAGAAAAAAAATTGATGATATTTTATGAAAATTGCCGTTAGCGGAAAAGGAGGAGTTGGAAAAACTTTAGTGGCAGGAACTCTTGCGAGACTCTTTGCAAATGATGGATTTAAAGTTCTAGCTATAGATAATGATTCAGCAATGAATCTAAGCTACACTTTAGGGATAGATGAAGAAACTAAAAATAAAATTGTACCTATTTCAGAAATGAAGGAGATGATTCAAGAACGTACAAATGTTCCCGGAGCAGGGTCAGGAGTATATAATATAAATCCAGAGGTTTCAGATATTCCAGATAGATATAAGGTAAAGGGTCCAGATGGTTTAGAATTATTAGTTCTTGGAGGCATCCAAGAGCCTGCAACGGGCTGCCTATGCCCGGAAAATGCCCTAATCCGCACTCTATTATATAATCTTTTTGTTAAAAGGGATGAAGTAGTCATTGTCGATTTCGAGGCGGGATTGGAACATCTCGGTAGAGGTACAGCAAAAGGAATTGATGTTATGCTAGTAGTTTCCGAACCTTCTCAAAAGGCACTAGATTTAAGCTTAAAAATCATCCAACTTTCAAAGAAGTTAGGTATAATTAACATTTACCTCATTGCGAATAAGCTTATTGATGAGCAGCAATTAGATGTTGTAAATGAATTAATAAAAGATTGGAACGTTCCCTTATTTCATTCAATACCTTATGATACCGAGATTGGAAAAGCGGATCTTAAAGCAATACCACCATTAGATTATGCTCCAGATTCACGAGCTATAAAATCATTAGAGAATCTCTATCAAAAACTTAAAGAACTGAAAACAACACTTTTCGACCTTTAACTCTCATTTTAAATTGAATCTATATAGCCTATATAGCTATCTTTTTTTAATCTCCTTTTTTCATGGAAGATTGGAGAAATCCAATAAATAATTTTAAATTAATATAAGGAGGGATTAAAAAAAGGATGGTAAAGAAAAAGGAAAATTTACTCGCATTCGGAATGTTCTGCTTGATAATAGCCTTTGCCATTGAAATATTAGGAAATGAACAAGTAATTATTAATCTTTTTGCTTTAGCTTTTATATTGATAGCAATGATCACAAATGCGATTTACATTGTTGAAGCATCTTTTAATAAGAAAAAGAAGTAGTTTTCAAAATAAAGTCATAACTAAATAACATCAGATAAATTCATGTCTTGATCTTGAGCGATTTCTTTCCATTGTTCAATTGCTTCTAACGCATCCTTTTCATCCATTTGTTCAATCGCGTACCCCGCATGAACTATGACATATTTCCCGACTTTAGGATTCATAATTAACGCAATAATTACATTTTGTTGGATTCCATCAAAATCAACTAAAGCAGAATTTCCTTCTATGCTTAAAATTTTACCAGGGATTGCGAGACACATAAAATTTAACTACCTTTTATTTTATTATTCAAAGTTTTTTGAATTTAAAAAAACTAATGTTTATTAAGATTAATAATTGGTTTTAAGTTAACACTACACTCTTTATGTGATGAACGCCTATGTTTATAGATAAACTAAAAGAAAGCCCAAAAAGCAGGTCTCTAATCATCTTATTCATCGGAGGATTTCTCATTTTTGTATTAATAAATTTATTAGTATTTCAGCCTCTTGGACAAATTGTTCAAGGCAAAAGTATATTGGATTTTGAGTTTGCATGGGTTCCTGAACAAGTCCTCGTGATATTTGCCACGTGGGGGGAAGAAGGTATGATTCTGCAAACAGTAGGGGTATTTTGGGACTACTTTTATATAGTCGGATACGTAATGTTTGCATTCAGCGGCATTTTGCTAGTTGCAAGAGAACTTTCTGGAAAATGGCAAACGATTGGATTATACGTCAGTCTTGTGGCAATTTTGGCAGGATTATTTGATGTGGTTGAAAATATCATTCTGCTCACGATGTTAAATGTACCAAGTACCGTCATCTCTATTCTTCCTGCTACAGCAGGAATTATGGCGACTCTGAAATTCGGTGGGATCTTTGTTGCCTTAATCTATTTCATTCCAGGCTTAATTGGAGTGGTTATCAAGATGATCAAAGATAGAACAGTATAAATCTTCCTTTTTTCTCATTTTTAAATTGAATAATATTGAATAATATTATCGATCCAGTTAAAGATCTCATCTTTACTCAAATTATCAATATTGAACTTTAACCTTTCTAATTCCTTTAAGATTGACCTCAAATCAATTGGGACCGTTTTTTCAGAAAGTTCGAAAAGAAATTCGTTCGTTTTGGCGATCACGCTTTTAATTCCCGCCACGCACGATTCATAGATTGGATTCGTATCGAAGTCACAAAGAGTATTAATCAAGCTGAAAAGCATTTCGGTTTTATTCCCCTTGAAGGAATGATCAAAATGATAATAATATCCGTGGGGTTGATCATCTAAAGGAATTAATTCTCCATACTTGTTATCAATTCGGATGATGGATTTCACATTTTTAAACAGTAATGAGGGCATCCACGTGAAAATTTGAAAGCTTGATTCATATTTTTTGCAGGATACCGTTAGATACATCCTATTATCTTCTTTAAATTGCCCAAATGGTAGGATTCCAAAATCTACCGATTGAAATTCCTCATTAGGATTTAGCTGTACTTCTAATCCCTCAATATTATGAATACTATCTACTTTATGATCGATCACGTCAAATACAAGTCTATTATCACTAACTCGATAAATATAAAATAATAACCCCTCAAATCCCGTTAATTCTAACTTAATCGAAAATTCCAAGAATTCTTTCAGATTATTTTGCTTATCGAACTTAATATCCAAGAAGAAGTGCACATAATGCTCTGCGAACTGAAAGAACCAAGGTGGTGGACGATTATAGGAAAAACTTATCAATTTTTAAGACCTCGAATGTTATTGAATTTGCTTGTCAATATTCAACCTCTAAATCCCAGTATAGTTACTCAAGTGAGATTCATAATTAAAAATGGCTCGTATATATATAAATCTTTCATGTTCGTAGATTTCACGGGAAAATAAGAAATACAATATTATGAAATCTAATCTTCTGATTAAAAACTCAACATGATGGAAAATCAATATTTTTAACCATTTGGGGTGAGTACTACAATCTTTTATGGTAAATTTAAATTTGATAAAATAATTGTGATTAATTAATTATTTAAAAAAGGTCAACATGACAGAAAATAATATATCCCCTTACCTGGATAATTTAAAGAAATATCAAAAGAAACAACTTAAACCTTATGATGCTCTAGAGAAATTTATCCAACCAGGGGATCGAATTTTTATAGATTCGGGTTGCTCTGAACCTTTAGAACTTACGAAAAGTTTGATTGATTTAGGGATTGAATTTCAAGATACAGAGATAATTCATTTTCTTAGCCTTTCAGATCTCGATTATTATAAATATTGTTGTGGAACCGAGGACTTATATCGACATAATGTGTTTTTTATAAGTAAAAGCTTGAGAAACGCCGTGAATGAGGGATTTGCTGATTATACACCGATGCTCTTGTCTGATATTCCAACAATCTTCAAACGTGGGCAAATGAACGTAAAAACAGCCCTGATTCAATTAAGTCCTCCCGATAAATATGGTTTTTGTAGTTATGGTATCAATGTAGATGTTGCAAAAACCATTACTGAGGTTGCGGATAATGTAATAGCTCAAATTAATCCACGAATGCCTCGTACGCTAGGCGATTCTTTCATACACATGGATAAGATTGACGCGTTTTTCGTCTCAAATCAGGAAATACAAGAATTTACTTACCCACCAGAAAGTAAAACAACTGAGGAAATATGCCAAAAAGTAAGCACTCTTATAGATGATGGTTCTACCATCCAATTAGGAATTGGGAAAGTTCCTAATGCTTTACCTAAATATTTAGAAATGAAAAAAGACTTGGGGGTACATAGTGAAGTGTTCTCAGATGGCGTGGTTGATCTCGTAGAAAAAGGAGTAATTACCTGTGAGAAAAAGAATCTCCACCAAGGTAAAATCATCACATCTTTTGTAATGGGTTCTCGTCGTCTTTATGATTTTGTAGATGATAATCCATTCGTAGAATTTCACCCTAGCATCTATGTTAATGATCCAAATGTTATTTGTCAGAATAACAGCCAAGTTGCTGTAAACGCTGCAATTTCCGTTGACCTCACGGGACAAGTTAACGCTGATTCAATAGGGACGACTTTTTTTAGTGGAATTGGGGGTCAAGTAGATTTCATGAGAGGCGCATCCCGTTCTGTAGAGGGAAAACCAATCACGGTATTACCAAGTACGGCCACTCTTAGCAATGGTAAAGTAGTATCTAGGATTGTTCCTTATTTTGAGCATGGAACGGGAGTAGTAATAACTCGAGGGGATGTTCATTATGTTGTAACAGAATGGGGCATTGCTTATCTCTTTGGTAAGAGCATTCGAGAAAGAGTCATGCAATTAATTAATATTGCTCACCCAGATTTTAGAGAATCCCTATTGAGATATGCTAAGAAGTGTAAATATATATATTCTGATCAATTATTACCAAAATCTGTTGATGGAAAGATAGTTATTTATCCTGAAAAATACGAAAAAACCGTGAAATTAAAAGATGGAAAAGTAGTCAAAATACGACCTATTCGTACCACTGATGAAAGAATGCTTCAAGAATTATACTATTCCATGGACGAGGAAGATAGATATCTCAGATTTTTCTCAACCAGCATGGAATTTGGTCATAAAAGAATTCAACCATTAGTAAATATAGATTATACTAAAAATATGATTTTAGTCGCAGAGGATATTGAAAATGAGCCACCAAAAATAATTGCATCTAGCGGTCTCTTAAAATCCAATGAACCTTTTTCGGCAGAAATGGCTATAGTGGTACACAAGAAATGGCGTAAAAGAGGGATAGGAATAGAATTATTAGAAATGTTATTAGATATCGCAAAGGAATTTAAATACAAATTCCTCTCAGGATCGATTCTGATTGAAAATGAACCGATGATTCACATTCTTAACGAAACGGACATACCTGTCAAATATAAACGGATTGAAAATGGAGTTCTGGAGTTTTCTTATGATATCACAACGTATTAAAAGATAATAGTAAAATAAAAAAAAATAAATAAATAGTTTTAATTTAAAGATTCTCTATAACTGTTCCTCGTCGAGTTCGATGGAATTTCAGTCCAATTTCATCAGCACTGTAACCCATTGCCAAAGCAAGTAATTCCGTTACATATAAGATGGGAATACTATACAATTGTTTCAAAGTTTTCTGTGTAAGTTGTTCAGAGTCCATTCTTTGAAAACATGCGGGACAATTAACAACTATACAATTAGCACCAGCTTTTTTAATTGAGTCTAATTTCTTATTTAAAATCGCATCTCCATGCTCTGGATATGCCCCAGCAACAGCATTTCCACAACATAATGCTAATTCATCATAATCAACTACACTCGCTCCCGAAGCTTCAACTAGTTTTTTTAGGGTTGTAGGTCTCATCGGATCATCCGATTCCATCCATTCAGCAGGTCTCATGTAATGACATCCAGGATGGCATGCGACTTTTAACCCAGTAAGAGGTTTTGTCACTGCAGCCTTTACTTTATCGATGTTTTCTTTCAAAACATCAACAAAATGCCTTACATCAATTGTGCCCTTATACTCCTTTCCAATTTTGGATAATTCAGCATTCACCTTTTCCTTTTTCAAATTATCATGCTTTAATTGGTATCGAACACCTCGAAGCGTGTTAGTACAGCCATTACATAGGGAAATAATATCTTTCCCTTCGGCTTCTGCTAAGCATAAGTTCATCGCTCCGAGCGTTAACCAAGCGTCGTTATCAAAGCTTTTCATTCCTGTAGGATCGGGGCAACAACTGAAAGGTGCGTCTGACGTTTCAATATTCACCTTCTCAAAAACTTTTCTGGAGGCAGCTTCAATAAAGGGAATCCTATTCCCGATAGTACATCCTTCAAACATTTTATATTCTGTCATTTTTATCATTTCCTCCTTACTTTAGTTTTTTATCTGCACCAATTGCCTTTAGTAAAGATTGTACATCTTCGAGATTTGGCGCTTCCACTGCTGGTAATCCTAATTGCTCTCTCCTTCTCTCAATTGCTGGTTGAGAAGGGATAGCTTTAGCACTATCAAATATCGCTTGAGCTTGACCATAAATACTATCCGGTGCTTTTCCTAGTTTAGTTGATTCGTTCTTTAAAAAGGTAAAAATCTCGGTTAGTTCGATATTCTGTGGACATAATTCATCACATGTATCGCATACAGTACAGCCCCAAATCGTTAAGGGATCGGCATCGAATATGGCGTCTTTATACCCTAATAATGCATTTAAAATATTAGACCTTGGATTATAGCCTGTGGTAGTGTAAAAATCCATCGAGACAGCGGCTACTGGACAGTTATCCGTGCACCTACTACATTGGTAGCAGTATTTAATCACATCGTGCACGTGAAAGTCCATGACCTGCTTTCGAAATTCGAAATCTATAGACATTTTTTTCACACTTTTTTTTGATTTTTTTCCAATTTATTTCATATTTTTATTGGCTTTTACCTTGCAAGGTTAGTCATGACCAGTCTCGTTTTTTTACTGGTTCATTCATCCTAAGCCAACATTCAGCTTGCGGGAATATATCTCCTCGCCGTCCTCTTTGGTCACGGTAATGTGGGCGGCACACGATAGTCAGCAATCAAAACATCTGACTACCATTTCGAGGAGGTTTACCATTCCCTCCGGTATTTCTTCACTCACTTTTTCTTCACGTTTTAAATTTTTTGAATTAGGTTTATTTAATCCAAGGATCGGGTAACTTTAATCCTTCCAACGCCTTATCTTCAAACACTTGTTTAGCAACGTGCATTAAGGTTTTTTCAATGCCCGCAATGTTATGATTGGTCGCTACCAAGAGATTTGCCTTCTTGCAGATTCCATCATTGTCGGACCAAATGTTATAGAGTAAAAGACCTCGAGGAGCCTCTGTGACTCCTACACCTTGTCCTTCTCTTGGTTCAACATCTAATGTCTTACAATCAGGGTTAACGATATCAGGATCTTGCAATAAAGTAGCGATTACCTCAATTGATTCAACCAATTCGATTAATCGGGCCCAATGATACGCAAAAGTATGGTGAATTACATCAGTTCCAACTTTTGCTCTCATTGCCTTTAATGCCTCATCTGCTAATGGAGTCGCCATTTTGTCAGCACAATTTAACATTGCTAATGTATTTGCACGATAAATTCCCTCTGGATAGCCTGCGGGTTTGTAATACATATGCGTTGCATAACTGTGGGGTGGAATGTGTTCTCCTAATGCGTCAAGGTAATTCTGTGGAGCATAATCAATCTTTTTACCGTCTGGAGTGACGATTCGGATGTCTCCATCATAAATATCATGAACTCCATTCTTAGTCATTCCCACATAATAAGTGGGAACAACTCCTACGTTTGCTACGACATCCCAATAATCTTCGACTACCTTTAACCCAATCTCGACAGTCTTTTTTGACCATTCAACCTGATCTTCAATCTGTTTCAGAAATTTATCTCGAGCATCTTCATCCATCGGTTTTTTCATCCCGCCAACGATTGCACTAATGGGATGGACCGATTTACCGCCAATTTCAGCACATAGCTTCTGCCCGAAGTCCATCATTTTCAGAGCCATTGCTCCGACATCAGGCATTTTATTAATAACGTGCACCACATTCCTTAAAGCTGGATCCGCAAACGGGCCCAACAAAAAGTCGGGTGCCGCTAATGCGTAAAAGTGAAGCGCGTGCGATGAATATTGTTTCGCATTTTGTAAAAGTTGTCGTAACTTATATGCTGGTTCGGGTATCTCGACCTTCCATGCATCTTCTACAGCCTTAGTAGGCGTTAGATGATGAGGAATAGGACAAATACCGCAAATTCTTGGCGTGATTCTAGGGATGTGCTCACAATAACGACCTTCCACAAACTTTTCGAAAAATCGGGTAGATTGAATGTTGAATTGAACGTCCTTTACCGTACCATCATCACCTAGAGTTAAATGGAGAGCACCATGGCCTTCCAATCTAGTGACTGGTTCAACTTCTATTTCTTTTACCATATTTTTTTCACCTACCTGTAATTTTTATTGGCGGCTAACGTGAACTTTTCGGAAAAGCCTAACTTATCTTTCATCTGAGAAAGCAATTCTTCTTTTGATAAAGCCACGTTAAAGCCCTTAGTCGCTACTTCCGCAAATCTCTCAGCTTGGTTAACGTTCCATTCAGTCTGACCATAACAACCAGAACATGGGGCGTTAACTCTTATACATAGCCCGCCGCAGCCTGCTCTCGTGATGGGACCTGCACATAGATACCCTTGTTCTATGAAGCAATCTTCCATGTTGGGGAGTCCTTCATAATCTCTCTTGACTCGTGTCATGGTTGATTTACTTCCAATGATTCTAGGACAGGTATCACAAACAGTACTGATTTCGGTGAAATCTCGATGATCTCTGAGGTATGACATAATAGTTGAAGCTACTTGTTCCGTTTCTGAAGGCAAGTTCGCTAATGGTGTTTGGGGAGTACCTTTTTTCTTAACTTGTTTTAAGATATCACCCGCCAAATCGAACCCAGCCATCAGGGGAACGTTTAAGAATAGAGCTAAGAATTCGTATAAGTTCTTCTTGTCTCCTGAACTTAATGAATCCGCATTTTTAACCATATCTGTAAGTTTTCCAACACGGGCATCAACGGCTTTGCTTGGACCAAAACATCCTACACAGGGTTTTCCGTCACTAGTACATTTTAACGAACATCCAGCACTGGTGATAGGACCAAAACAAAGAACACCTTTTTCTAACACGCAACCACTGTCCCTTAGCACGCATTCACTACAGAATGGTGCATCTGCCATTGGTTGAGGTTTTTGACCGAGTAAGAATTGCACTGCTGAAATGATTTGTTCGGGTTTAGGCGGACACCCGGCAATATACGCATCGACCTTAATAACTTCATCTAAAGGTACGATCTTGCTTGTAAATCCAGGCATGTGTACAGTAGGTTCTTTTGGACTCTCATTGGTAATCGATTCTGCTTGAGTAAATTTTCTATCGATTGCCTCTTGAATATCCCACTGATTTGCCAAACCATGAACGTTTCCATAGCACGAGCATGAACCAAAGGCAATGATTAATTGGCATTTTTCACGCATTAATTTAGCTTGCTCAAGATCCTTATTCGTTCTTAAACTGCCTTCTACGAATCCAACGAGTACATCTCCATCAGGTCTTGCTTTCAGAGAATCTTCCTTGAAATCAACAACTGCGGGCCAATATACAATATCTAATGCAGGGAGCACCGGTAATAAGCCTAAATCTATGCTTGACTAGCGAAATGGAATCAATGTGCATTTAATAGGCTTTGGTGGCAACCCCAACATATCTGTAAGCAAAGGAAACCTTCACATTAAATCAGAGTTTTGCATAAATGCCACTTTAATAGCCATTTTTCATCAATTTTTTTGTTTTTGTTTGTTTTTTATTTTAATTGGCTAATTTGTGTTGTGAAATTAGTTATGAACTTTAAATCATAATCTAATAAAAAATGTTCTATTTTCTTTTTATTGGCTTTTCTTTAAGTATACTATCCAGTCTGTATATTGAATAAGCATTCATAATTGTTAGATAGAATTGTCAAATCAATTAGTCATGCGAATAATTTTGAATGAGTATTCACGAGATGAGGATGGTTTAAGATTTTAGATTTTACAAGAACTCTTATTTGAATGATATCATATTGATAATTTTTTATAAAAATCTCTGCTTAGAGAGAGTTTTTTGGTTAAAATACTTGTTAAAAACCATTAATTGCAAAATAAATTTATACTAATAAGTGAGAAAAGTAGTACATGAAGATTAAAGAGCAAATTTTTCCCTAAAAACTAACCATTCTCATCTGCTTTTCTTATCCAAATTCATGAATTCATGAATATTATAAGTGTTTAAATTTAATATTACTATTCAGTCCCTAAAGATTGATCATTCTCGAAGATTAAATGTTAATACTGTTAATCGAGTGATCCAAGTAATTATGATCGACTGATAAAAAATTGATGTTTTTCATGGAATCGAACGTAATTGGTAAAACTTTTAGTTTGTTGTGGTTAAGATTCAGATATCTTAAGTTAAATAGAGAGCATATTCCACATGGAATCACGGATAAGTTATTTTGTTCTAAGTTGAGATATTCCAGGTTCCTGAGATTTGAAATGAACTTTGGAAGTTTATACAAGCTAGTACATTTTAGATTTAACGATTTTAGCGAACTAAGATACTTCAAGCAATTCTTAAGAGAGATTACTTTAATGTTTTCAAAATTAAGGCTTATCACCTCTCCTTTGCATAATTCGTATTTTAGAGATGGATAACATTTTATTAAATAATTAATGACGAGGGAATTGAGTAAAAAATCGCCTAATTTCGAACTGGATTGGAATTCAAAATCGAGATGGTATAAACGATTAATAGGTAATGCATGTGATATCCATCGAATTGCAGGAAAGAAAAGTGACTTGGAAATTTCAGGTGTAAAATTTTTGATAGTTTGGATTAATTCGAGTTGGCATCTAAGATTATAATCATTAGTAAAGGACCATTTAAGTGGAAATAATTTTAGTTCCTTTAATTTCCTTAAATGCTTGATTCCGTGAATTTCTGAAAGATCTTTGATTGCTTCTCTGTCTTTCCAGGTAAGAATTTTATTATTTATGCGTGAGAAGTCTAATTTTCTTACTAAACCATCCTCAATTTCGTACTGTAATAACGGGAATTTCCTTATTAAATAACTCACCGTGAACAAGTTGATTAAAATAGCTAATAAATCAGTAACACTTGGATTCTTGCGTACTATGTCAGAAATCTGAGCATCATTTAACAACTCAACTTTCTTTAGATATGAGATCAACTTTCCCTTCGCATTATCATTAGTTAGATCATGTAATGAGTTCAAAATTGTGATGATACAATTAAAAGAATTTTCTTGACTAATTGCCCACAATAATGGAGCTGCTGCTTTGTCTGAAAACCTCTCCTTGATAACTGAAACAGCCTCTTTTCGAATTATATCATTAGGATCAGAAACAATGAGATTCTCTAAGATTTCAAATAAGTTGTCATCTTTCCCATCAATATTCTCCAGTACATGAATACAACTTGTACGAATTTTTTCATCGTCCACGTTTTCCAATAGAATGGATATCAGGCTAATTGCATTAGACTTACTTATCGTGTTATTTACAAAATTCTGGTAAATTTTAGTAGGAGAACTCGTCATGGATGCCTCATATTACATGAAGATAAAATTTTTCTATTTACTCACGATCTTTTATTACTAAATCCTAAATTCTTAATATATTCTATTCTTATTTCCTATCATGAGCATGAAAAAGCTGAGTTCTAGCGTCGTTCAATTGTCTCATGGCGCAGGTGGCGTATTACAAGAGGAGCTCATTGAATTTATAACCAAAAACATTACCTTGAAAAACGTCAATAAAGGAATTGGAGTAAAGGAGTTGGATGATGGAGCAACCATCCCATTAGAAGACTATGACAAGGAAATCGTGGTTTCAGCTGATGGTCATACCGTATATCCTCTTTTCTTCCCCGGAGGAAATTTAGGGATCTTAAGTACGTGTGGAACGGTTAATGATTTATTGATGATGGGGGCAACACCTCTGGCGATGACTTCCATTGTAATCATAGAAGAGGGGTTAAAATTTGAAACATTAGATAAGGTCATCAATTCATTCAATTTTACTGCTAAAGAAGCGAATGTTGCAATCATTGCTGGAGATTCTAAAGTTATGCCTAAGGGAACGTTAAGTGAAATGATTATGGCAACTACTGGCATCGGAATTAAATCTAAAAAAATCAAAATTCTTGATAATAATTTACAACCAGGAGACAAAATAATCGTCACGGGTTCTATTGGGGATCACGGAACGGCTTTATTATCGAGTCGCGAAGGGCTCAACATCCAAACAGATTTAATTTCAGATGTTGCCTTTCTAATTGATGTAAAAAATTCAATGCAATCCGAAATTGATGCGAATCTAATCCATGCCATGAAAGATCCAACTCGAGGAGGAATTGCAGGAGCTTTAAACGAGTGGGCCACTAAATCTAACGTAAGCATCTTATTAGAAGAAGAAAAAATTCCAATAAAAAAACAAGTAAATGCGATATGCGACATGTTAGGGTTAGATCCATTCACAATTGCATGTGAAGGACGAGCATTAATTTCGGTTGATGCATCTATTGCAGATCAAGTGGTACAAAAAATTAGAGGTACTAAAAATGGTAAAGAAGCAGTAATAATTGGAGAAGTAAGTAAAGAAAATCCTAAAAAAGTCTTTTTAAAAACAATTGTTGGAGGAACTCGGTTTGTTGATATGCCCTTAGGTGAACCAATCCCCCGTATTTGCTAATATTAATTGAGAATGAATATAAAAAGAGAAAAATAATTGAAAGAACTAAAAATAAGACCTATTGGCATTGTCAGAAATAAAGTAGAGAGAGAGTCATTAAAATATTCAAATAACGATATAGAACATGATTCTAACTTAATAAAAAAACAGGGAAAAGCTTCATTTCCATCAGAAATTATGATTTACGATGATTATATTGAATGTTTAGATGGAATTGAAGATTTTTCTCATTTAGTTATCATATATTGGACCCATAAAATACCCGAAAAAGCACGTCAACTTAAAAAAGTACATCCCATGGGCATGCAGAAAATGCCCCTTACGGGAATTTTCGCCACAAGATCTCCAGTAAGACCAAATCCTATAGCCTTGATCGTGGTTAAATTATTAAAACGTAAAGATAATGTCCTTTTCGTGGAAGGTTTAGATGCCATAAATAATACACCAATAATTGATATAAAACCCCATTTACCATTATATGATTCTCCATCTAATGTTAAATTAGCAGATTGGATGTATTCATTGAAAGATGATATTAATGATGAGTCTAGATAATGATGTTTAAAATAAATTCCTCAAATGGATGAATTGCTTAAGATGGAAATTCCTGAGATAAGAATTTTAAGAAGTAGAGAATTCACGAAGAAAATTGTAAAAGCAATCGATAAAGTAGCAAGTGAAATTAATAGAAAAGTGAAACTAATGCACGTGTGCGGAACACACGAGCATACCATTTCCAAATATGGGCTAAGGACTCTTTTGCCAAAAAATATAGAAATTCTTTCTGGTCCTGGATGCCCCGTGTGTGTTTGCCCAGCGGCAGACATAGATAAAGCCATTGAATTAGGAAAGCGAAAAGATACTATAATCACTACTTTTGGAGATATGATTAGAGTTCCAGCCACCAATCTTTCTCTCTCTCAACTTAAAGCAGAGGGGGCGGATATCAGAATCGTGTACGGACCTCATGATGCTGTGGATATTGCCAAGAAGAATCCCGGGAAAGAAGTCATATTTTTTGCAATTGGATTTGAAACAACTGTCCCTTTAATTGGATATGAGTTAAGCAATGATCCCCCCTCAAATTTTTCAGTAATTTGTGCTCATAAGCTCATTCCAGCTGCACTTGAGTTATTAATAAGTCAATCCCAATTGCAAATTGATGGGTTCATTTCTCCAGGACACGTTTCAACTATAATCGGTTTAGAACCATTTAAAATATTTTCAGATGCATATAAAGTGCCTAACGCCATAGCTGGCTTTGAACCAAATGATGTATTGCTCGGTATTTTAATGCTCCTTAAGCAGATTGCAGAAAAAAAACACGAAACATTAAATGAATATTCTCGAGTCGTAAAACCTGAAGGAAATAAAATTGCACAAGACATAATAGATGATGTTTTCGAACCTGTTTCTTCTCCTTGGAGAGGTATCGGGAGAATCTTAGATGGAGGGTTAAAAATTAAAGATAAGTATGATCAATTCGATGCTGATAAAAGATTTAATATCAAAATTAAAAAGTCTCAAGATATCCCTCCTGGGTGTTCATGTCATTTAGTCATGGTCGGAAAATTATATCCTTATCAATGCAAGCTTTTTAGAAAAGAATGCACACCACTGCATCCTGTTGGTCCGTGTATGGTCTCCATGGAAGGAACGTGTAGCATCTACTATAAATATCATCAGGATGAATAAGTATTGACACATTTGGATATAATGACATATTCAATCATCCTAAAGAATGATTTAAATAACTAATAACATATTTTTACTCAATTTCTATATTTACGAAAATCGAGGGCAATAAATGATAATTATTGATGTGAGAAATTATATTAGTCTTATTATCTTGTTAGAATTTTCCATTATTGGGAACATTTATTTTCTTAAAGAATCAAAAGACAAAGCAGATGTCATTTCAGAAGTTAGAAAACTAAGATGGATTGGTATAATCAACATTATCTTTCTTGGCTTAAACTTCTTTTTTCCCCCAATCATCGGTGTAGATTCGCCTACAACCTTTATCAATTTCTCGTTCCCATATGTCTTATTGATATTCCATTTTTAATCTCATATGGAATATTAATGTATTTATTTGGAAAGAGCGTCATACAAGAATGGGGTAATTATCTTAAAATAGCAGGATTAATAGGAATTATCGGAAATACATTACTTCTTCCTTTTTCAGTGATGGCTTTAATAATAACGCAGACTGAATTAATCATAACGATGTATTCAACGATAGTAAACATTATTACGATGAGTCTTATGGCTATCGGAGGTTTTTCATGGCTTGCAGAGTACATATTTATTTATTTGAATGGTAAAAAGAACAAGATAAGAAATTTTACAATCTCGGGCATTATTCTAAGTTTGGGTTTTATATTATATTTCCTTCTTGATCTCATACTATTGATAGCATTTCCGATACAATTTTAACTTCAACTTAAAATTAAACTGTTTTTTCCTATTTTTTAATAATTTTGATTATGACAATTAATTTATTTTTGACATGCTTTTAATAATGTATGAGTGGGAAAAATCAGCCATTTAATCAAGCACAGCTATATTTGGATATCGCAGGAGTGATCATGATGGCTCTTAATAGAATGGGTGAAATTACATTAATTAATAAAAAAGGTTGTGAAGTGCTTGAATACACGGAAGAAGAATTAATTGGTAAAAATTGGTTTCTAACTTGTCTTCCAAATGATATTAAGAATGATGTCTATGAAGTATTTAAAAGGCTGATCAGCGGTGAAATCGAAAAGGCTGAATTTTATGAAAATCCAGTCCTTACAAAAAGCGGAAAATTAAAAACCATTGCTTGGCATAATGCATATTTGCTTGATAACGATGGAAACATAATAGCAACTTTAAGCTCAGGTGAAGATATAACTGAACGCAAAAGAATAGAGGAGGAAAAAAATATTCTTGAAAAATTAAAGGAAGATTTTTTAGCAAGAGTGTCTCACGAGTTAAAAACGCCACTCATTTCTATAGTTGGTTATACTGATCTTTTTCTAATCAAATATGGATCAATTTTGGATGAGGAAGCTAAACGTTATCTGAATTCTATTCGAAAAGCTACTGAAAGGTTGAATGATCTAGCAGAGCGATTGTTAACGGTTCAAGAATTAGAGGTAGAAAAGCTAAAGTTACAAAAGTCAAGGGGAAATATCGGAAAGGTGATTGAGGAAAGCATCTATTCCTTAAATGCTTATGCAAAAACAAGAGACATATCAATATACCTTGATCTTCAAGAAGATCTCATTTTTAATTTTGATATTGAGAAAATTCAAGATCTCATAAACAATTTAATATTGAATGCTCTGAAATATTCTCCTCCAAAAGGCTCAATCAAAGTTCATTCGAAACTTCAAAATGATCACGTTATAATTTCAATAGAAGACGATGGAATTGGGTTCACTAAAGAAGAACAACAAGTCATATTTCAAAAATTTGGTAAGATTGAGCATTTTGGTGAAAATCTGGATGTAGATATTGGAGGAGTAGGTATGGGATTATACATAGCAAAAAGAATTACTGAGTTGCATGATGGAGAAATATGGGTATCATCGCCCGGTCGGAACAAGGGTTCGACTTTTTATGTGAGTCTTCCAATACGTTAATAGATCGATTTAACCATTATCTCGCATATTAATAAATCTCATAATTGAATTATACTCCCTCATTGAGAGTTTATTAGATAATAGCACTAGTGTTATCCCTATCATAACCAAGATGCTTTAAATTTTAAATGTAGAATCTCTTAGTAACTCCACTAAAATAAAATCTGATTGTATTTCACGCGATATGATTTTTTCTAAATAGCCCAGGGAAAGGAAATATCATACTTTTCTTCTCCCCATGAATCTGTCGCCGGAAAGTTAGCTCGATAACCAGAAGTATAATTTTGCTTATAATAGGTTTTTATATGCCTACCTCGAATTATCTTATCATAATCAACCCTCGTGAGTCTTTGGGCGATTATACTTTCTTCATAATGCTCAGTACTATATTCCAAGCTACATTTCCAAAATCTCGTATTTTCTTTCATGAAATTTACACCCTCTCCTTTATCTTCTTCAATCCAAGCGACAAAACACGCATCATCTGTACCAGCTAAAGAATTTTTAAGATAAATCTTACGAGATTCGAATCCGCCTTCACTAGACGCCCAAAATCCTCCCCAATAACTGGTCAATACCACGATTATTTTACCTTTGAGCTCATTTAATGATGGCCAATGAAATCCATTCTTCCGGAAATCCTTATGTTGATATACATGATCCGGATATAAAACATCAAGAATAATTCGATTCAACTTTTTAAGGCCATATGATTCACTTGGTTCATTATTTTCATCGATAAAATTATCCTTCAATTCTATAAAGAGTGTTATGGGAGCATGCTGATTATGATGTTCATCAGACCAATCTTTTAATAAATTAAGCCAACTTGTGAATAATAAATCATTCGGGTTTCCATTCACTCCTAATGCCACATCTTCATGATTAGGTAAATGATAGACTTCGAAATCATTTAACTCATGGACTTTTTCATCATGAATATCATATTCCAAACCTCTGACACCGGAATCTAATTGTTTTCGTACTGAAATACTGTAGGAATTATGACTGGTTTTAAAAAAAGCTTCATTATAGGAGATATCCCAATTCTTCTGTTTAACATTGTGATTATTCTTCATGTAGTATCATTTTATTAAAAGTCTAAGAAACTTTATTGGGCTTAAACCTATATTTCTTATCTTAATAAATTATTAATTTTATTATTAAAAGCACATTTTATAAGAATAGAAAAATTAACTTGAAGTTCTTATTTAAGAATTGAAAACTTACCAAATTGATATAACTGGAATTGTCCAGGGCGTTGGATTTAGGCCGTTCTTATTTAATTTAGCTCGAGCAAACGAGTTGAAGGGCTATATATTAAATAGGGGAAATGCGGGGGTAAGATTGCGTTTACAAGGGCTAAAGTCTAATTTAGGTCTTTTTTTAAGGGATTTGAGAGAAAAAAGGCCAGTCATTTCATATATCGAGCAAATTTCCATTAAAGAAGTAGAATTAAATGAACGATATGAAGATTTAGCAATCATAAAAAGTGAAGAAGGTCGCGGAATTAGCCTTACACTCCCTCCAGATATTGCTATGTGTGAAAATTGTATCAAGGACATGCGAAATCCTTCATTACCAAAGTATTACAATTATCCATTCGTAGCTTGTGCGGTCTGCGGACCACGATACACTACAGTTCAAGAGCTACCTTATGATCGGGAAAGGACAACCATGAAGATTTTTCCTTTGTGTAGAGAGGCAAAGCCCGAATCTTGCCTATCTGAATATTCAGATTTCGTAAACCGCCGTTTTCACGCCCAAACATTTGCATGTAATGTATGTGGACCTCATTATCAATTGTTTGATAATAATGAAATACAAATTACAAGTGACTCGATAAAAGAAATCTTAGAAAGATCTGCATCAATCGTAAATGAGGGTCATATTCTGGCATTAAAAGGAATAGGTGGAGTCCATTTAGTTTGTTTAGCCGATGATGATCTTGTTATATCTAAAATTCGCATAAGAAAAGGAAAGAGGAAAAATAAACCATTCGCAGTGATGATTCCTGAACTTAAGATAATTAAGGACGAATTCAAGATTTCAAACAAAGAGAAAGAACTTCTTCTATCATTTCGAAGACCGATTGTATTATTAGAAAAAAAAGTACCAGAATGTAATATTATAACTGAAAATGTTGCTCCTGGCCTGAATAACATCGGCTTCATGCTTCCTTATTCGGGTATCCACCACTTACTTTTCGACTTTATAGGAAAGAAGCCTTTAGTTTATACGAGTGGTAATAAATCTTACATCCCAATGGCAATCAATAATGAAGAAATCTTCGATCAACTTAAGGATATCGCAGACTACTTTCTTCTCCATGATCGGCCCATCCATCAACGAGTTGATGATAGTGTCTTGAGAGTTCATGGTAATAAGGTAAAATTGATTAGGCGCTCAAGGGGATACGTCCCAGAATACATTCCATTGCCTTTTACCGTGGATATTCCAGCAGCAATCGCAACTGGACCTTTACTAAGCACGACGGGAGCGATATTAAGATACAATCGAATTTTCCCAACCCAGCATATTGGAAATGTCACTCATTTGGAAACCTATAATTTCCTTAATGATGCGTTATTTCACTTAAAAAACTTGTTAAAAATTGATAATGATGAGATTAAATTTATAGCTTGTGATGCTCATCCTGGATTCATTACAACTAAGTATGGAAGTGATTTATCAAAAGAATTTAATGTTCCATTATTTCATATAGCTCATCATTATGCACATGCGTTAAGTTTAATGGCTGAAAATGATGTTAATCCAGAAGAGAAAATTATCGCAATCACTACTGATGGTGTTGGTTATGGACTTGATGGCAATATATGGGGCGGAGAAATTCTTAATTGTTCCTATCAAGATTTTGAACGAGTAGGCTCCTTAGAATATCAACCAATGATTGGAGGAGATAGATGTACTAAATATCCTGCTCGCATGGTAGCCTCTATATTATTAAACGCTTTAGGAGCTGATGATGCAAGTAAAAAATTCTCTGGTTTAAATATTCAAAAAGATTTAGAATATGGAAGTAAAGAATTGAGCGCAGTCATCGAATTATACAAAAGAGCCGGCGGGGAATACAAGAAAAATCAGATCCCCTTAACAAGTTCGACTGGAAGGATATTAGATAGTGTATCATATCTCCTTGGTGCTTGCTCAATAAAAACATATCGAGGAGAACCCGCGATGAGGCTTGAGGGGTTAGCTACTAATGGGAATCCAAGTGCCATTCCCCTACAAATTAATATAGAGAAGAATAATAAGATAAATACATCGCAATTACTTCTGGATATTATTGAATTAAATCAAGATTCAAGATTTAAACGAAAAGATATTGCTTCCAAGTTTCATATCGAGTTTGCTAGAGCTTTTGCCAAGATTGCAATTAATAATGCTAAAAGATATGAAATTGAGAAGATAGGATTGACTGGAGGGGTTGCATATAATAATTTATTTTCTAAAACGATTAAAGAAATTGTCTTAAGCAATCACATGCAATTTCTCGAACATGACATTATTCCACCAGGAGACGCTGGAGTTAGTATAGGACAATTAATAGGAGGTTTATTCCGTTTTTTACGACAATGAGATACTTCTCAAATCTTATCTCGTTAATAAATCACATTTAAATGCTTTCTAGTGAATAAAAACGTATGGGTGGACTTTTTGGTGTTTATTCTGGAAATGAAGATTGTGTAAACGATCTATTTTTTGGTACGGATTATCACAGCCACATGGGCACCGTTCGTGGTGGTCTTTCTGTCAAGAATTCAGGTGGGTTTCAACGATACATCAAGAATATTACGGTTTCTCAGTTTAGGTCAAAATTTCAAAAAGATCTTCCAAAATTGCATGGAAATAAGGGTATTGGGGTAATAAGCGATTTTGATGACCAGCCACTTATCATTAAATCGCATTTGGGAGCATTCGCAATCTGTACTGTGGGAAGAATCAATAACCTTGATGAACTAGCAAAACAGACGTTGGAAAATGGGTCACATTTTTCAGAGATGCATGGCAGTGAAATTAACCCTACTGAGATGGTCGCTACTCTTATTAGTCAAGGAGATAGCTTTCAAGAAGGTATCCAAAAATTGCAAGATTTGATTGACGGATCTTGTAGTTTATTGATTTTAACTGATAATGGAATTTATGCGGCACGAGATAAATTTGGAAGAACACCATTAATAATTGGGAAAAAGGAAGGAAGTATCGCTGCCACAATGGAAACATGCGCGTTTCCAAATCTTGGCTATAACATCGAACGATATCTCGGACCCGGAGAAACTGTATTTCTCAGCGAGAGAGGTGTCGAACAATTATTGCCTCCAAGGGAAAGACTCCAAATTTGTGGTTTTTTATGGGTATATTATGGGTATCCAGCCTCGTCCTATGAAGGAATCAACGTTGAAACGGTACGATATCGATGTGGTTCTTGTTTGGCTCAAAATGATGATGTGGATATCGATCTAGTGGCAGGAATTCCCGATTCAGGCACTGCCCATGGGTTAGGATATGCAAATAAAGCAAATCTTGCATTTTCTCGACCATTTGTCAAATATACTCCTACGTGGCCTAGATCATTCATGCCTCAAGATCAATCTATCAGAGATCAAGTGGCAAGGATGAAGCTCATCCCGATCAAGGAACAAATTAAGAATAAACGATTATTATTTTGTGAAGACAGTATCGTTCGTGGAACACAACTTAGAAAAACTATTCAAAGGTTGTTTGACTATGGAGCAAAAGAAGTTCACATGAGACCTGCTTGTCCTCCACTTGTATATGGATGCAAGTTTTTAAACTTTTCACGTTCACGTTCCGAATTAGATCTTGCAGGTAGATGGGCGATTAAAGAATTGGTTGGTGAGAACGTTGAAGATCCAAAAGACTTTATTGATCCTGATTCAGAAAAATACACCCAAATGGTTAACGTGATTAGGCAAAAATTACACTTGACAACCCTAAAATATCAACGACTTGAAAATTTGATAAAAGCTATAGGTCTTCCTAAAGAAAAATTGTGTACTTATTGTTGGGATGGAAAAGAATGAAATTTAGGATTTCCTATCCATGGTAATGGATTTCTCAAGTTCGATTATCTTTTCTACTGACTTTAAAGGATATTTACCAGTAAGACATGCTAAACAAAGTTGATTTTCATTCTTATTTATTGCCTTCATTAGATCTTCGAGATCTTGATATTGTAAAGAATCTGCCCCAATTTTCTTCCTGATTTCTTCAATATAATTATCGCCATATTGTTCTTTATATCTTCCAGCGATTAGTTCCGAGGTCGTGGGAAAGTCTATTCCCATATAGCATGGTCGAATTACAGGAGGACAACTTATGCGCACATTAACTGATTTTGCCCCAGCATTTCTTATTAAATTGATGATTTGGGCGGTGGTAGTTCCACGTACAATTGAATCGTCTAAAATAATCACATTTTTGTCCTTGATCACGCTTCGAATAGGGTTGAGTTTTTCTTTGACAGCTGAATTTCTTTTTTCTTGACCTGGCATTATGAAGGTTCTCCAAACATATCGATTTTTCATTAATCCTTCGACATAAGGAAGTTTAGCTTCTTTTGCATATCCAACCGCTGCACCTCTGCCTGAATCAGGAACTGGTACTACGATTGCATCTTTCCGAAATTCTGGATCGTTCAATAAGGGATCTTTTTGTGCTAAATACATACCTAATCGAAGCCTTGCCTGTGCGACTGAAGTTCCATCAATTTCGGAATCTGGCCTAGCAAAATATACGAATTCAAATTGGCATAATGCGGTTCTATCCGATTTTAATATCATTTCGGAGTGGATGTCTTTTTGATGACTTAAATGCACGATTTCTCCTGGCTTTACATCACGAATGAATTCGCCACCAACCGCATCAATTCCACATGATTCTGAGGATATGAAATATAGATTGCGTTTCTCTGTCTTCAGTTGTCCCAAACAGAGCGGTTTGAAACCCATGGGATCTCTTAACCCGTAAAGGTCGCCATCAGAAGTCAATAAAATTAAGGAATAGGAGCCATCAAAGAACTTGCTCGCAATTTTTAGAATCTCTGGCCAATCTTCAGTACCTAATGAAAGTGAAGCGAAAAGTTGAGCAATCACCTCAGTATCAGTATTAGTAATAAACACTCGTCCCATATCCTCCAGCTTTTTTTTTAATTCATCATAATTAGGAACAGTTCCGTTGAATGCCAAGGAAAATTCAATATCATTGCTTTTAAAATGAAAAGGTTGCATGTATTCTGGAGCATTGAATTCTTCTGATCCTGTAGTTGCATATCTATTATGACCAATTCCAACATTTCCATAGAACGTAGATAAGATCTTTGTATTTAGAACTTTAGAAACTAAACCCTTTCTTTTATAAGTATATATACGTCCACCAGTTCGCAATAAAGAGACCCCTGTTGACTCTTGTCCTCGGTGTTGTTGCGAGATTAATCCATCATACAAATAATGAGCTATGGAAAACCCAATATCGTCACAAGTGACCCCAAAAACGGCACAGTGCTCTAATGGTTTATCTGAATTTGATCTTGGATTATATTTATTTGACATGTTTTTTTGAAGAAATAGTAATAAGCTTTTTGCTACATTTTTTTATATATTTCATGACTTTTATTTATTAGTTTAATAGGATATTAACAATTTACCAGAAAAGTTGCGTTGCAATTAGTGATACAATTAAATACCTAGCTTTTGTAATTTTAGCAGGAGGACAAAGTAAGCGTTTTGGGACTGACAAAGGCCTTTTTAAGTACAAAGGAAAATTATTAATTTCGTACCTAATTGACACTCTAGCTTCTTTAAATTACCCCATCTTCATTGTGGTGAATTCAAATCATCAAGCTCAAAAATACATTGATTTAATTGATATTGCTTCAATACATGGAATTATAATTGATGATTATACTTCCATTGATAATAAAAAGCTAAGATCCCCATTATTAGGTTTATACTCAGCTCTTAAAGAATTAGACACTTTAAACTTTGAATATGCATTCATGCTTTCATGTGATAACCCATTTATTCAAAAATCCTTCATAGACCACATGCTACATGAATGCTCAAAGTTCGATGGTTGCATTCCAATCTGGAAAAATCACTATGTAGAACCTTTATTGTCAATATACAAAGTACGCACATTTTTAGATAAATGCGTGGTTAATTTACGGCAAAAAGACTACAAATTATCTCATCTATTGGATTCTAATTTTAAGATTAATTACATCTCTATTGAGGAAATCATTAAGAAGTTCGATACTGAATTATTATCCTTTATTAACATTAATGATATTAGTGATCTTCACAATATAAAAAGAAAAAAATAAAGAAATTTTAATTTTTAATAATCCTCTCTTGGTAAGAAGCCACTGATTAAACCCAAAGCTCCTCCACCTAGAATAAGGTATACCCCTAGACCTAAGTCCCCTCCTAAATTCACGATAAATGGAAAAATGCTTCCAAAATGTTCACCAATGAAGAATAACGCAAAGAAAGCACTCTTTATACCTAAGAAGTCAGTATATACTAAAAGGAGGAACATTATACTAACCCCTAATGGAAATAGTGACCATAAGATGCTCAAGATCCGGGATTTCATGAATATTATTTGCAAGAGCCCTGCTGCCAGGAAAATGATAAACACAATAACCAATATATAGAACAGAAATATTGGTACGCTTAAAAGAGTTGAATATGAATCTGCATTCGCAAATAAATCAGGAATATTCAAAATGAAACCGATTCCAGAACCAGCATAACTTCCTGCTATTCCGTAAATTGCGACTATGTATGTACCTACTAAAGTCAATAATCCGGCTACAAGGGCTAAAACTTTACCTGCACCCATGTTAGTTTTCACTTATTTTTTTTTTTTTTAAATGAAATGATTACTATCAAGTTAGTGCTAAAAATATTTAAAATTATCTTGGATATTCAATAAATAATTTTTAAATACAAATTTATTAATAAGTTAAAATTATTCAGTGAGTTAAAAATTATTTAAAGAATAGATAACAATGAAAATTCTTAATGATACTCTATTTTGACTGAAGAAAGTTCTTTAATTGCGACTTTCTTTTGTTTCCATAATTCTTCAGATTTCTGCACCCACTCATCAAAATTCTCAAGTTTGGTCGGATAATTCTCATAATGCTTTTTTATCTTATTACCTAAACCATTTGCTCCCAGAAGCCTTTTTACATTCTTAAATGATAATTGGCGACTCAATAATCCTCCCAGTAGACTCCCAATAAATTTTAACAATTCCAAAAAGCTCATATCCTCCTCATATTCTTTATTTGGTTCTGGAGGTTTATCTTCTTCGCTAGTTTTATATATTAACCCCTTTTTTAAGACATAGTTCCATTCTTTTTCAGTAAAGTTGAGAATACCAGATAATTGAAGAAGGAGAGAAGCGAATTTAGCTCCTTGATCTGTAAAGTATTTCACGTTAATGTCCCAAAGCTTTTCTTTGTTGATGTATTCTTCGCTTTTAAGCGCTTCATTTATAACATCTGCGGCAATCATATCTAACATCCAGGTTGCTGTAACACCATGTCCACTAAAGGGATAAGTAATTACCGCTGCATCACCTATGCACAAGAAACCATCTGACACCAGCGAATAAGGGGGTCTACGATATGGAGTAAAGCCTTTTTCTTCCTTATAAATCTCATATGGTGGAAGTTGGACTTTATTCAAGAAGTCTTCTCTTGCTAACCGAGCATTTTCATATGAGCCAGGTTGACCAATTCCTAATATCGCACTATCTTCAGTATGAGATGGCCCAAACCATAAAAGGTAATATATGTGCGACGTATCTTTTGCGGGATGAGGTTTTTCGGGATTTTTCCATTTAAAATATTGTAATAAAACATACATGACATCATTTGGACCCAATTTGAAAGTTTCAACACCATAATTTTCGGGTAATCCAGTACGAATAACCCCACTCGTACCTGATGCATCAACAACTAATCTCGCATAAACATCTGTTACTTTTCCATCGATCTCAGCCTTAATCCCTATTATTTTTTCATTTTCAAGTAGTAGTTCTTTAAAAGTTGAGTTGAATTTAAGAATCACATTTGCCTTTTCAAGCTCTTTATACATTTTCTGCAAGAATAATGATAATCTTACAATTGTCTGGAATGCTTGAACTCTAATTTCAGTAGTTTGATCAGGTGTAACAACGGTAGAATGATTTCGAATTTCAATACAGTCGGGATCACCTGGATGAAAGGGAGGTACTCCTGCTTTTTGTACCCTATCCGATTCAAAATGAATGATATCTAATCTATCACCCACTTTATCCCTGGCATCTTTATCTATCACTAAGACTGAATGCCCTTGCTTTCCTAATAACCAAGCTAAGTAGGTTCCAGCTGTTCCAGCACCTACAATTACAACATCATAATTTTCGGTCATTTTTTCCGTATATTTTATGTTTGTTTATTTTGTATAATATATCAGATTAAAGGCTTAATAATTAGTTTTGGGATTCCGTCTTACATCTTTGTAGTATAGTTTTTGGTGTTTTGGATCCATTTCTGAAAATACACTGCTTGCCTCTTTAGCAGGAAATATCTGAATTTTTCCATTTTCGTTTTGTATTACGCATCCAGAATTTGTTAAAATCCGATAATTCTCAGCTGTTTCTTTAGGATCGCCCCAACATATTAACTGACAATTTCCACAAGTAAGTTTAGTCTCTTTTATCATTTTTACAAGTTTCTCTTTATCCTCACCAAGTGCACGCAAAATCGGTTCGTGATCTCTCAATTCATATATATCAAATCCGATTTCTTCGTTATCATTTGGCCATTTTAAGGCGTTGTTTATGGAAATAGCGAGTAATTTCATTACTTCCTTATCAGTATTGGGATATGGGTAGCGTCCAGGAGACCATGTAGACCATCTTCCATCTTTTTCCAAGCCCGATAACCCACCACATACAATTTGACATCTTGCCAAATTAACACGTTTAGCACATTGAAATTTATAGCCATCTATGGTAATGCTATCAATTTCCTCGCTTCCAAACATTCTAAGGGCACATACCTTCTGACATAACTTGCATTCAGTACAGAAGGTTTCTTCTTTTGGAATTGGATCAGTTGGATTTAATTTTGCAGAGGTGACTACTCCTCCAAGTATGATCATAGCTCCATATCCTTTCAACCCAACATTTCCTGAAAATCCCAGTGATGCAGTTCCACTACGTAGGGCAATCAACCTTAAAGACAATTCAGGAATCATATTAATTTCCCAACCAGGGACGTCTTCTCTATATTTAAAGTTTGGAAACACAGGCTTAGCTTGATGACCCAATTCGGTCAAAAATTTAGAAAGTTTAATTGCCATTTTATAAACACGTATATTAGTTAGTATATTATCTAACTCATGACCTCTGCGACCATTTGGCATATCTTTTCGCAAGAAAGCTCTTGCTTTTTTTCGATCTAAAGGAAGGGCAAAACACACCACTGATTCTGCATCGGGAAGAACATATCTTACATCAATAGTAGAAGGACCATAATCAAGACATTCTTTAGTAGCAAAACCAACATTAAGTGCCCCTAAATCCTTCAGGAAATACTCAATTTTTTCATTTAAATTAATATACTTTCAACTCTATATATCTTTAAATTAATTAAAGTTAACTTTAGGAATTTTTAAAATTTTTGAACTTAATGTACCCTTGAAATCAAAATGAAAAAGGCAATTTTTAAGAAAAAAAAATAAAAAAGGTATTGATTTTATTGATTAGAGGAAAATCATTAATTATTAAGAAAATTGCTTAAGTTTGAGACATAAGCATTTATTTTAGAATCAGAACCCTCGATTAAAGGACCTTCAGCTTTCTCAACCTTCAATTCTAAAAATTCTGGACAGATTTCACCCACACAATCTACTTTATCAAGAGTTTTCTTCATCCCCTTGATAAATAACTTTTTCCATCGTAATGCGTGAGTCGCGAAATAGGCGATTTTCGAAATTGGTTGTGTCATAAACTTATCTAACTCAGAAATAAATTGCCGCATTTCAGGATCTGATCTGAAAGCCAGTATTCGAACAGCGATGATTAAACCATAGGGGGTCTGTTCAGCGATGAGTTTAGGGGTAATATTTTTAATATGATCAACACTCACATCATAATCGCCTATTAATCCATTTGCCATTTGATTAGCAACTTGCTCTGAATTCCCATGCAAAGAATTATGTAAGATCCAAATTTTCTTCATGATCATTATCTTGTTTTAGTTTTGTGTTAATTGATTTATAATTAGTAATTTATAAGAAATTTGAATAGTCCAATTTTTAAATTAATTCAATAAAAAGGTATATAACATGGTGTAGCCCAATACAATACTAAAATGCAACGTCGCAAAGACAGCTCCATTTTTAAGTAAACGATTATAATTTAAGTTAGCTACTTTATACTTTTTTGCTAACGTCAATGTGAGTATGTCACAAGCAGAACCTTGAGGCAAAAAATTTCCAGCTAAGTTAACGCCGCTAACGAAAGCAATGATTATTGGATTTGGAAAAAATCCATTTGCTATTATAGCTGAAAAAATGGGAAGCAAGATTATGGTGACCGGAGTACCCGCAAGAAAAGCAGATAAAAGAGAAGAAACTGATAAAGTCAAGATCACTGCGATGTAAATGTTGTTATTTGATAAGCTTATTAAGACATCTGATATCAAACCTGAAAATCCAAACTCTGCTAAAGAGTTCGAAAGGATAAACAAAACTGCAAATATTATGATGATTTTCCACGTTATTTCACTTTTTACTTCTGAGAAATCGGACTGTTTTGAATGAACAATGAGGAGAATTGCAGCAGAGATAATCGTGACAAATGCGGGATCAAATCCGATAAACATAAATCCGAACGTGCCTAAAATGATGATGACTGTGGTCATAAACAATTTCCTATTTTCAATCACGACGTTTGGATTAAGCATTTCAATCAAAATTTTTTTATTCTCTTCAGTCGGCTTTTCTTCCTTCCTTAAAATAAATCGATCAATTAAAAAAATTGTCAAAATCAATGTAACTATGAATAAAGGGCCCATATTAAAAAAATATTGCTCAAAACCCCAACCAAATTGACTGCCGATGATTAAATTCTTTAAACTTGAGATTGGAGTCAGAATCGCGCCAATATTTATGCAAATAGTCATCCCCATCATGTAAGTCCCCGCGGGAATCTTCAAAATTTGACAAGTTCTGTATATTAAAGGCATTAAAATTAAAGAAAGCGTGAGGTCCTCTATAACAGCGACTAATGTTGCAGTAAATAAGCAAATCATGTAAAAAAATAACCGGTTATTGCCCTTAGTTATGTGAATTAGCTTTAAGGAGACGTATTGCAGTATTCTATTAGAAGTAGCAAAATATATGATTATCTGCATCGCAAAAATGAAAATTAACGTTCTGAAATTAATAAAACCGAGAATATCTGTTGTATTCAGGTTCCCAATAGTAAGGATAACAAAGACAGCAAGCGTTCCAATAATTAAAGCTACTGGGAAATAGTCGAACTTGTCCGAGGAAAAAAATCCCATGAGGATAACAAATAAGATTAATATGAGTATAATCGCGGGAACGTTCATCTAAATTAATGAAATGGTTTGTATTATAAAAAATGTATCTTTACCCCTCTTGAAGAAAAAAATACACGAGCTCCAAAAAAATTATAACATTGACATGAGATCAAGTATTAATTTAAATTTTAAGAAAGTTAGTTTTTTCAATTAATTCTTCAGTTGAGAAGACAGAAATTTCTTTCTGATCTTTTTTAAGTTTTTTATCATTCGACCACAGGCTAGCTTTGAGTGCAAAAGCAAGAGCTAAATACACCATATCTTTGGGATCGGGAGAAATTTTTTCAGCTTTATCTATTAAAGGAATTATCTCATTTTTCGGAATAACAGTGATCTGCTCTTTTAATATATCGAAAAATTGGTCAAAATCTTCTAGCGATCGATGAGTTTTCCTAAGAATTAGTTTTTTATATTTTACAAATTCCGTAAATAAGAATTCAGGAGCAAAAAGCTGTAATTTATCACTAATTAAGAGCTCTGCTGTTGACCCCTCTTTTATTAAAGCAGCAAAAAGGATATTAGCGTCATTACTAATTTCATTTTTCTATTCGCTCTTATATCGTTTTACTAAGAGTTCACTTACTTCTCTTCCAAGCTCTAAAGCATCTTGGGGAGATATTTCACTATCAATTCGAAATGTCTTCATGAAATTTAATTGTGCAATCTTTTTCTTGATTGAATCTCTTGCTACTTCAGACCAATTGATTTCGGGAAAATCTTCCATCATTTTTTTTAATTCATTAGGAATTGATAACGTTAGATTTGCCATTTTAACATTCAATTATATATATTTATTATGTGAATATAGGTGAATACACATATTAATAATTATCTTAAATGAATAAAATCAATGAATTGAATACTTCATAAAACTGTTAAATGTAATTTCATTCTCTTCCAACTGTGTTTCTTTAAATTAGTATACTTAAATAAAAACAACAAAAAAAATAAATTGGAGATCGCCATAATCGCATAGAAAACGAATCCTAAATTCGCAATAGCTACTTTTTTTATATTACGTCAATATTTATAAAATACGTTTCTCTCTCAATATACAGAAAAAGGTAAATCATAATTCTTAATAAGAAAACGTGATTTTTACACCTAATAGAACTAGTTCAAAACTTTTTAAATTTAAAATTACACAACATAAAACCTATTAATAGGAAATAATAATGAGCGATTTAATCATAAAAAATGGCTTAGTTTATGACCCTTTAAATGATATAGATGGCGAGAAAAAGGACATTTACATCAAAGATGGTTACGTGGTGGATAAAGTCAACGGAGATGCGAAAATTATTGATGCATCGGGGCTTGTGGTCATGCCTGGCGGTGTAGATATCCATACGCATATTGCGGGTGCAAAAGTTAATGCGGGAAGGTCAATGCGACCCGAGGATAAGGTACCTGAAGCGAATATGAAGCGAACGAAGCTGACACGTTCTGGAACTGGATTCAGCGTATTAAGCACTTGGAAGACCGCATATTTATATGCTAAGATGGGATATACTACTTGCGCCGAACCAGCCATGCCTTTACTTGAAGCGCGACATACTCATGAAGAATTTCTTTCCATGCCTATCATTGATAAGTTAGCAATGCCAATTCTGGGAAATAATTGGTATGTTCTTCAATACGTCAGAAACAAAGATTACGAAAAATTAGCCGCTTATATTAACTGGGTAATGAAATCGACGAAGGGCTATGCAATAAAGATTGTCAACCCTGGTGGCGTCGAAAATTGGGCCTGGGGTAAAAATTGTGAAAATGTTGATACGCCTGTTGTTCATTGGGATGTCACTCCTCGCCAGATTATAGAAGGATTATCAAAAGCAAATGAAATTCTTCAACTACCTCATTCTATTCACGTGCATTGCAATAATCTAGGCCATCCAGGAAATTTCGAACATTCGATTGAAACCTTTAAAATAACAGAAAATATAGAGCCTAAAGGACGTAAAGACAGGAATTTCCACTGCACTCACGTGCAATTTAACGCTTACGCAGGAAGTAATTGGGGTAATTTCGAGTCTGGAGCATCTCAAGTAGCTGAATATGTTAATTCTCACAAGCATCTTACGATTGATTGTGGTCAAGTGGTATTTACCAAATACGCAACCACCACAATGACAGGAGATGGACCCTGGGAATTCGCACTTCATCATTTAAGTGGTGTTTCCCCGTGGGGAGCTAAGCCTGGAGTTAAATGGATTAATGGACAGGTAGAAGCAGAATCGGGTTCGGGCATAGTTCCATATTTCTTTTCAGCAAAAAATAGCGTCAATGCGGTGCAATGGGCGATTGGTTTGGAATTAATGCTCTTAGTGAAAGATCCATGGCAGATTTCCTTCACGACCGATCATCCAAACGGCGCACCATTCACAACGTATCCAATTGGATTCAAATGGTTAATGGATAAGAAATCTCGCGATGAGATGTTAGCGAATGTAGTATCAAAGAAAGCCAGTACTGCAACCACTCTTTCAGATCTCGATCGAGAATATACATTAACCGATTTATGCATTGTCACACGAGCAGGTACCGCCAAGACTCTTGGACTGAAAGATAGGGGGCATCTTGGTATAGGTGCTATTGGAGATGTCTCGATATATGATCTAAATCCAGAGAAAATGGAGGGAAAGGATATTGAAAAAGCATTCTCAAGTGCTGCGTATACTATTAAGGAAGGACAAATAATAGTCAAAGATGGAGAAATCATGGCAACTCCAATGGGAACCCTAATACAAGCTGAGGGTAAGATAAAGGAAAGCGTGTATGAAGCAATGCTTGAAGACATCCAATTACATTGGAGAGATCATTATAGCATCAACTTTAACAATTATGCTGTTCAAGATGCATATGCTCCGAAAGTCCAAATTGTAAGTGGAGCTTAAAAATAATTTAATTTTATATTTTCTTTTTCGATTTTCAAACATTTAATATCTTAGATTTCAGTTCGTATCCGTAAAGACTGCTTTGTATATATCTTCAACAAATTCAGATTGATATTTAATTATTAGTTCGGGATCTGGAGTTAACAGAATGAATCGATAATAGACGCAATAATCTGCTCCATACAGTTGCCAGTAAGGTTTAATTAAGAATTTTTTTGCCCATTTTTGGCACACTTCTTCAAATAACTTTTCATTATGATTCACTCTCTTGTTTAAATTCAATTCTAAGACATATCTAACAATTTTGTTATCGTGGACATATTGAGAACGGGATGATTTATCTAGTTGATTTTCTTCTTGAATAGTAAAGAAACTGCGTTCGGTATCTTCCATGGTTCTTAAAGTCTCACTAACAATTGACAATTCCTCTCTAATTGCTGCTGCAACGCTGAGATCTTCATTTTCCTTACTTAGAAAAATCGCAAGACTTTTTCTAGTTTGTTCTAGGCGAGTAATATAATTATCCAACCAAATTTTTGATACCGTGTGATTAGTGATGTTGGTGTTAATGCAATTGATATTTGGGATCAGAAATATGGTTTCATCAATACATTTTAATCTTGTATAGTTTAGAGAAATTTCTATGACGATTCCATCCGTGCCATCTATGGTAATATAATCTCCGATGGTAAACGGCCGAACAACTAAAATCCAGATTCCTGCGATAAAGTTGGTAATCGCATTCATTGAGGCAAACGAGATCGCACTAATAACAATCCCGGTAATTATAATCAAATAACTTGATTGAATGTTAAGAAAATTCATTATTAAGATAATGATTATAATTCCAATAATCAAACGGATGAGAAATTTTAGTCCATTATATACATCTGGGCTAGAACCTTGAAGAATTATTCGACGATTAAAAATCCTAAATAGAACCTTATAAATTATGAAAATTACTGCGATAATTCCTGCTAAGATGATTAAGCCCATTATTGGAATTTTCCATCCCCACAGGTCAAAGCTACCTAAAAGCCCTTTAAACTCATCAAATGGATTAGTTCCTTGTAAAAGTGTAAGGATCAACTTAACCCCCTCCATATATAGCACTCATTAGATCTTTGATTAGCATGGAGTGATTTTTCATAATCACATATGGATTATGACAATATACCTTCAAGCGAATATGAACTCGCCAATATATGTAAGTTATGATAAATTGAGGACGATAACGATAGATTTTTTTATGTTTTTCACATACTTCGTGTACTGCTTTGATTACTTTTTCTGGAATTTGGTCCAAATCAACTGCTATCTCGAAAGTATACCTAATTATTTCAGTGTTCATTAATAAATTCTTAAAAGAACTTAATCTTGTTTTTCTATCCTTTTTTTTAGTTTGCTTGGTTTTTTTTACTTTTGAAGATTCTCCATCATCCCAGCTTACCGATTCTGGGTCTATTTTTGAACCAATTTCTGTTAAAATCTCCGGAGTAAGTTTGATGGTGTACTTGAGAACATCAGTGTCGAGTATTGTTTTATTAGGTATTTTAACAATTGTCCCACTAAATTTCTGTAGCGTCGTAAAATTAAGACCGATCTCTTGGATCAGGCCGTCTATATTGTTTATTTTCACTAGATCATTGACTTTAAACGGTCTTGAGAAGAGTAAGTAAATTCCCGCAATAAATTGACTTACCACTTGAGTTGAAGCGAATCCAATTATCAGTCCTGTAACTGATGAAATTGAAATTAAATATGAAGTCGAATTAGGAATATATGTAAGTAATGCGATAATAATTAAGATTACTGTAACTAATCTAACTGCAATTTTTATTCCGTTAATCGCTTCTATGGGTATGCTTTGTTTTCTTGCGCCTCGGCGAACAAAATACATTACTATTCTATAGATTACAAGAATAATTACTATAATTACAGCCACATAAACCGCATCAAAAATAAAACCTAATACCGTTGCCATCCATCATAACCTTGATTTTAATAATTTCATGGAATTTATGGGATATTGAGAGCAAATCTAAATTATTAGAAATTATTTAAATTCCATTTTACAAAAAATCAACCAATCAAAAGAAATTTGTTAATATTAACTCTTAGTTTAAAAATTATAAATTTGTAATAAAAAAGAGACGTGAAAATTAGGAAATTAAAAGGCTAAATTTTCACCTACTAAAATTTCATGGAATTTTTCAGGATAGCGTAATTTTAAAATATCCGAATTTCTCGTACAATGACACGCTCCAATAAAGTCTAAAGATTCCAAACAAGTAAAAGTGCGAGTATCATGAAGACCCCCTATAATTGCTTTTGCAATTCCATTACAGTTAAAAGCATCAAAAATCTCATATAAACCAGGATGACAGCACCCCACAAGAAGAATTGCATTACCAGAACGAGTTTTCAGCATTAAAGATTGTTCTTTAAGATAATTACCTAACTGTCCTGTTAAGTACACATTTTCATCAATTTCAGTTAATTCTGAGAGGCCAAATACCTGAGCCATTCGAAACTTTCGTTCATATTTAACTTGGTTTTCGATAGGGACGTAAATTTGTAAGCCTTGGTATTTCTTGTAAAATTCATCCAAACCTCTTGAATGTTCGGGATGATCGTGCGAGATCACGACCTTATGTATTTCAGAAACATCCACTCCTGATTGCTTTAAATTATTAAGAAGAATATTCCCATCACTCCCCGTGTCAAAAAGAATATAATTCTTCGATCTTACATTATAAATCAAGGCAGCAAACCCATACGAAGGAACGTATCCTTTTAATGCCCTCCCATCATTAAATACTACATTCACGCTGAAATTTTCAGCTTTATTCATTAAAATATCTTCCGCAACTTGCATTTTTCAAAAACCCACGTAAAAATATCGTTAAAATAATTATCTAAAAATACAAAAAGTAGTTTATTACCATGAACTCAGAATAAAATTATGGACTATGATTGGATTATTTTTTGAAAAAATTAAAATAGTTGGTTTGGGAAAGTGTGGCTAACTTTATAGAGATATCGTATCATTTTTAATTTTCAACGTTATCTCTTCCAAACCTTTAATTAATATTTCTTAATACTTCCAGTAAAACATCATTTTCAGGGATATCGCTCATGCTTTCACCGTAATAGGCATATCGAATTATTCCTTGCTTATCAATGATTAAAAGTCCCGGCATTCTACCACCTTTCAACCACTTAACTTCTTGATTCAGCATGTTAACTACTTCTTTTGATTCATCATAAAAAACCGGATACTTACGTGCATATTTTTGTTCCATTTTTTTCGCATTCTCTTCACTATCAGCTAAAATTGGATATAAATACGCATCTAATGCCATGTATTTGTCATAATCTCTCCGTAAATGTGCTGCATGCCACCTACAGTATGGTCAGTTAATATTTCTGAATAATATAAGTACGATGTTTTTCCCTTCGAGATCTTTCATGCCCACTGTTTCACCGTGTGAATTAGGCAAGTTAAAATCTGGAATTTTTGTTCCCACGAGTTCAAATTTGTCTTTCATAGTAATTTCCGACTAAACTATAATTTGAATTGTATAATGAGTAAATTTTTGGAGAGTATTTAAATTCGTTTATAAGAAATTAAAAATTTCATCTGTTCCTAAGCCAAATTTTCTTTTATCATATCATTTGAGCGTATCAATTATCCATAAATTGTGTATAAAACCTTTATAAAGGAAGCATAGTATGTTGCGCATAATTAAAATTTTTAAATCTGATGGGTTATGAAATCTAATACAAAATTCATGAAAATTTTATTCATTACCATTATTGTACTTATTAGCATAACTCCTAACACCTTGATTTTAGTTGCTAATAAAATAAACACTGAAAGAAATCCAACATTAGTAGGAGTGAGAGTTGCCATTTATCATGGTGATGCTGTATATAGTGCTGCAGATAGTTATGTTGCTCTCGAACACATATTTAAATGGATGGGAGCTTTTGTAGAATATATAAGTCCCGAGCAAGTACAAAATGGTGGGTTGATAACATATAAAATCTTTGTCATGCCAGATGGAAGTCCTGATAGTTATGCATCAGAATTAGGTGATAATGGAATGGCAAATATAAGGATGTTTGTAGAATTGGGTGGAGTGTATTTTGGAATTTGCGGAGGTGCAATATTGGCTATTGGGAGCTATCTTAATCTTTATTCTGGAAGTATGTACTCCCCCGTTCCAGGATTGACAAGAACGAGCAAATTGATCAATATGACTGTAAATCGAAATTCATCCGGTCCAGATCTATCAAACAAGCCAGATAAGTACAGCACTTTATATTGGGGCTCCATGTATTTTGATGATTATGGGAGTGAAGTGATACCCATTCTGAAGTACACTCAAAATGGCAAACCTGGAATGATAGCTTTTCAAAAGGGGCTTGGTACCGTTTTTATATCAAGCCCACATCCAGAATTTGAAGAAGGATCTGACCGAGATGGAACCTCCAGTTTTGACACTTATAATGATCCCGATTCTGAATGGGGTTTATTACTCAATGTATCTAAATGGTTAGTCGACACTTCGAATTTTATACTATCACTTGTCTGGATAGCAGGTGCTGCGATTGTAATTCTTGGTATTATTGGGATAAAATTATTAAAAAAGAAAAGGAGCTTAGCAAAATAATGCATTACTTGAGTTTTTTATCTTCTACATCGATACCGAGCTCTCTTAATTGATCTCTGATTCGATCGCTAAGCTTGTACATTTTTTTACTCCTTAAATCATTCCGGACTTCAGTTAATAAATCAACTAATTGCTTTATAAGTGTATCTTTTTCTGTAGTTCCCGAAGATATACCTAATACTTTTTCTTCAATGTTTGGGAACACTCCAAAAATAGATTCTAATTTTTCGATGAAGTGCATGAATTGACTCTTGAATTCCTTGTTTATTGTTTTCTCTTCCTCGATAATTACTTTATTAATTTCTCGAAATAGAGTAAGAATTTCAGCAATAGCAATGGGAGTATCGAAATCATCCTCCATGGCAGTAATTATCGTATTAAAAGAACTTTTAAGCTTCTTTATTAAAATTTTCATATCTTTAGATTCAATTTCTTCAGATTCCGCTTGATATACTTTTTTGATTGTATTGAGCAATCGGTTATATTCCACTTCAGATTGTTCTAAATTATCAGGTAAATAATTAATTGAACTGCGGTAATGACTCTTAATCAAGTACCAACGTACCACCATTGGATCGTATTGTTTGAGAATGTCCGTGACAATGAACGAATTTTTTAAACTCTTTGACATCTTTTCATCATTCACATTGATGAAACCATTGTGCATGAAATATTTTGAAAAGGGTTTACCTGTATAAGATTCAGATTGGGCAATTTCATTGCGGTGATGAGGAAACTTTAAGTCTTGACCCCCCCCATGGATATCAATAGTTTCACCTAACAAGTTCAGAACCATTGCTGAGCATTCAATATGCCATCCAGGTCTCCCCTTTCCCCAAGGGCTTTCCCAATAAGGCTCTCCCTCTTTCATCTTTTTCCATAATGCAAAATCCTTGAGATCGAGTTTGTCCTCTCCGAAAGCAGTATCTTGGTCAGCCAGATATTCTTCTTCCTCTTCTTCTTGATCTTCGTCCTCTTTAATGTTCTGCATTATGGTGTTATATTTTGGAAAAGACTTAACAGAGAAATAAACTGAACCATTACGTTCATAAGCATGATCTTTCTTAATTAACTCCTCTATAAAATCAAGCATAAAAGGAATTACTTCGGTTGCTCTAGGTGTATGCGTAGGAGGGAGAATGTTTAAAGCTTTCGATATTTCTTCATATTCTTTTATGTATTTTTCACTTAACTCCTTGTAATTTATGTTAAGTTCATTAGCTCTCTTGATTATCTTATCATCGATATCTGTATAATTTGTCACGTATTCAACCTCAAATCCATTAAACTTGAAGTATCTCCGCATAACATCAAAAACAACAGCTGCCTTAGCGTGTCCTAAATGAGCGGAATCATACACAGTAGGACCACACACGTACATTTTGATTTTCTTTGAGACCAATGGAATAAATTCTTCTTTTTCGAATGTTAAGCTGTTATATACTTTCATAATTCAACACAAATTTACATTAATATAAGCCAGCGGTGAGATTTGCACTCACGGTAAATGGCTCTGCAGGCCACCGCCTTAACTGCTCGGCAACGCTGGCATAATTTTTGGCAGATTCATGCGATCTTAGCACGTTCTGCTCAACGACATGTATTTATCGAGCATAATGAGATTTTATTTACACAATAATAAACTGATTGATACATGCTGAGGATCTAAAATATATGATTTTAGTATTTATTTCTAATTTTCTATTACCTAAAAAGATGATCAATAACCTTACAAAATAATCAAAAAAAGGTATTTTATCATGAACACATACATTTTCCACAACATTCTCCAGATTTCTGCATCGTGCATTTCTGAAAATCAAACTCGAAAGGCAAGACGAAATCCTTCAACATCTCAGAAACAATATCAATATGTACGGCTATGACATTTGGATTTTTCCTAAAATGATTATTAACAATCGTATCTAATTCCCCTAACTTATCAGAAACCATAAAAATGCTGATATTTGAAGTCCCACTTAACCTAAATGCATTCAACATGTAAGGGCATTTACGGACTAAATCTAGGATATCTTCAGCATCTAATGTTTGGAGGTCCACACGAGCAAAAATTAGATCCAAATTACGGATATTAATTCCCGCCTGAAATTTTAGTACTCCATTATTTTCAAGTTTTCGAATTCTCATGCCGATTGTAGGCTGACTCCTATTAACTTTCTTGGCGATTTCTGTATGGGTTAAAGTAGGTTGTTGTTGTATTAACTCGATTATATTCTTATCAATTTCATCAATATTTAAAACAGAATCAATCATCAATATCACTCTCTAT
>CAZWEM010000011.1:70181-102623 GCA_964632315.1 uncultured archaeon
ATGAAATCTAAAAAAATTGTATTAATGGGTTTAGATAATAGCGGAAAATCTTCAATTGTATTATCATTAGAGGGAAGCAAAAATCTTCCAGCATTTTTTAACATGAAACCTACTAAAAATTATCAAATTAGAAAATTTAATCTCTTAGAAACTGATTTTAGAATATGGGATTTTGGTGGACAGGAACAGTACCGAAAAGATTATTTACTTAAATTTAAAGAGAATATCAAAGAAACCGATAAATTTATTTTTGTTCTCGACATTCAAGATGTTGTTCGATACGATCTTGCCCTAGATTATTTAAGGAAGGTTAGCCAATTATTAATTGAAAATGATATAAAAGTCGAATTTTCGATCTTTCTTCATAAATTCGACCCAGATTTGCATATTACCAATTCAAAAATAACTGATGAAAGAATAGATGAATTAATTAAAAAAATTGAGATTGTAATGAATAACAATTTGGAATATGATCTATTTAAAACGACTATTTATGCAACCTTTCAAAAATCGGAAATTTAAACCTTAAATAAGAAAATAATAAGATTTTCAATGAGTAATATTTCAAGTTATGTTAAAAGAGATATTTATGAATACTTAATATTTGGACTTGCGTTATTCCTAACATATCTTTCAAGTTTATACAGTTATCTCTTATTTCATTCTATAGCAGAGTTATTTAGCATTATAATTTCCGGTGGGATTTTTTTAATAGGGTGGAACACGCGGAAATACATCAAAAGTTCCTTTTTCTTGGTGTTGGGTGTTTCCTTTATATTCATTGGGGTTATTGATTTACTCCATACTCTCGCATATTCTGGAATGGGGGTTTTTCCCGCCCCAAGCTCTAATTTAGCAGCCCAATTATGGATCGCAGGTCGTTATGTGAAAGCTTTTTCTTTTGTCTTAGCCTTATCTCTAATTCATAAAAAAGTAAATCCCAAATTTTTATTGGTTTTTTATGTTTTCTTGGATACAATCCTAATTTGGCTAATATTCGGGGGATTTTTTCCAACAACGTATATTGAAGGTTTTGGACTGACTGGATTTAAAATAGCGAGTGAATATGTTGTAAATATCATCTTTGGTCTATCGTTAGGAATTTTACTTATGATTAGATATGAATTTAGTAGAAAAGTTTTCATTTATTTGGTTATTTTCTTGGTTTCCACTATCATATCTGAACTCTCTTTTACTTTATACGTGAATGTGTTTGACTTCTTCAACTTTATGGGGCACATATTCAAGATAATTGCTTTTTATTTCGTATATAAGGCTATTATTGAAACCGGCTTGGAGGAACCTTTTCAATTAATGTTTAGGAAGCTTAAAGCAAGTGAAAAATCATTACAAAGTCAAACAGACCATTTAAGGCTCGCATATTCTGAATCTGACCAGATCTTTAATGCCGCACTTCCACTAAGAATTATAAATACTAAATTTGAGATAATTAAAGTTAATGAAACTTTCTGCGATTTATTTAATATTAAACCTGAGGAAGTAATTGGGAAAAAATGTAATGAGATATTTCCTCAAAGTTACTGCAATACTGAAGAATGTGCACTTAAAAGGATTCAGATTTTAAAGAGAGCAGTAGAACATGAAAGTGAGTTTGAATTAGATAATGGTACGAAATTATCATTGATTGTCAACTCAGTTCCATATAATGATAATTTTGGTGAATTTAAAGGAATTATTCAAAATTATACAAATATTTCGAATTTAAAAGAAGCAGAATTAAGTTTAAAACAGTCAGAGGAAAAATATAGATACTTAATCAACAATTCTCTAGAAGGAGTTTGGGTTTTAGATACTGAAGCTAAAACCGTTCTAGTGAATCCTTCAATGGCAAGCATGCTAGGATATACTGTTGATGAGATGATGGGAAAGTCATTTTTTACATTCATGGATAATAGAGCAAGAGAGTCAGCAGCGATTTACTTCAAGGAGCGAATGGAGGGCATACAAGAAGAACACATGTTTAGATTCCAACATAAAGATGGAAACGATATATATACTTCATTACGGGCATCTCCAATTTTTGATAAAGATAACAAATTTAACGGAGCAATGGCATTTATTACGAATGTCACGAAACAAAAAAGAGCTCAAGACAATTTAAAGGAAGCAGAATTGAAATATCATACTGCTTTTGAAGAATCTCCAGATGGAATCGCAATCCTTGATTCAGATTCACTAAAACCTTTTGAATTTAATGATAGACTTTGTGATTTATTAGGTTATAGCAGATTAGAATTAAATGACTTGAAAGTACAAGATTTCGAAGATACTAACAATCCGATAAAAATGGAAGAACACCTAAAAAAAGTTTTAGAGAAGGGAATTGATAAATTTGAAACAAAATTTAAAACAAAATATGGTACCGTGAAAGAAATTCTAGTTACTACAAAACCGATCAAATTAGCAGGGAATACATATTATCAATCAATCTTCCGAGATATCACTGAAGAAAAGAATGCTCTCGAAAAAATTGAAGATATGGCAAAATTTCCAGCTGAAGATCCGAATCCCGTGATGCGAGTAAGTAAAAATTATGTACTCTTAGCTAATAAAGCAAGTCAAGATATTTTTAAGGTAGATGAAGGTAGTAAAATTCCCCCAATCTTAGTTGATAGGGTTCAAAGGGCATTTTCTGAGAAGAAAAGTGAAGAATTTGAAATTTTCATTAAAAATCAAGTATATTCTCTTTTTATAGTTCCGATCGAGGGTTCAAATTATGCAAATATTTACGGAATGGACATTACGATGAGAAAGAAAGCTAAAGAAGATTTAGAGCGTTTTGTTACAACAGTTTCACATGAATTAAGAACTCCTATTTCCGTACTTGTTTTGAGTATTGAATTTTTAACTAATCATGCTGAACAATTAACTGAGGAATTAAAAAATCAAATAAACAATAACATTGAAAAAAATGTTTACCTCCTGAAAGATTTAATCGAGGATATCTTAGTACTCTCTCGAATTGATGAACAAAAGATTAAGATTGAATGGGAGGAATACCATCCATCAACTCTCATTGAAGAATTATTAAATTTGATGAAACCTATGGGTAAAGAAAAAAATTTTACATTTCAAGTTAAAGTACCCCAAAATCTAAAATTACATGGTGATCTAAAGAGAATGGAACAAGTGTTTAGAATCTTCATTGATAATGCAATGAAATATTCGAAAGACCATGGAAATATTATTATTCAAGCAACTGACAGTTATGTTGGAAATTATAATAAAGAGGAAAAAGATGGAGTGTTATTTGAAGTTATTGATAAAGGAATAGGAATTTCAGCGGAAGATTTACCTAGAATTTTTGATAGGTTTTATCGCTCTGAAGAAGTCACTGATATACCAGGTACGGGATTAGGATTATCAATAGCAAAAGAATTAGTTAATCTACATGATGGTGATATTTTTGTTACCAGTGAATTAGGAAAAGGTACTAATTTTTCAATATTTTTACCACGGAATAAACAAAAGAACGAAAATTATCAAAATTTTTCAAATTAATAACAGATGTTATGAGATTATGAGACCACTTGTATTAATAGTTGAAGATAATGTTGACTTGCTGTTTAATTTGGATTTAATTCTAAAATCAAATAACTATCAAACAATTATTGCAAAAAACGGAGTTGATGCCTTAGAAAAATTAAACACGTCAGATCTTAACCCCAACATCATTATTAGTGATATTTTAATGCCAAAAATGAATGGATATGAATTCTTTGAAAAGATTTCGAATGATCCACGTTGGCATAGAATTCCATTTATATTTCTTTCAGCTAAGGCAACTCCTGAAGATATTCGGCTTGGGAAATTACTTGGAGCAGACGACTATATTACAAAGCCGTTTGAGGAAAAAGATTTATTAGCTACCCTTACAGGACGAATGAATAGGATTCAAAGAATTGAAAAAATAGACCAAAGTCTCTCCGATTTTAAACTTGATAAAACTGAAATTGAGAATATTCGAAAAGAGAATGAGTACTTACTTTTTGTCATTTGGGATGATAAATTAGGCCCAGAATTAAAGGATTTTTATCCAAAAAAAGAAAAATTTCATATACCACTTGACAATTTAGCTAACCAACTCTTTTCAGCTGTAACTTCCATATATGGCCAAAATTCTATTAATAAAGCAGAGGGATTATTAATTAACATTAAGAACGTCGATTTTTATGGTTATGTATATTTTGATGCTTATCCAAGTGAGAGTGAAAGATATGGTGAAAAACAGTACATGCTTGCGTTTCTCTCACCCTTTATAAGTTACCTGCATTCTCTAGAAATTAAATCTGTGCTTGAAGAAATTTCAATAAAGTTAAAAGAAAATTTAGGCTGGAGTATTAAGAATTATTGGAAACTATTACAAGAACTCATGCTTGACGTATTAGATTAATATATCTAATAATCATAGAGGTCAGTCGATAAATATCTTTCGCCTGTATCACACACAACGAAAACTATATTCTCATCTTGTTCAAATTGCTGCGATGCCATATGAATTGCTGCCCAAGCGATCGCTCCGGAACTTATTCCTGCAAAAATTCCTTCTTTTTTAGCTAAATTCCGAGCGGTTTCTACAGCATCATCATATTTTACCATTATTACCTCATCATAAATTTCCGTATTTAAAACTTCGGGAATAAATCCAGCCCCTATACCTTGAATTTTGTGAGGTCCTGCTGCACCTCCTGAAAGAACGGGTGAATCAAATGGTTCCACAGCGAAAATCTTGACCCTAGCTCCAACAGAATTCTTTAAGATCTCTCCAACTCCAGTTATTGTACCTCCAGTACCAACCCCTGCAACAAAAGCATCTATTCGCCCATCTAAATCGTTAAAAATTTCTTTTGCTGTAGTTTGACGATGAATTTCTGGGTTTGCTTGATTCTTAAATTGTTGGGGGATAAAGACATTTTGTTTTTCTTTTGCTAATTCTTCAGCCTTTACTATAGCCCCTTTCATCCCTCCTTCTTTAGGAGTTAGAATCACTTCTGCACCATATGCCTTCAAAACTTTAACTCTTTCTAAAGATACTCCTTCGGGCATTGTCAAGATCAATTTATAGCCCTTCGCCGCGCATATCATAGCTAAACCAATTCCAGTATTTCCAGATGTAGGCTCAACAATCGTACTCTCACTTGTTATTAAGCCTTCCTCTTCTGCTTTTTGTATCATAGCAAAACCGATCCTATCCTTCACACTTCCTCCTGGATTAAAATACTCTAATTTAGCATAGAGATTTGGTTTAATTCCTTTCGAGATCCGATTTAATTTCACTAAAGGAGTCCTACCAATTGTTTCAATTATATTATTATATATTCTCATTCATATCACTACTCTTTATTTTGTACTTTAATTTATTTTAAATTCCTCCCCCATAACTTCCATAATATACTTCTATGTCATCTTCTGCTTTATTTGTAATATTTAATTGGCTTTCTAAATTTTTAAGCCTTTCTTCTAATTTTGATATCGCAATAGATAAAGGATCGGGAAGATCACCATGTCTGAGATCGACTCTTTTAATTTTCTCTCCTTCCCTTGAGATAATCCTTCCAGGAACCCCTACAACTACAGAATTATCTGGAACACTGTGGATTACCACTGAGTTAGCTCCTATCCTAACATTGTTGCCAACCGTGACTGGACCTAAAATCTTTGCTCCAGTACCTATCACTACGTTATCTCCGAGCGTAGGATGCCGTTTTTCGTGCTTTAATTCTGTACCACCAAGTACTACTCCAGCATATATGGTGACATTATTTCCTATTATAGAAGTTTCTCCAATAACCACTCCACCTCCATGATCTATAAAAAAATCACTTCCTATATCTGCTCCAGGGTGAATTTCGATTCCAGTTAATTCACGGGCAACTTCTGATAGGTATCTTGGAATAAATGGCATATTTAATTTATTAAGAAAATGTGCAACTCGATGGAGTACTATAGCTTTAACTCCAGGATAACTAGTAATTACTTCCATTAAAGAACGTGCTGCAGGATCTTTTGTAAAGGCAGCTCTTACATCTGATATAAAAAAATCTAGAATTCGCTGAAGATCAGAATCCACATTTGTAAGATCTAAATCAAATGTCTTGAAATCTAGACTCATCAAGCAATCGACACAATAACTATGGGAACTTTTATTAGAGATTTTTTTACCACAATTTAGGCATTTTAAAAATCCTTCCATTTTAATCAGTGATGAATTTAATTATTTTCAGTAATTATTTATGATCTTTTTATAGTATAATTTATGGGTAAACAATAAAATTTTGCCTATTTTTCATAAGTAAACACATTAATTCAATAATTACTATGAAGTCGATTTATAGTTCAATTGAAGTTCATAAGAAAAAGCTATAAAATAGGTTTAAATCCAGTTTTGAGCTAAATTCATAACTTTTTTCATTCCTAAAATTATACTAATATATAAATAACTAAAGCTTCACTTGAGTAATAGGGAAGATTGCTATTCAGAATGTGACAATCAATGATTTTAGATCAAAAAAAAACAGAAAATCTCGTAGCTCGATATAGTAGATTGTTGAATTCGATTAACAATTTGATATTTATAGTCACATCTAACTCTGATTTCGTAATTGAATATTGTAATGAATGTGAATTTTTAAATAGTTTGGGATATTTATCAGAGGAATTAATTGGTAAGTCTTTCCTTGAGATTGTTCATCCAGAGGAGAATAGTCTTATTTCTAGGGTTTTAGGACAAGTTTCTGAACCAATAATCCAAACTCAAGAAATTAAAATCCTAAATACTAAGAAAGAAGCGGTATGGACAGAAATTAAAGTGAATAAGCTCATAAGTGATGATAAAGAACTTCGATTAATAATTAATCTGAGTGATATAACAAAAAGAAAAAGATTAGAAGAAGAAATCAAGGTAAACGAAGAGAGATTTAAAAAAATCACGAATACAATTCCAGAAATTCGCTTCTGGAAATTATTTAATCCAAAAAAATTTGAAGAAGCATTACAAAGCTCTTATGAGCTGTTAGAAATTGTAATGGAAAACATTCCACAATACATTTACTGGAAGGACATGGAACTTAATTATTTAGGATGTAATGATAATTATGCAAACCTCATTGGACTTGATTCTCCTGAAAGTATAATAAATAAATCCGATGAGGAAATTTTATGGGATGAGACTCAAATAAAACATAATGAGACACATGAAAAGAAAGTAATAGAGACAAACAACCCTAAATTTAGAATGACAGAATCTTGGATCTTAAGAAACGGAAAAAAAATGTGGGTTAATTGCAATCGAGTGCCACTCGTAGATTCTGATGGAAAAGTGGTAGGAATCCTTGTGACTTTTGAAGATATTACAGAACGAAAGTTAGCAGAAGAAACATTACAGATGGAACATCAAAAATTAGAACGTATAATGGAGACTAATCCTGCTGGGATTCTGTCTGTTGACAAAGAAGGAAAGATCACTTATATTAACTCTCAAGCAGAAAGAGTTCTAAAAACGACAAAGTCCAAGCTACTGAATACGTATCTAAAAAATGGTATTTTTAGAATGTTAGACAATAAAGGAAATCCCCTCAAACAGAAAAAACGTCCTTATCAAATTATTCACAAAACTAAAAAACCTCTTTATGATCAACAAATCATCTTTGAAACAACTCACAACGAGCGAATATATATCTCTTTGAATGGTACTCCGTTGTTAGATGCTGAAGGAGATATTGAAAACATTATCTTTACTGTAGCAGATATAACTGAAAAAGTTTTTGCGGAAGAAAGAATCAAAGAATCGGAAAAGAAATACAGAGATTTATTAGAAACCTCATCAGTCGGTATATTAGAAATTGAAGTACAAAACGAAGTTATATCTTATGTGAATTTAATAGTAATTGAAATCATGGGATATCAAGAAGATGAATTCTTATATGAAAATTTAAACAAGATTATCCACCCTGATGATTTCATGAAATTATTAAAGTCTAATGAAGGAATGGATTTAGAATTTCGAATAATTACGAAAGATGGGAAATTAAAGTGGCTACATGGGAAGAGATCAGACCAATATGATGATGATGGAACTCTTATCTTATTTCGCCTTTGGGTGGAAGATGTTACCGAGAAGAAAATGTATGAGCAACTAATATATGAACTTAATATAAACTTCTTAAATTTCACGACCAACACTCAGAGGAATATCCAATTATTACTGAACACTTGCTTAAAGCTTCTTGAAGGGAATTTAGTGCTATATGTTAACAAGCGAAGTTACGAAGAAAGGGTTGAATATGTTATCACTACAAATAAGGGTGAGATAGTAAGATATTCGGCAACTGATTTTGAGGAAAAAATCTTCTGCTCCGAAATTTTTCAAGAAAAACATGATTTTCCTCAAGAATATTTTAACGTGCATGAAACTGAATATGCTCTTACTGATAAATTCATAAGGGAGAATGATATTCACACGTGTTATGGTAAATTAATATTAACCGGAAATGAATTAAACAATGCAATCTGCGTTCTTTATAAAAGCACTCCGATAATCACCAATCAAAACAAGTTAGTATTATTTTTAATCTGTGATGCTTTAGAAATAGAGCAGAAACGTTGGCAAGTACAAAAACATTTAGAAGAACAAAACAAAATGCTTAGTGAGATAAATAGATTAAAATCTGAACTTTTTTCTAGGACTTCTCACGAATTAAAAACTCCTTTAATCTCTATTAAGGGATTCACGGAATTATTGCTGAAGTTGCATTCTAACAAATTAGATGATGATGTTATTTCAATATTAGAAGAGATTAAAAAAGGCAGTAAACGGTTGGAAAATTACATTAACGCAATCGTTGAAAGCTCTCGATTAGAGCAGGGATTAATAAGACTTAATAAAACAAGAGAGAATCTCTCATTTTTAATAAATTATTGTGTCAGGCAGCTTGAAGGAATGGCTGAGCTTAGAGATCAGAAGATATTCGTTAATATTTCAGAAGATATGACATCACACTTTGATAAAGAAAGAATATATGAGGTCGTGTCAAACTTGTTGTTAAATGCAATAAAGTATACACCAATAGGGGGGACTATCACCATAACCTCTAAAGATGATGGAAAAAACTATACTATATTATTTAAAGATACAGGAATTGGTCTAACAGATCAGGAAAAAAAGCAATTGTTTACTCAATTTGGTAAAATCGAAAGATATGGTCAAGGATGGGATGTTGGCATAGAGGGTACAGGTCTGGGATTATATATTTCAAAAGAAATTGTAGAATTACACGGAGGTGTTATTTCAGCAACTTCAGAAGGTCGGAACAAGGGAAGCACGTTTTATTTTTCAATTCCAAAAATTGAGGAATAAGAATTATAATTTTAAAAATATTTAAGGATAAATAGATATAATATATATTAAAGAAAAGAAGGGTAATGAATGCAATTAAGTAGCTTAGAAAATAACAAGTACATTGATAGAATAAATAAGCTCCTAATTAGAGAAAAGAATTTTAAAGCAATACGTCTACTTAATAAAATCATTAAGGGTAATCCCTCAAATTATGATGCTTGGTTATTACTTGGAATAGCAAAAAGACGAGTTAACATGTTGAGTGAAGCTATAAAATGTTTTAAAACAGCAACAAATATAGATCCTGAGAAAGAGGAAGCTTGGGGATTATACACGATTACTCTTATGGATAATGGAAGAGTTGAAGAAGCACAGCAAGTAATCGAAAAGGCAAGTCAATTAAACCCTTTAAACGACAAACTATCGTTCTACAAGGAAAATCTTATACATGTTTATGAAAGATTTGGTCCATTCTTTTAATTTATTTCAAAAAAATTCAGGATGCTTTTTCTCAATATTGTTTAGGGTAGATACCAATTCAAAAAGTAATTTTTCATCACGATATTCATTTATCGTGTTTGATAATCGATCCAGGATTTCATTTGCTAACCTAATATCTTCTTTAGTAAGAGAATGAGTTTTTGAACCTAATAGCTCATCAAATTCCTCTTCAAACCATTTCAACTTTTCCTTAAATTCATGCTTAATGAAATTGAAATCATCAAAATCTAGATTCATACCTTTCCTCCAAGAGGATAGTTTTTGCTAAACCCTTAAACTAAAAATATAATTAAAGTGCCCTTATTTAAACCTATTTGAAAAATCCTTTTTTCTAGTTTTTACCGTGAAAAAGTTGATTATTAACTTTCATAAAATAAAACTTTTTATAGACAGAATTGAAACTAAAACCAATATAAGCTTTAATTTAACACTCTAATACAAAAATCTGGAATAAGATTTTAAAGTCGGTAAATAACTTCCACATTTACTTAATATTTACCGCTGATTTTTTGGATTATTGGACTCCTATTTGTTTAATAGCTAATATTAGTTATGTTATTTAAGAAAGCTTATTTTTCGAAAAACAATTTTATGTTGACTTTCATGAGTAGCGGAAACGGATTTGAGAAATTGGAGTTAATTAAGAAATACTTTCAACGTGTCTTTAATATATTTTCTAAAGAGATACGAGAAGAATTACAAGAATTAGAACCGCAACTTTCTAATGAAGAATTTAAGGAGATAAAAAAAGAATTAGCATTTTTACCGAAAGAAAAACAACAAGAGTATTTACATGAATTGAAAGAAGAAATAAATGAATAATTTAGGAATCTGATTTTAGATTTATTAATTCATGACGAAGTTTACGGTATTGAATAATTGGTAAATCTCCTTGAATTAATTTTTCATCCATCTTTAATTCTGTTTTTATTGGATCCTGGGTTATTACAACATCTCGATCTTGGTGCAGGATCTTTATATTGAATTTATTTGCAATCCAGTTTATAATACTCTTTAACAATGGAATTCTAATGAACTTTTGGTAAAATCTCATGTAAAATTTCGTGTGATTTTCATCAATAGGTACGAATGCAATAACGATTCGCACTTTTTCTCCGAGATAGTTTTGCCAGATATGAGGAAATTTGAAATTTAGATGAAATACTTTCATATCTTCGGTAAATTCCTCTGGTTTTAGTGGTTGCGTCTTTCCATCATCTTTTTGATTGTAAACCCAAAATGTAAAGCCATTATTATCATCGTCAAGTTCAACTAAAGGGCCATTAACTAAAGTTTGGTTTCCCCTGCCTATGGTATTATAATGAACAAAGGGTAAGTGTACTACGTCAAGTTGGTTTTCAATTGCACGAGAATAATGCACCGGCCATGTTTCAGTATGAGTTTTATAGGAGAATTTATCATCTATATCCTCAAAAAAAGGGATTAGAGGGTATTCATTGCGAGATTCACCGTACCAGATCCAAATGAAATCATGTTTTTCTTTTACATAAAATGAATTGACTTTAAATCTTTCAGGTATTTCGGCATTTTTACCATTTGCTGGGATAATAGTGCATTTCCCTGAAAAATCATACCTTAGGCCGTGAAAAGGGCATTCAAGTGTTTCACCATCATCACATATCTTTCCAACACTTAATTGAGCACCTCGATGAGCACATTTGTCTCTCAAGCATTTTATATCACCCTCTTTATCTCGCCATAAAACCAATTTCTCTCCAAATCTCGTGACGCCTAACAACTTATGTTTTACCAATTCACGAGATTCTAAAACAGCATACCATTGATTCTTAATCATAATAATGTTAAATTGCTAAATAGAGGGCTTTTTATCACTTTTTTGATTATATTTTAAAAATATACGGGAGGAAATAATTGGGAGAAATTTGACTATATTTAATAATTCTAATATTTTCCCTGATAGGAAAAACTGATATAAATCGTAAGATCGAATTTATTAATATACAGCAATGTAAACCCCCAATAATAACAAGAGGATTTAGAAATATTTAAGAAACCAAGAAATTTATAATGTTGATTGGATAATTTCAACTTTTTTAATGAAAAATAATTTTAACATCCAAGGAACCAAATTTTTTCATGAGATTTATGTATGTTAATAGTATAAAAAAAAAAATTTGTATAACCGCCATCATATTTACTATACACGTCCCCATCCCATACAGTATACTTGTCTCCCATCCCACTATGTTATAGTTTTAAGCTTTATAAAATAGAATTAAATTATTCCAAATAACTTTTTTTTATTTTATGGCTATGGCACTTTATATTTTATAAATTTTGTTGCTAATTATAAAAAACCACTCTTTAAGAGGTTTAAGACTTATTTTTGCTTTCATTCCATTCATTTTTTATATGCCAATAAAGACTCATTGCTCTTATTAATAACTTTTATTTCGGTTTCAAGGATTTTGGAATGGTAAAATAGAATATTGAGCCCTTTCCTACTTCACTTTCAAATGCAATACTTCCTCCGTGAAGTTCGACCAATCTCTTTGTTAATGAAAGTCCAAGTCCAGTGCCTTCCGTTACTTTCACGTGTGGATGATTGATCCTCGTGAAATCTGAAAAGATTTTATCAAAATTTTCCTTGCTAATTCCTATACCAGTATCTATCACGTCAAACCTCCATTCCTTCTCATTATCGTAAATCATTAGGACTACAATACCTTCTAACGTATATTTAAACGCATTACTTAGGAGATTATACAATATTTCTCTAAATCGAATTGGATCAGCATTTAAAAATCTATTTTTTTCTAACCCTAACACCTTAAAAACTAAATTCTTTTTCTTATATAATGGACTTAATTCTCCTTTCATTTTTTGAATAGTGTTTTCGAGATCAATTTGTTCTATGCTTAATTTTAACTTCCCCGACTCTATTTTTGATATATCAAGAATCTGGTTTATAATTTCCAATAAATGATTAGCAGAGTCCTTTATATCGTAAATATAAGATTTTTGGGTCTCGTTTAAGGACTTAAACTCATCTTCAATCAACAAATCAGAAAAACCTAAAATTGAATTCATTGGAGTTCGCAATTCATGAGACATAATTGCCATGAATCTGCTTTTAAAATGAGAAGCTTTCATAATCTCCTCTATATAGAGTTCCTTTTTTTCTAATAAATCCCTTAATGCCTTGGTCTTCTCTTCTACTTCATTCTTAAGGCGTTCAGTAAACGTATCTTTTAATTGTTCCATTTTCTTTCTTTCAGTAACATCTCTAGCAAATCCATAAAATCCTACCTTATTTCCACTATAATCGTATAATAAATCAATCAAGCCTTCAAAATGAATGATTTTATTCTTATTCGTGATAATTTTAATCTCCATTGATGGCGGGAATGGAATTTCAGTCTTGAAGACTTTATTAAACTTTTTGTACACATCATTAGATGTTTCTTCATTAAAAATGGTTTGATAGTTACTCCCGGTCAATTCTTCCTTTGAATAATCCACGATTTCACAAAAATTAGCATTCACATAAGCAAAATTACCCTGTAAATCAACTTCATAATATCCCTCTCCCATATTTTCGATGATTTTTCGATACCTTCCTTCTCTTACTTTCAGTTCAAGTGGCTTGTTATTAAAACCCTTAAATTTCCTTTTTATATCAACCATTACGATATTTTTTTCTAACTCAACCTCCTCTTTTATGCTTATAAGCTGGATTCTTAAAGACACGTAGTTTATACTTTATTAGTCTCAATTGTCCATACTAAAATTCCCTTGGAATAATATAGTTTCAGATTAAATAATGGTCTTATTTGTTGAAATATGAAATCTTAATATGTTCTCAAGAAATTTATCGTATTAATCATATATTCTATTTATTTAACTTTTTGGATAAAGTAATATTGTGACCCGGGATACTGTTACCTTTGAAAATTCCAATTCTTAATCTTTCGCCATAGTGCGTCAAATATTAGCTCTTGTTATTCGAGAGTAATTCTTTATATTGACTTATATATTTTAATACAATAAATGAACAAGTATTACATCCAAGTTTGAGAAAGGTCCTTTCACTTCACTTTAATTCTTCATTTTTCTTTTAAAAGATCCAAGTCCATAAACAGTTCAGAATATTCATCTTTAAATATAAATGGTTATGAAAGAATGATAGAATGTGTTTTACAAAAATCCAACAAGACATCATTCAAGTAGTCTTTGAATCTCATGAAGATCCAAAGTGTCCACATAAACCGTGCATCGAAGGATTACAAGATATGATCTAGAAAAATTTGAGGAAAATGTGTTGAAACTCATTTCAAAGGGAGTTTTATATAACTATGTAAAGAAAAAGTGAACTTTTACTAACTTTTGTTAATTTATTTTTACAGGCTAAAATGAGTAAAATGCAAAATTCCTTAAAGGTGAGCCGATGATGGTACGACATTGGACGAGGGAATGGTTTAGGGGAATTACGCCAACCCAAGCTCGTACAGCGTTTTCGATCGGGCTAGTTACATCAATAGAAGAGTTTCTTAATAGGTTTTTCTCATGAATGTTCCTTTAATTCCCAAGTTTCCAAAATTCAGTGCTTCTGTACACCCAATAGATTTAAATTTGTATCTTACTTATCAAGTATCGTTAAACATAAAAAATTAAACGCAAATTGGAGGTTAACCACGTGAAAAATGATTTTATTCCGTTTGAAGTAGTCGACCTTTCGCGAAATCATTATCGGGAACGTTCCATTCCACTCGTGAAGCCCGAAGCAGATGTCTTGAACGAGTTGATTTCCTATTATCATAATGACGTGTTTCACGTTCTCAATTTGAGAAAGAAGCTTAATACGTTTTGCACCTCAGAGTTTTTTACCATGGCTTTCACCGCTCATCGCGGACGAGTCGCCTCATTAGGATTGTTCAGTCAGACGGGGGAGGTGCTTACCGATGCCATCACTAAATTCCCAAATCTTCTTGAGCTATATTTGTTTAACTCGATTCCCGAACCGCGATTTAAAGAAGATGAGGAGCCTTGGCGCCTTAAAACACTTCCCGGGAATATTGATAAGTTAAAGTCCTTACAATTAATAGAAATGCAAAATTTTAATGAATTAAAGACCTTACCTGAATCATTCGGGAGATTAGCTTCCCTCAAAAAACTCGAAATCTCTGGCTGCGGTTTCACTTCTATACCAGAGTGCATAGGAAATTTGAAAAGTTTAAAGGAATTGAGTTTTTGGGCTCAAGATAAGAAATTAGAACAAATTCCTGAATCCATTGGCAATCTCTCTTCTCTTGAATTCCTCGATTTAGGCGAAAATAGCTTGCAGTCGCTTCCCGAGTCTTTTGGAAAATTAAAAGCTCTCAAGAAACTATTCCTCCATTATAACCAGTTTGACAGCCTTCCCAGTTCCGTCTGCGAATTGACATTTCTTGAGGAACTAGATCTCGACCATAATAATCTCGGAATATTGCCAGATTGCATTGGAAATCTCACCTCATTAACAGAGTTTTCGCTCAAGCATAATAATATCACTTCTTTCCCCAGCTAATTTAGCAGGCTCACTAATTTAGAGTCTCTATCACTACGGGAAAATAAATTAAGAAGAATTCCTGAGTCCGTTTTTACCTTGCCTTCACCCAAATATCTTTATTTAAGCGGCAATCCATCCTTGCCTTTTACTCCAGAAATGCGTAAAAAACTCGAAGATCGAGCTGTGGAAGTCTTTATCTAACAAAATCTCTCTTCCAACAAATTTTTTTCCTTTTCGGTTTTCAAAAAAAAATTTCTTTCATGTAGATACTTTTCTATAATTTTTTTGGTTGAAATTATCAATTATAATAGTTTTTGCATTCGTTTTGAACCAAACTAATAAATGAGAAATGCAAGGATATATAAAGCTTGTAGATTTGAGATTTAAGTAAGATCCTTCATTTAGATTTGTAGAAACAATGACAAATTTTTTAATTAGGCACTACTTTACACAACTAAGGATAATTATAATTAAGTTATTAATCAAACTAGTCAATAAGGCTTTAGCAGAAGTTATTAGAACTAAGTAAACGAATTCTTAAAATAGAATAAAGATTTGAATTGAATATGAGCGATAATGTAGAGAAATATATAAAGCGTAAAGTTTATAAAGGTACGAGCTCAAAAATCGCGCAGAAATTCGTCGATGCTGGTTTAGAAAAGATTAGAGCATGTATAAACTGTGGAACTTGTAGTGGTTCGTGTCCTTCTGGAAGACGAACAGCTTATCGAACCCGATCAGTTATCCGTCGTGCTCTAATGGGAGATGAATCCGTGCTAGAAGATATTGATATCTGGTTATGCTCGACTTGTTATTATTGCTATGAACGCTGCCCGCGTAATATTCCCGTCACAGATATGATAATAAAGCTTAGAAACATAGCTGTGGAAGAAGGTCACATTCTAGATTCACATTTTACATTAGCAAATGACATTTTTTATCAAACAGGACACGGTGTTCCCGCTAACGGAGACGCTAATAAAAAATGGAGGGATCTAAGAGAATCCTATGGATTACCGCCATTACCACCCACAGTTCACACGCATCCTGAAGCACTTAAAGAATGTCAAGAATTAATGAAATCGATTGGATTTAGAAAATTGATGGATAACGTAGAGAAAATCAAGGCAAAAGAAAGAAAAGAGAAAGAAAAGGCAGAAAAGGAGGAGAAATAAAGATGAATGAAAACAAAAAAAGGAAGTATGCCTTCTTTCTTGGATGTGTTGCTCCAAATCGATATCCAATGATTGAATCTTCAATTCGAGCGGTATTTGATCATCTAGGTGCCGAAATCTTAGAAATGGAAGGTGCATCGTGCTGTCCTGCTCCGGGAGTTTTTCGAGCTTTTCACATACCAACTTGGTTGGTAATAGCAGCTCGGAATATTACAATAGCTGAAGAACTAGGCGTTGATATCATTACTGGTTGCAATGGATGCTATGGAACTTTAAGAGATGCATGGTGGGAATTAAACCATAAACCGGAACTAAAGAAAATGGTTAATGAACATCTTGCGAAAGTTGGGAGGCAATATAAAGGTAATATTGAACCAAAACATATTGTTCAAGCGTTATATCAAGATATGGGAATGGATTACTTGAGAGATTTTGTCAAGCATAGATTTAAAGATCTCAAGGTGGCAGTCCATTATGGTTGTCATATCGTGAAACCAAGCGATAAAAGGCCTTGGGGTGGTGAGTATGAATGCCCAACCTTTCTTGATGAATTAGTCGAAATGACAGGAGCGAAGAGCATTGATTATAAAGATAAGTTCATGTGTTGCGGGGCTGGTGGAGCGGTTAGAACAGCTGTAAAAGAAGTAGCCGCAGACTTTTCCCGAGAGAAGTTAACCAATATTCGTGATGCGGGTGCTGATATTATAATAGATTGCTGCCCTTTCTGTCATTTGCAGCTTGATTTAGGTCAAATGGAAGCAAATAGCGTTTACGGAGCCATGATTGGAGAACCTTTTAAAATTCCTGTTATATACATTACTCAATTACTAGGATTATCCTTTGGAATTGATCCAAACCAATTAGGACTAATTAAAAATCATGAATTAGCTGGTGTGTCACCATTCATTCCAATTGAACCATTTATGCAAAAAGTAAAAGAGGAATTAACTTAGGAGGAATAGAAAAATGACTGAATCAACAAAAGAAATTAAAGTAAGTAGAAACACAAAACCTAAAATTGGTGTTTATGTATGCCATTGCGGAGTGAATATAGCAGGGGTTATCGACGTCGTCAAATTAAAAGATTATGCCTTAACTTTACCCGATGTTGTTTTAGCTAGAGAATATAAATTCATGTGTAGTGATAACGGACAGAAATTGATCCGCGATGATATTGAAGCGGGATTGATTAATAGGGTTGTTGTTGCTGCTTGCTCCCCTAGAATGCATGAGCCAACCTTCAGGTTAGTTTGTAAAGAAGCGGGGCTAAACCAATTTCTCTTTGAACAAGCTAATATTCGCGAGCATGCTACTTGGGTAAATATGTATGACTCGGAAGGAGCCTATGATATTGCAAAGGATCACGTGAGAATGGCAGTTGCGAAAGCACGAAGATTATTACCACTGGAGGTACAACGGGTGAAAGTTGAGCCTTCTACTCTCATTATAGGTGGTGGAATTGCAGGGATGAATGCTGCTTTAGATCTCGCAGATGAAGGTTATAAAGTATATTTAGTAGAGAGAACACCAACTATCGGAGGTCACATGGCTCAATTAGATAAAACCTTTCCAACAATGGATTGTTCAGCGTGTATCTTGACCCCAAAAATGGTAGATGTTGGGAGAAAAGACAAAATTGAAATACTAACTTACTCAGAAGTGGTTGATGTATCTGGATATGTCGGAAATTTTGAAGTAACAATAATGAAAAAACCACATTATGTCGATCAAGAAAAATGTACTGCTTGTGGTGCGTGTGTAGAAAATTGTCCAATTACAGTTGGGAATGAATTCGATTTAGGTATGGCAACTAGAAAAGCAGTTTACATTCCCTTTCCCCAAGCTGTACCTGGACAGTATACTATAGATATGAATGCTTGCGTAAAATGTGGAATATGTGCTCGACCTGATGTGTGTGAACCAGGTGCTATAAATTATGATGATAAACCAGAATATATGAAAGTAAAAGTTGGCACAATCATCGTTGCAACAGGTTGGGATTTATATGACCCTACAGAGTTGAAACAATATGGATACGGAAGATTTCCAAATGTGATTAATAGTTTACAAATGGAACGGTTATTATCTTCCTTTGGTCCCGTTTTAGGGAAGCCCGTGAGACCTTCAGACTTAAAAGCCCCCCATAAAATTGCCTTCTTACAATGTGTAGGAAGTAGAAACTTTAGAGAGGGAGGTCATACCTATTGTTCAAGAGTGTGTTGCATGTATGCTACAAAACAAGCCAGACAATACAAGGAAAAACATCCAGATGCAGAAGTATATATTTTTTACATGGATATTAGAGCCTTTGGTAAAGGATATGAAGAATTTTATGAATCTGCATCTGAAAATTATGGGATTAATTATATAAGGGGGAGAATCGCTGAAGTATATGAAGGAGAGAATCACAATATTATAATACGATCCGAAGACACACTTATACAAACACCGATTGAATTAGAAGTAGACATGTTCGTACTATCTTGTGGTCTCGAGGCTTGCGCCGATGCAGGAGAAGTAGCAAGTTTGTTGAGCGTTCAGAGGTCTGCCGATGGATTCTTCATGGAAGCACATCCAAAACTGAGACCGGTTGATACATTAACAGATGGAATTTTTGTTGCTGGAGTAGCTCAAGGTCCAAAAGACATTCCAGACACCGTAGCACAAGCTAAAGGTGCTGCTTCAAGTGCTGCAGCACTAATGTCTCAAGGAGAAGTAGAAATTGAGCCCTATTATTCCGTTGTATTAGAACACTTATGCTCTGGTTGTCGAAGTTGTCAATCATTATGTCCATTTGGGGCTATAGATTTTGATGAGGTAAAGAATGTTGCCGTGGTCAATCCTGCATTATGCAAGGGATGCGGTACCTGTGTTAGTGCGTGTCCTTCGGGTGCAATGGTTCAAAATCATTTTGCGGGCTTTCAATTGGAATCAATAATAAATGTCGCGGTCAAGCAATCTTCCATCGAAAATGGAGGAAAATAAACTCTTATTTTTTACTTTTTATCTTAAAATAAAATTTATCTTAGATAGGGCTTTTTTTAAATCACTTTAAAGTGTGATTTTACTTTGATGCAGAATATAATATTTGACTTAGGAAACGTTTTACTTACCTTCAAACCCGAAACTTTTTTAATGAACTATACAGATAATCAAGAAACAATTAACTTTTTCATTAATAAGATCATCCGATCGCGTATTTGGTTAGAGATGGATAAAGGGATAAGATCGGTCAAATCAGCACGATCCTTCTTTGTTCAAAAATTTAAGGATTATAAATTAATCATTAATATCTTTTTTGATAATTGGATGGACATTTTTAAACCAATACATGTGAATGTTGAAATTCTCGAGATGTTAGATAAAAAGGGGTATAATTGCTATTATTTATCTAATTTCATCGAAGAAGCTTATGATTTTGTTTATAATAAATTTTCATTCTTTTCTTTTTTCAAAGGTGGTATAATTTCTGCACTAGTTAAGATGATCAAACCTGAAAAACAAATTTATTTAGCCTTATTGAAAAAATATCAACTTGATCCCGAAAAATGTATTTTTATTGACGATATTGCAGGTTTCTTACGACCCGCTGAGAAGCTGGGTTTTAATACCATTCATTATACTCCTAAATGTGATATAAAAGAAAACTTAAAGCAATTAGATATTATATTTTAGACGTGGAATAAATGCTAGATCATTGGTTAGCTAAATCCAAATTCAAAGTATCATACGAGAAATTCATACAAAACCTTTTTCGAGACAAATTTACAGCAAATCAACTAACAATTAGTGGTCTCTTTATTGGCTTAATTTGTGCATTTTTCATTTTCTTAAGTGGACTATTTAAAGAATATTTCTTCTTGTTATACTTGATTTCAATTATAATGATGGTTATATCTTTTATTTTTGATACATTTGATGGACCTGTTGCTCGTTTAAGAGGAAAAACCAAATTTGGAGGTTATTTAGATATTTTTTGTGATAGATTAGTCGAAATCTCAATAATAATAGCCCTTGCAAGTACAAATCCAAATCTATTGATGTATCCAGCACTTTTCTCATTGGGATCAATGGTGTTGTGTATATCAATATTCCTTCTATCTGGTATAGAATCTAATGTTAGTGAAGGAAGAGAGAAAATCAAAGTAATCTATTTCAAAAAAGGCTTCATAGAAAGATCTGAAACTTTTATCTTTCTATTACTAATAGATTTACTCTATGCATTGAGATCTATTCTTTTATGGATTTTTGCAATTTTAATCTTAATTACTGCTTTTTTACGTTTAATCAACGCATTTCGAGAATTAGGTACATAATCAATTCATACCTATGGATACATTTATTTCGCATATGGGTGAATCATCCATAGATGAAGTCAATTATAAGAGATTTTACGTTCAAGCAACATATGGAAATTAATGCTTGCATAATCTAGACCTAAAATTTCTGTTTTTAATTATTTTATAAAAAAAATATGGTTTAAAATTCAAAAATTACTATAATTTTTATGAATCATCAAGAAATATTAGATGAAGTGATTCAAGAAAATGAAGGTAAGATTGGTATAATATGTATCAACTGCCTTATTGTTAGACTTCGATTTAAGGAATTAGAAGAATTCACTTCTAAAAATAATATCATTTTACCTTCTGATAAACAATTAACAAAGTTAGATTATCTAGATCATATCATTGTTCATTATCATCAAAAAATTAAGGATGATCCTCAACTTCAAGAAAAATATCAAGATCATTTAACTTTCATTGCTGAGGAGCTATTAAGTGATAAAAATATACAAAAATATCTTTCCCGTTTCGACTTTATAGCTGTGCATGAGTTGATTGAAGCATTTGCTGATTATTGTGCAGATATGGGGATATCGGTATACGATACTTCATACATGGAGGAGGATGAATTTAATACCGACTTGTATCTTATTAAAAAAAAACCATTTTTACGAATAGAGGCAGTTTTTGTGCGTACTGGAGCCCAAATGTCTAAAGAACAATACAAAAATACTTTTTATGTATTAAATAAAGCCTCAAAAATCGCTACTTGGACTGTTTTTGTAACCACTCCAAAAGGAGTTCATAATATTGGATTAAAAAGATTAATTACTGATATGGAAAAATTAAACGTTTGGTTTTATGTGGTTGATCCCGTAGAACAAAGAGTATTAGGCATTACAAAAGGAAAAAAATCTAAAGATCAAGAAACTGATTTAAGGGATAAATATCTTCGTAAAGTACCAAAAGAACCCATTCGAGCTCCTTCAAGGTTAGTGAATATATCGAATTACCAATTTAGTGAATCAGATTCTTATGATCCCAAGATGTTTACATTATATGGAATATTGCCCAAGCAAATTGCCATTAAAAGAGAGAAATTAATTGTTAGGAAACCGAAATACCGAGAGATTTTTCGAACATTATTGATTATTAATAAAATTTCGGGTTTACCATTGATTACTCATTCTAGAGAAGATTTAAAAATTGATCAAGAGTTAATTTCGGGATTTCTAAGTGCCATGGATTCCTTCATTACTGAATTAAGTGGAGCAAGTGGAATGTCCGAAATAAATTATAAAGGATTTTATATTATTGGAGAAGTAGGAGATGCTGTAAAAGTTGCTTTAATTCTTACAGAACCTGCTTCAAAAAGTTTGAAGGAAAGACTAATTTATTTTCTAAAAGATTTCGAAGATCGCTATGATGAAGAGATAAAAGTATTTTCAAAGACGGGGAATACAAAAGTTTTTGACGAGAATATAATAATCTCCGATATAAAGGACATTTTGGATGTATAATACCATCAAATAAATATTTTTATTCCATAAACAGAACTTATAAATATTTTTCTCAATATCTTAGTCCTATAAAAAATATTATATTTGGAATTAAGAAAATGGTAAAAGAGCGTAAAGTTGGAATGTCTAATGGTAAATTTTTTCCTTGCCATGAAAAGCAAACATGTGTTTCAACTCATGCAGATGAATCTGATGAATTGCATTACATTAAACCTATTCATTATCAGAGTTCAAAAGAGGAAGCCATGAATAAGATTGAAAATATCCTAAACTCCTTAAAAAGAACAAAATTAATTGAGAAACAAGATGATTACATGCGATATGAGTTTATAACCCTATTTTTACGATTCAAAGATGATGTTGAATTTTATTTTGATGATAACTCAAAAATCATCCATTTCCGTTCTCAAAGTAGGATAGGGGGATATGATTGGGGTACAAACCGTAAACGAATGGAAAAGATACGTAGATTTTACATGAATTAAATTAATAATGACTTTTGCACCTTAAATCATTCTAAATGGCTCTATAAGATCACTGGATTCAATGGACAATTATGCTCTTAAAAATAAGGTTAATTGAATTAATGAAATATAAAATATATATTAAAAAGAAACTTTACTTTAGATTTTAAATAGATAAAATATCATGAGTGAAGAAAAAAAATTAATATTTGTATATAATGCCGATTCAGGTGGAATTTTTACTGGATTAAAAGACACCTTGCATAAAACATTTCGCAAAAGCACATACCAATGTAATCTTTGTGCAGTAACTTTTGGAGCGATTGGAATGAAAAAAGAATGGAAAAATTATGTTAATGATTTAGACGTACCTGTAGAATTTAAAAATAAAGATAAATTTAAGTTTGAATTTCTCCATCGAGATGAGTTTAAGGAAAAGTATTTTGTAGAAAATGCAAAATTTCCATCTGCATATCTACTGGATGGAGACTCGCTCCAATTATTCATTTCTCAGGAACATATGAATTCTGTTAAAAGCATCGATGAACTGAAAGACATAGTAGATAGTAAACTTGAAAAATTCGGAATCTAAATCTTATCTAACAATTAGGTTTTAATTTTTGATCGTTCTATTCTAGATAATCTATCAGCTAAAAAGAGTGGTTCTGGTTGTCGATTATTATTGGTGAGATAAAGTGCGATTTTGATTGCCAAATCAATATGAATTTTAAATCCCGGACTTATGAATACAGGCTTTTTGCTGTCCTCCAAACAAATTGCATAACCTAAAGCTTCACTCCCATCCATAACTAGTATTTTCTCTCCTTTAGATCTCTTTAGGGTTTTTAGATCAGAGACTCCTACGAAGGGATTTTTGGCAACTCCGAAAGTTGGAATATTTAAAGCAAAACCAAGATGGGTAGCTTCTCCAAATCTTCTTGGATGGATGATTCCATGACCATCGCATATGATTATGTGTGGTTTTATAGTTAGCTTTTTCAAGCATTTTACGATTAGTGGCACTTCCCTAAAACCTAAATAACCTGGAACATAAGGAAAAGTGATTTGATCTTTAAAAAATTCTGCTTGTTTCATTTTATTGTTCTTAAAATCCCATTGAACAGCGCAAGCGATTCCATATTCGACATCATCCTTCAAATAATAGGAAATATCAACAGCAGTAATATATTCTATAAAATTCCATGACTTAATGGTTAATTTTTCTAATTCTTTCGTTTTAAAAAGATGAGAATATTTGATTTGGATTTTTTCAGCTTCTGCTAAATCTTTCACTTGTTTTATAAGTTCTATTATTCCTTTATCATCATCTTGATTAAACATTGGTAGATAAAGATCGAATATTGAAAACTATAAATTCAAAGTACAGCTTATCTTTTAAAATTGAGTAGTTTTGTCAAAAAATATTAAAAGCCTATGATGATTAATAGTTCATGAAATAAACTAATAAAATGATTTAAAATGTTTCCAAAATCAATAATAGAAGGTCTTATAAATAATGATGTTTATATCTATATTCGCAACATCGACCGAGAATTTAGTGGAATAGTCCAAGAGATAACTAGTGACAACATTGTTGTTCTTAAAGATAAATATAATAACCTCATCAATATCCCAATTGATCTAATTGATGTAGTCACTGATAGGAGATAGGAATAATAGAATTACACCCTGAAAGGGTTCAAATATTCAATCATTTTTTCAATTTCATTTGTTGGAGGTTTGCATGTCTTATTAACACATACGTAAGCTGTAGCCTTGTTTAAATATTTGTCAAAAAATTCAGTGTAACTTGCAATTTTATCAATGGAGGGTGGATCTTGCTCAGTGGCTCGATGAATTACCGTTTTATTTGGTAAAAATTTTTTTCTAATTGAATCAAGCATCATTATCGTGTCAGTTTCTCCACTATCGCCTGAGATGACTAAAGAAAAGGTCGGACCAATGGCGAAATCAACTGCTATCATTAAAAAAGTGTGTGCAGAAGGATTAATCTTCACACTTTCAGCAAATACACGATTTATCTCATCTGCCTTTATTTCGTATTTTGATTCACCCGTAATTTGAAATAGACGCAACAAATTCAACATTCCTACTGAATTTCCACTAGGTAATGCTCCGTCATAAATTTCTTTTTGTCGAGTAATTAATTCTTCACTATTTTCGGTACTAAAGTAAAAGCCCCCGATCTCCTTATCCCAAAAAAGCTCAAGCTGTTTTGATGTCAAATCGATTGCTTTAAAAAGATACGTTGTATCTAAAGTCGCTTCATATAATTCAATTAGTGCCCATATCAAAAACGAATAATCATCTAAAAATGCTTTTATCTCTGCTGATCCCTCTCGATAACGATGCAAAAGATCACCCTTATAGTCTATCAAATTCTTAAATATGAAGTTAATAGCTTTTTGAGCTGCTTTTTTATACTTATCGTCCCCAAACACAAAAAAAGCCTTTGCTAAAGAGGCGATCATTAATGAATTCCAGTCAGTGAGAACTTTATCGTCTAAATGAGGTCTAATCCTATTTTCTCGTGATTTAAATAATTTCTTTCTTAGCTGTTCGATTTTAGTTGCTAATTCCTCTAAATTTGTATTTAAATCTTCTGAAATCATTTCTAAATTCTGAGTTAAATGAAGAATGTTTTTTCCAGTGTACTTTCCAGTAGATTCTTCCAGGAAATTTCCATCTGGTTTCACATTATAAACTATTTCAGTTAATTTAATTTCTTCTGGATCTAAAATTGAAGTTAATTCTTCTAGCTTCCAAGTGTAAAACTTTCCCTCTTCTCCCTCACTATCCGCATCTTCAGCTGAGTAAAAAGCTCCTTCTGGAGAAGTCATATCCCTTAATATATATTCGAAAATTTCTTCAGCTGTTTTTCGATACTCTGCGTTTTTAGTTGCTTGATATGCTTCGATATATGCCATTGCTAAAAGTGCGTTATCATATAGCATTTTTTCAAAATGAGGTACTAACCACTCTCCATCAGTGGAATACCTATGGAACCCAAAACCTACTTGATCGAATATACCACCTTTCCGCATCTCTTGTAAGGTCTTTTCAACCATGAGTAATGCTTCAGTATTATTCTCCCTTCTATAAACGCGGAGTAAAAAGAGTAAATTATGAGGAGAAGGAAACTTAGGAGCTCCCCCAAATCCCCCATTTTCATTATCAAATCGAGATGATAATTGAGCATACGCTTTTTCTAAAGTTTTTTTGTTCAAACTCTCTCCAGGTGATTCTGAACTAACGTCTTGAAGAGCATATGTTATTCTTTCACTCGAGTTTATCAATTCTCTTCTCTGATTATTCCAAAGTTCCTTTATTTTTTTTATTAAATCTATTATTCCTATCCTTCCAAATCGTGATTCTTTTGGAAAATAAGTTCCCGCGAAGAATGGTTTCTTATCTGGAGTCATTATTATCGTAAGGGGCCATCCTCCGGAGTTGTTCATGATTTGACATACTGTCATGTAAATTTTATCTATATCTGGTCTCTCTTCTCTATCTACTTTTATTGAAACAAACAAATCATTCATTAATTGTGCAACATTTGGATCCTCAAATGATTCATGCGCCATTACATGACACCAGTGACATGTTGAATAACCTATCGATAAAAATATAGGCTTATTTTCTAATTTTGCTTTCTGAAAAGCTTCCTCATCCCATGGATACCAATCTACAGGATTATTTGCATGCTGAAGCAGATATGGACTTTTTTCTGAGGATAAATTGTTCATACTAAGAAAAGAAAGAATTGACTATATCAATATACACATGATAAATTATAGATGTTAGTTTTGGTTCGTTTTAATTATAAAATTATATTCCTAATTTTTCTTGAATCATTATTTGCTTAATAATTATGATTGGATCAGGTAAACCTTTTCCATAGTTGATTTAATTTTTTGAAAAGTTTCATCATTCTCTCCTGATAAGAAATAAATATGATATGTATTTAAAATAAAAAATTTTTTACGTTAGAAATTTTTAATTTACAATAGTAGTTGTGAGGTAAAATATTTTTTATGAAAATTGGAAGAGGCAAAATTTCGAAAAAAAAATCAGGAAATCGAGGATATTCAAGTATCTGGTTGTACATTCCAAGCAAGATCGCAAAGGATAGTGATTTTCCATTTCGAGATAAAGAAGAAGTAATGATAGAGTTAAAAGGAGAGCACATGGAAGTTAGAAAGGTATATAATTTGAGCGATCTCACCAAACCTTACGGAATTGAAGAACCTACGATTCCGAAACTCATAGAAAGCAAGGCAGTAATGAATAAAGATAAGCCTTTCATATACTTTAAGGACGAAATTTATAGCTATAACGAAACAAATCTATTTTCAAATCGTATTGCTAACGGTCTAAAAACGCAAATTAAAAAATTAAAATTGAAAAATCCAAATATCTCCCTACTCTTTCCAAATTGTCCCGATACATTATTTTGCTGGTTTGCTGTTGCCAAAATTGGTGGGGTTTTTGTACCCATAAATTATCATTTAGAAGGGGATCTACTTGAATTCGTTCTACACAACAGTAAAACAAAAATTTTAATCATAGATTATAGATATTTTGATGCTGTTAATGAAATCTATAAAAAATTAACCCAGATCAAAAAAATATTCATTAAGAATGCTCCGAAAGATTTCACCTTTACTGGAAAATATGCAGATTTTTCTGAAATCTTTTCTAACAACTCTAAGAACCCCAATGATGTTATCACTAGTTTTCATCCCCTTGAGATAATGTATACTTCTGGAACAACAGGAAAACCAAAAGGGGTTTTATATAGAAATTATACTACATTGTCGGGAATTAGTGTTGGAAAGTTATTTGAAGGATCTATTTTCGACGAGGATGTTACTAAATTTTATTGTCCACTTCCTTTATTTCAAGGATTAGAAAGATACTTCTTAATAATTCCAATCATGTTTTATGATAAGTCAATAATTATAACGGAAAATTTTGAGATAAAGACATTTTGGAACGATGTTAAAATGTATAGCCCTGAAGTGTTTTGTTATTATGGAGCTCATCTTACAACATTAGTAAATCAACCTCCATCAACCTTAGATAGAAATCACTCAATTAAGTTCGCATTTGGCGCAGGTGCACTTAAGGAGATATGGGAATCTTTTGAACGAAGATTTGGAATACAGATTGTTGAAACTTGGGCTCTTGCTGAAGGAATTGGCATAACAATTAACAATGTGGGTTCTAAAGGTGGAAAACTAGGTTCCGTAGGAAAACCCGTTCGAGGTGTTGAGATTAAGATAGTTGATTCAGAAGGAGAAGAACTTCCTCCTGGAAGAGATAATATTGGTGAAATATGTGCTAGAACAAGACTACCCTTTGAACTAGAATATTATAACTTACAAAAAGAAACCATAACAAAAAAGAAAGATGGAAGATGGGTTTTTACAGGTGATTTTGGATACAAAGATCAACAAGGATTTCTCTATTATTTAGGTAGGAAGTCTGATATGATACAAAGAGAAAACGAGACTTTTTTCGCTATAGATATTGAAATTGTTGCAAATTCCCATCCACTTATTGTGGAAAGTGCTGTGTTTGAGGTCGACAACAGTTCTTTAGAAAACGAACTTAAAATATGTGCAGTGATCCAAAAAGGTGTTACTATTACTCCTAGGGAATTTTATAAGTTTTTAAAGAAAAATTTAGCTTACTTCATGGTACCACGATATATTGAGTTCAGAGAAGAATTACCTAAAAATGCAAATGAATTGATACAGAAATTCATACTAAGGAATGAATGGAATTCAGGAGTATCATTAAAGAATACACATGATATGCTAAAAGTAGATTGAAACCTTCTCACTATTTCAAAAAATTCAACTTTCAATACAACTTTTTATTTTTAGTTAAGAATTATATTTCAAAATTAAATGTTAAATGAAGTAAGATCAATCTAAAGATTATTTTCTATTAGAATTGGACTGCTTTCTTTTAAGGCTCTACCCCCATTATTAATAAAAAGTAAAGTGAGAAGCAGACACTACAATCATTATAGTTGTTTTTTTTAGAAGTTATCCTTTAAATTTAAGTGAAATTTATTAAACAAGATTATCACTTCCTCGGTTAAAAACGTACTTTTAGTATCCCCATTAGTAGATTTAACTCAAAATTTTTTTAGATAAATTTAAAAAATTTGTTTTAATTTTTCAGAAAGTAAACAAAAAGCCAGAATTTTGGAGTTTTTTATCTAATCCTCATTATAATGAAGACTAATGGTTAATTATTGAAATTAAATTAATTATAAATTGCTTTCTGTTAAAAATTGGAAAAAGATTTAAATTGATAAATGGGATCATAAAGGATTAAAGAGGTTTTTAAAATCCTTTTTGCAAAAAACCATTTTTATTCCTAATTATATAGAAAGTGCATAAATATGAAAGCCAAAAATTATGTAATTATAATGGCTATGTTTTTTGGTATTTCATTTCTTCTGCCAAAATTTAACTCTATCACTCCAATTGTTTTGGATAATAACTCGAGGCTTGAGCGAGATAATTTTCAGCCTAAAGCTTCTGCGGGAGTCGATCTAACTATCATTGTAACCGATCAACAATTACCTGGAGTACAAGATGTTATTGATGAATTCTTAGTTTCAGCTTATGGTTCTGGAGTAAATAGTGTCACTGTGGAATCATCTGGTACGAATGCTAATGATCAATTCACGACATTATCAAATGCAATGATAAATAAAACTACTGATTATGACGTAATTGGATTAGACATGACATGGTTGGCACAATTCGTAGAAAATGGATGGATTATTCCTTTTGATAGTTATTTAGAAACTGGTGAAATGGATCGATATGTTTCTGGTATGGTTGATGCTTGTGCATATAAGGGATATTATTATGCATACCCCTACTCTATGGACCTTGGTATATTATTTTATCGAAAAGATTTAATGGATAAGAATTTTGGAATTGGTATGTGGTCTGAGTCAGATTTTTCCACATGGGAAGGATTGAACATAACCGCGAACGCCATTCTTAACAATGAAACTGGTATGTTAACTATAGACGAAGCAGATTTAGTAGGATATATTGGTCAATTTGATACATACGAAAGTGGCACTGTTAACTTTTTCGAGATAAGCGAAAGTGCGGGAGTAAGCAATATGATATCCGGAAATACCGTAAATATTGCTGGAAATACAGAATTAGAACATGCAATGACTTTTTTCCAAGGATTAGCTGCACCTCAATATACTAGTGTTCAAGGAACGCCATTCATAATTCCGAGAAATGGATTAGTGATGGATGAAGGGTCTTCTATTGGAACTTGGATTCAAAATAATTCGATTTTCATGAGACAATGGACTTTTGGCTATGAAAGCTCGCTTTACAGCGGGATAAAGTTTGGAGTTGCCCCATTGCCCCATTTTGAAGGAATAACGGGTTATAAAACCAGTTGTGTTATTGGATCATTATTAGCTATTCCGAGCTTTATAGATGAAGCTAATCAAGAAGCAGCCGTTAATCTAACTAAATTTCTAGGTTCGTCCGTTGCCCAAGAAGCAGAACTAACAGTAGTTTCAAATTTCCCCGCACTTAAATCTGTTTATAGCAACCCACCTCCAGGATTTGAATGGATTAGCAACTGGACCGATCAAATTGATCTAACTTTTTCAAGACCCGCTGAAGTTAAGTATTCACAAATATCAAACGTAATATCGAATGAATTTAATAATATTCTTAGTGGTGGAAAAACGGTCTATAATGCTTTAAATTCAATGCAAGCAACTATAGAAGATTTATTAAAACCAGGAGATTTCACTTTAAATAGCGATGCAGAGAGTCCAGATAAAGATGGAATATTTAATTTAATTTGGACATCTTCAATGGGAGCAGATAATTATTCTGTGTATACCTCTCTTAATTACATCACGGAAATAAATCAGAGTTTAACAATACTCGCTGAACAAAATGCAACTTCCCCATTTTCTATCTCAGGATTGGAAAACGGTACCTATTATTATGTAATTGTTGCTTATAACGAAAATGGAAACATCGTTTCAAATACTATTAAAATTATTGTTGATATTCCAGAGAAAACTCAAATTATATCTGGATATAATGAATTTCTCTTCGTAGCAATTCTTAGTTTGACCACTGGGCTCATAGTCTTCAAGCGATTAAAGATGAATTCTAATAAAAAACATAGATTATAAAATTATCAAGATATCTTTTTTTCTATTTCTTATTGTTCCAGTTATCAGATATTAAATACTTAGAAATGAATGAGATTCTGGTCATCATTATAAAACACATAACATACTGAAGCTAGATTAAAAACTTCAAGTTATTATTGAGATTCCAAATTATTACCATATTCATTTATATGGATAATTTTTGAAAGTTCTTTTCTGGGAGGTCGCTGTTTTTCTCCTAACTTCATGTTTTCGCTCAATACAGGATTAATTTTACTAGAATGTTTACCTATAATAATAAAGGTTATAAGTCGCATTTCTTCTGGAATTCCTAAAATCTGTTTTGCTTGTTCTTCATTAAATCCAGCTATTGGATGCGCAACAAGCCCTAACTCAGTAGCTCTCAACATGATAAAAGCTACTGCAAAACCAGTATCAAATAGATAATATTGTCTCTCCTTAATCGCACAATCGAATTTTGGATTTGAAAATACTGCTATCATCATTGACGCTTTTTCAATCCAGTTATTATGTGGTGTGAGTGTCGTAAAAAGTTTTCGTAGTTGTTCTTCTTTATAGACAAATATAAAACGCCAAGGCTGATTATTACTGCATGAAGGGGCTATTTGGGCTACATGAGCAAAATCAAAAATCAAATCATCATTTATTTCAATTGGTTCTAATGACCTATATGCTCTTCTATTTTCTATTGCTTCTTTAACGTCTATTTTACATCACCCTTTAAATTAAATTATTATAATAAAGTTTACAAAATTACTGTCTATCCTACTAACATTAAGAAAGAATAAAAAATTAATCATTTAATTCTATTAATTTTGATTTTACTTCCTCGGCATGTCCTTTTACACTTACTTTAGGCCATATGTAAGCAATTTTACCCTCTGAGTCGATTAAATAAGTACTTCGAATTACACCATTGTAAGTTTTACCTTTAAACTTCTTTAATCCCCAGGCACCATAATTCTTGAGTACATTTTTTTCTTCATCACTAAGTAATGTTACCTTCAAACTTTTCTTTTCAATGAATTTTCCGTGTGATTCTGGGCTATCTGGGCTCACTCCTATAACGGTTGCATCTAATTTTTCTAATTCTGGTAATATTCCTGTAAATCCTATCGCTTCTGTAGTGCAGCCCGGAGTATTATCCGCTGGATAGAAATATAATATCACGTTTTTACCCACATATTCTTTAAGGCATACTTCATAATTATCCTTATCTGGTAAACAGAAATCAGGTGCCTTATCTCCAATTTTTAATTCGTTTTTTTCAGACATTTTTATTTCTTTAATTATTAATTGCAAATATCTATCAAGAACAAATAATTTGAATCTTCAACTTATTAAATATCGATAAATTTAGCCAGACTATTAAGGA
>CAZWEM010000012.1:0-61741 GCA_964632315.1 uncultured archaeon
TTCGTCAGAAGCCTTACTTATTATTTCTTTAGCTCTTTCCTTCGAAACTTTAGCTCCGAATTCGTGTTTTATTGCAAATTCAGCGCTCTTACCCAACAAGAAACAGTTCAAACGCTCATCGGTAACCTTGCAGGGTTCATCCAACAAATCTCGAGAATGTCGGCAATAACAATGAGCAAGAGCAATATCATCGTATTTGTCAACGATTTTTGATACTTCTTCATAGGGCATAACTTGATCGGCTGGAACTTCCTCGATTTCTTCCTCCACCGGAACAATCCTCACGATTGGTGGTAAACTTTCAAATTGTTTCATTAAATTATCATAATTACGCTGAGTACCTTCTCTCATCTCGATGAAAACATCTTCGAAGAGTTTTGCGATCTTTTTGTGCTTTTCATCAGTTTCACCTTTTAAATTAGTATATTCGAACATCCCAGGGAACGGAGGAAGGAGTCTATAGACCATTATCCCTGTTCTTCTACTTGGTAACCCTACAACGATCCCATTATCCATTAGAACATTGAGCATCTTATCAACTTCATCATCATTTAATTCCGAGTTTTCTTTAATTTGATCAATATTTAATGAGGGAGCTTTGAATGTCTCAAGTATGAACCGTGCTTGATCTTCAGGGATTATACTCTTGATTAATCCAATTAAAGAATCACTTATTGGCATTGGCATTTGTCCCGCTTTTACGATCCTTCTTGCCACCTTATACCAAAATTTATTTTTAGATTCAGACACTTTTATCAACCTATAAAAATTAATTTCCTAATTAAATTAATAAGATTATACTTTGCTTAATTACATTTCCTAATGAGAGCACAAATGATTAAAGAGGCTCTCTAATTAAGTAATAAGTCTGGTTTGACTTGCATTTTGGACAAGAAACTGATCGGGTTCTTGATGCAGACTCATCCTCCCATTCATTATTACATTTTAAGCATCCGTACCCTTCAAAGGCCTTCTTATAATTAATATTTCCTCCACTGACTCTTAACTCTTTTCCACGGATCAATGCTTCGGTCAGCTTCTTGTGAGCACTCTCAAGGATTCTTGAAAATGTTGGTTGAGATACACCCATTGTGCTCGCTGCCTTTTCTTGAGAGAGATTGATAAAATGTTTTAATCTCATTGCTTCAAATTCAGCTAGTGTCAGCGTCAAACCTGCTGAATCATCAATTTGAGCGTTAAAATAAAAATTATTTGGCGGATTTTTTACGAATCTTATTTGCGTTCTACGACCCATTTTTCAAGTCAATAATTATTTTTTATAATAATATTTATTCATAATTTATTATAATTAATCATTCAAAATTATAATTTCATAATATGATTTATATCTTATAACGTAATCTTAAGGATAAATTACTATTACATAATTCATTTTGTTGGTTGTGTAATCATGAAAATTGAATACTCAAAAAGATTTCATAGTATTCCACCATATATATTTGCTGAAATTGAACAACTGAAATCAAAGAAAAGGAAGGAAGGGGTTGATTTAATCCCATTAGGAATAGGAGACCCGGATTTAAAAACCCCAAGACTGATAATTGATGAATTAATTAAGCAAGTTCAAGTTTCAGATAACCAAAACTATCCTTCAAGTATGGGAGAGGAAGATTTTCGCCTTGCAATTCAAAGATGGTATAAAATCAGATTTGGGGTGGAATTAGATGCGGAAGAAGAGGTATCGGGTTTAATAGGGGGCAAAGAAGGGGTTGCAAATCTCACGAGGGCTTTTGTAAATCCAGGAGACATTGTATTATGCCCTAATCCAGGATATCCAGTATATGAAAATGGAGCAACAAAATTATCTGATGGAATTCCATATTTAATGCCAATTTTAGAAGAAAATAATTTTTTACCGGATCTTGAAGCCATTCCTACTGAAATTTTGAAAAAAGCGAAATTAATGTTTATAAATTATCCAAACAATCCAACAGGGGCGATTATTAATACAGATTTTTTGAAAGCTCTCAATGATTTATCAGAAGATTATAATTTTTTTATTGCTCACGATAACCCTTATTCTGAATTCACTTTTGATGATTATATTGCCCCTTCAATATTACAATTGAGCAAAAATCAGGTTGAAATAAATAGTGCTTCCAAGATTTTCTGCATGACTGGATTTCGATGTGCTTGGATTGCTGGAAACAAAGAAATAATTTATGGAATAAGGAAAATTAAATCCCAAATCGATTCTGGATGCCCTATTTTTATCCAAAAGGCAGTTATCCGAGGATTAAATGAATATAGGTCATCTCAGAGACCTGAAATCGTACTAGAAAATATTAAAATATATGAAAAGAGAAGAGACGTCCTAATTAATGGCTTGAACGAGATTGGGTGGAAAGTAAATAAACCTAAAGCAACATTTTATGTATGGGCAGCAATTCCTGAAAATGACCCGAATAGCATGGATTTCGTCAAAAAGTTGATAAATGTAGGAGTCATATTAACACCTGGCATTGGATTTGGCCAATATGGCGAAGGTTATGTTAGATTTGCACTCACTCAACCTAGTGAGAGAATTAGAGAAGCGATAGATAGAATGAAAAAAGTAATATAGTAGCTTTAAAAATAACAAAATTTTTTATTGAGTTAAAACTTGAGAAATAATCTATTTTTGATACTTTCTTCTCAAATAACTCATTTTAACTTGATCTTCTGATTCTATGGTTCCAGGATATTCGTAATAACTGTCCAACTCAAGCATGACTGGGCAATTATCTGAATTCCAATCCTTATAGTAATCCAAAATTGCCTTAGAATCGTAATTTTCCGCAAAATTATTTTCCGTTTTTTTCACCTCCATTTCTAATTGATATTTTCATGCGGAAAACGATCCTTATCTCAGACCACTTTTTATAATAAATGGAAAAATATTATGCCAAGAGAACAAATCCATCAAGATTATAAAAAGCGGTTAGAAAAGGATTCGTTCTCTCATCATAATACTACTGGAATAATGGCTCTCTTATAGCCACCAATAAATCCTGTAGTATTATGCCATGAAAAAAACATGTTATTATAAAGATTAACGGGAGATGCTTTATAAATCTTATGGGATTCATTTCCCATTTTTAATTATAATCTTACTGTAAATTCAAAATTTTACTGTTAAAATATCAAATTCGCTAGTGAAACTCTATGTAGTTATTAAATTTGAAAAAAAAGATAACTTATAATAGTATGAATTGCATAACATTTTTTTATTGACATTATTTTATAAACCAATATTCAAAAAGAGGGTTTGATTTGAAATCAAATGGAAATGATGAATTAGCTCCAAAGAGGATTGAAAAAACTACTGAGGCCCTATGGCGTGTCCTATGGGCAATAGTGTATTTAATTTTTATTCCCACTATAGTAGCTGTCATATTTTATTTCATTTTCAGTTTTGCAGTAGCATTTTTTATAGGGGATGAAAATAATGTTTTTGTAATTTCTCTTGCCCTTTCAGCAATAATGTTTTTGGTTTCGATCCTAATATATTACCGACCATTTGATAAATACCGGAAGAAATCGATTTTTCAGAACAAAATAAATAACCCTCGAGCAAGGATTCATATTTTATTCTTGATCACACTAGTCTCGCTTATATATACTCCGATTTTTTTGCTTTTTGTTCCAGAGCGAGATGTTCAAGAACAATTAACTTTATTACCATTATTAACATTTGTTTTAGCTTATAATAGCGTATATCTTTATTATTTCTCTCAACCTATAGATTTCTTTAGCATATCAGAATCCAAGTTCAAACATTTTAATCAGTTGAAAGATACAATAAAGCAACCTTATAATCTTATAATTCTTGTTAATTATGTTGTTCTCATAGCGTTTTTATCTATTACTTTTGAAATGAAAATCACACTTGGAGATATAGTTTTAAACATCTCTTGGTTGTTTGCTATTATTGCAAACATTGTTTTTTACTTTATAGCATTAACAACCACTAAACCTCACATCAAAAAAATAGAAGAATCAATAAAAAACAATGAAAATTTTTTAGAAGATTTAGTACTATACAAACAAGCATTTGTGAAATCAATTGTTAGATTAGATTTTTTTATATTAATCCTAATTCCATTTGGAATAATATCAGTATTCTACCAACTAATTGAAAATTATGCAATTATAAATGCGATTTTTATAACACTGATACTCGTAATTTTTAACTTTAAGCTTGATATTTATATAAAATCATATTTTTTCAGGCAACTGAATCGTATAAATCCTGATAGGTATGCTACTCGTGATGTTGGAGTAAAATGGAACTTTTTCTTAACTATCTCATTCATAATCTTAATTCCTTCCTATATCTTTTATTATTCTTATGTTTTAATACCGGAGGTATTCTATTTCAATTTACTTGCTTTATTAATAATTTATTTAATTACAAGAGCAGAGGAAAAGCATGATTATTTACCAAAAGAGTATGCAAAACATCTACATCTAATCATTACTATTTTTTTATCAGCTATTATTTCTTTCCAAATTGTTCCAATTGTAGAAATTTTCGTAAATTTCGTAATATTTTTCATTATACTATATTTCAGCCTGGAACTTTTTGTTAAATTCGGTTACTATAGCAGGAAAAATTTATTACTCGTACAAAATGTTTTAGCTATCGCTAGTTTTTATTGTATAGCATATTTATTTTTCAGAGATATTGCATTTGGTCCGAGTCCTATAGATTCAATAAATACGTTTATGGTTCATTACATCCTTCCAGGTTTAATTGGAAGTTTATTCTCTCTTTTTTTGCTATATTTCCGACAATTTTATAAGAATTCGTGGAAGACTTTAAGAACAGGAGTCATTTGTAATATTTTGGTAATTATTGGACTCTCATTCTATTTACTCAATATTACTCCTAATGTCACCAATTTAATTGTGTCAGTAATAGGTTTTTCAATTCTTTACATTGTCCTTACAGGATTCAATTATCTTATTCACATTTTCAGTAAACAAAATTTAGCCAGTAATGTTTATAGTACAATTTGGGTTTTAGATCTCAGCATTTTTTCTGCCATGTTATTTAATACTTTAACTAATGCAATTAATCTTCTCACAATTGTTCCCGATTTTCTTGTTTTATCAGCATTAATTTTATTCACTTTATGGTTTGGTAAGAAGATCGGAAAAGTAAGTGAAAGAAATTATTTTAAACTGTTCAATGTTAATGGTTTTTTATTAATCCTTGAAATTTTCATTTTATCGTCACAATTTCTCATTGAAGAAGTCTTCCCTCATCAAGTTGAATATAAGGTTTTAGCCTACTTTATATCCACATGTATCACGGCCCTCATCGTGAACGTTGGAGCACCATCTAAATCTGCATCCATCAAAAAAGCGAAAAATTATCTCAATATCTTTACAGTCATGTTTGGGTGGTTTTTAATGGAAATGTTTTATTTCCTTTTAAATTACCAGAATCTTAATGATCTTTACGGCTTAATTATCGCATCATCTTTAATATCTACAATTCCAATTGGATTCTTAGTCTTCGTTAAAATTTTAGATAAAAAACGACTCCTTGGTTACCTTTTCCTTGTCATAAATGTTATCTGCTTGACATTTTTCTCTTTTGTAATCCATTTCATCCTTGAAAATGAAATTGACCTCTTTTTCGGAATTTCGTTTGTCCTCTTAGGTTTAGTTATTTCATATATAGGAATAGGCAAGGTTGGAGTTAAATTAGGCTATATTTCAAATGACTTTTACCTCAAGTTTGTGAAAACAATGTATTACCCCATTGGAATCATTCTTTTCTTAGTATTTTTTAGTTTCTCATTAGAACTCACTGGGGATCTATTTCTTTCATTCTTAATTGCAATATCATTGTTGAGTGTATTGACTAATTTTGCGAATTTGATTTTTAAAACGATTGCCAAAATTAATTTTCGAATCACGCTTATAACACTGTTTTACGCTGTATCCTATGCTTCATTCTTATTGGTTCAATCACTTATTTTAATTCCTTATTCAACTCTTTATGAATGGTATGTTTACCTATATTTTTCAATAATATTAATTCAATTGATGTTTTACATTCCTTTTGCTTATTTAACAGCAAAGAAAACCAATATAAAAGTATCTTTTTTCAAGTATAGCTATTATTCACTGTACAGTATGATTTTGTTAGTTTTTCTTCTGATATCATCGTTCTTTTTTTACTTATTTTATTCCCAACTCATTGGAGTATATGTTTTGGCATTGATTGCAGATATTATATATATCACCATTATTCTTTATAACCATATTAAAAGAGGGTTAGCAAAACATTATCTACCCGTCATACACCTTTCAAAAAAAGCTGCTATTGTGTTATATTCTGCTCTTTTTTCTGAATTTTATGCTTTTCTTTTAACTATGATTCTTCTTTTATTTCAGCCACCATGGCAATTATGGGAGTTATTTCTTTCGAGCTATTTGGCATTTGTCATAATCAGTTTAGTAATATTGGTATTAGCAAATAAACTAATACTCTTTTCGATTGAATTTAGTCATAGAATAAATATAATTTCTCTCTTATTCACTAGTATACTTGCAGCGTACTTTTCGCAAATTTTTGTCAGCACATTATTTGTGAACATGTATTTACTATGGGATATAGTAATATTAACATTCTTGGTTTTTAGTTTAGTTCCATTATACTACACAATTAATCGAAATATATTTCAACGATTTATTAATAAGAAAAGTGTTTATGTTGATGGTATCCTCATATCACTCTCCGTAATCATTTTACCAGTATTTCTCGCTATAGAATTTTCTCTCATTACTACATTTCTACTCTATATAGTTATCTCTATGATTTTTTTGAGTTATTGCTTCTTAAAATACGTAGAACATGTATTTGATGAATTGAGTATAAAACAAGGTCAACAAATCGCTTTAAAAACCATCCAGTTAATTTGCTGGAATTTATTATCGGTATTTGTATCATATACTGTTTTCACTACTTTTACTCCAGGAATTATCAATGAAATGTTTTATTTAGTGTTATGCGCATCTTCAATTGCATTTTTTATCATTAATCTGAATAGCCTACCAATAATCGAAGATATAAAACAACGAGTTTTCGAAAATGAAGAGCTTAAAATTGATTATTACAAAATATATAAGATTTATGAGTTTTATAAGAACGTTAGCTTTTTCGCATTCATTTTCTCCATATCAGGGTTGATTTCTACTCTCTTGCATCCATTTATTTATTTATTAGGAGCCCTCATACCATTATTCTTTTTAACGCCAGGAATTATTCAATTTGAACTTTTCTTTTTGTTTTCGCTCTTATTACTTATAATTACGCAAAAGATTGAAATAGAATATCAAAAAACTAGGACTTGGATTATGTTACTTTCTTGGTTGATAATTAAAAGTACGGTATGCGGTTATATTTATTCATATTTCATTGAAACTCCTATTTTGTCTTGGAGCATATCAATATTGATATTTTCAGTATTTAGCCCTATTACTCTGCATTTCATCAAGAAGATAAGGTTAGTTTTTGGCAGTACGAGTAAAATAGTAAATAGTATTCTTGTAGTTTCATTTTATGGCTCATTGATCACTTTATATCTTGTCTATTTCTGGACGCTCAGAATGCTTCCATTCTTCTCGGGAAATCTCCTATTATTCTGGTTCTTATTCATTAGTAACAGCATTATATACTTTGATTATGTTATTATGAGATTAAGAAATATTTTCGAAGGAGAATTTGAATTTAATCTGTTAAAACTTTATTTCAAGTCATCCTTGGTTTTATGCTTATTCATTTTCTTCAATTTTTATTTAAACTTAGTCTTGTGGTTTATTTCTGCTATAATATTGTTGAGGCGAAGAAATTCTAGTGTCGTAATTAAATTTCTGATTTATATTTTGTTTAGTTTATCATTATACATCTATCTCTTTGTCGATTTTTCATTCTTGTTTCCTTTAGAGTGGAGAGAGATCTCTATAATGCTAACTGTTTCCTTGATCTCTGTTTTTATGATTTCAATCTTCTCCAATTATCGGAAAGTAAACGACTTAGAAAAGTTTAGTATTTATCTTCTTCTCTCTTTCTTATCCTTCGTTTCATTTTCTTTTATTCCAGAATTTTCGATATTTCCTGGATTATTTTACAATGGTTCTTTCTCACTATTAATTTTCTTAGCATTGACAGGCAACTATTATTATCAGAAGAAAGATAGTAGATATAAGTTGTTTATTCGACCTTGTGCTGTTTTAGCTGTATTTGATCTTACAAGTTTCTTATTTTATGGGTTACTCTTCAATTTCCCTCCGTTTAGCCCAAATTACCAACAAATTCTAAGTTTTACTTCAACTTTCAGTTTAACTGGGTTGACTTTTGTATCATTATATAATCAATCACCACAGAGATTCAGGCGCTTATCTTTCTTTATCGTATTACCACTTTTGACGTTAAGCATACCCACTTTTATATATTTTTTCATCTTTGCATCTTTTCCGCTACTAAGAAGCTCGGTAATACCTTTAACAATATCTCTAAATGTAGGAATATTATTTTTCTATATTGCTATTGGTTTGTACCAATGGAAATTCTCAAGAGCGATTTGGAAAACAGGATTCTGGGCTTGGATTCTTCTCCCAATCGTTAATTATGCCATTATTGACCAATCTTTTGCAGCTTTAAGTTTAAGATCTTTGGATCTTTTTGGTTTCAATATTCCAGCATCCACATTATTAGCAATTACTATTTGTATTATTATATCCTTTCCTTTTTGGTATAGTTGGATTAAAGCTCATTTTAGTACAATCTTATTTGGTACCTGGATTATAAGCCTAGGTTTACTTTATTGGTTTAGCCAAAATTTATTCTTAGGAAATCCATTATTGATAAATTCTTCATTCTTGATTTTTGCATTCATATTGCTCATGCCATTAGTTTACAAGCTTAAAATTTGGAGGGTGTTAATGGCGTTCTGGATCCTTTTTACAATTATTATCATATCTTTCATTAATTTCTTCTTTTCAGATTTGGGAACAATGGTAATATCCATTGATATCAGTGTTTCAGGTTTATCCATCATATTTTTGTCATATTTTCCTAATATGAAAAATAGGCGAAATCTTTCGCTTTTAGTAGCATATTTTGTACTAATGACCGGGATTTCAGTGATGATTTATCAAATTATTCTTGATATTGTGTTTCAAGGACTGGACCCACTTGGTGCACTATATTTAACGATGATAATAATTTCTGCTTCATCATTTTCCTCTAGGATACTGAAGGTAAACAAGATTCTGATGAATTTTCTGATATCTTGGACTTTAGTTATTTCTTTTGCACTCATGACATTTCATATTTGTAATATATTTCTTCCATATAATATCGGAGGGGCACTTTATATTTCGTTGACTATTGGAGGTTTAACTTTTTTCATTTTTAATCGTTATAAAATGCTTTGGGGGCCATATGAAAACTTTATGCCTGTATCATCTATGATTGCGTTTATTGCTATTGCATTAGGCACATCTCTTTCTATCTCATCTATACTTCTAAATATAATTTCAATAAATCCATGGTTTCTCATTGTAGCGGTATTTTTATTCACAAATATTATATTTCTTTCATTTAAAATTAAAAACTACGGGTTTATCTTGTCCTATCTATTACCAATCCCCATAAGTTCATTGATCCTCTTCTTTTTACTATTTTTTGAGCCCTTGAATAATGTAGTAATTCTTACTACCATCGGAATTTTGACATATTGTGTAGTGAATCAACTTTTGAAAGTTAATGTAAAATTCAAAGCATTATTACGTCTAATATTATATCTTGATAGTTTCGCATTATCACTACTTTTACTACCTTTCCCCGATCTATCATTGAATTTCTTTATTTCAATGTCAATTTTGTTTATATTGACAACTTTTGATAGTTTACTTTCTAAAAAGAGAAAATACTGGTATATTGTTCTAGTGAATCTTATAAGCTATATCTCTTCGACTATCTTCTTGTTTTGGTACCTAAATGTCATATTTTTAGCACAATTCGAATATATGATATGGTTAAATAGTTTTGTTTTCATATTACTTCAAAAATATACGGTCTACGCATTCTATACCATTCTTAAATCCTTGAATAAATACGACCCTGAAAAACTCGTACGATATAGGTTGATTTTAAATTATAGTTTATCCAATGCTCTATATGTCCTCATTAGTCTTTACGGTTCCTTAAGCCTTGGTTCAGCGATTAATGAATACTTTTCTTTAATTGGAATAGCTTCATTCTCTTTAGGATTGATGATTTTTTGCTTCTTCTATTTTATTCTAAATAGCATTTTCAATAGAAAATTTAAGGGTAAAGTAAGAGGGGGAATAAGATCAGGTCTATTTGTCGCTTTCCAAGTTAGTTTATTTGGATTATGGGCTTTTAGCCTCGGATTGAATAACTTTTCTTTTCTAATGCTCATAATTATTATTGAAACGTTATTATTATATTATACTTTTAGTTTGTTCTCTCCGTTAATTAGCAAGGAAAGTGAAAAAGTAGTTTTTAACTATGTACCATTTTTAACTTTTCTTTTATATGTTGAAATTTCAATCTTAAGCTTCAGCTTGATTAATAGTTATACTACACTAGACTTGTTCTATTCAAGTTTCTATTCCCTCTTGATCTTTTTTATTTTAACCGCGATCGAACTAGGGATCGTTAAGAAAGTTAATATAAAATTGACAAAACTCAGTCATTTTGTAAGTTATACAATTACTTCTGTGCTTGTCTTTATTTTTGCTCCTAGCTTTTTATTAGGACATGTTGATTATATTATTTTCAACTTAATTATTATATTATTTCTCTCAATGCAGTTTTATACCGTGAGAGCTCTATTTTCATTCCTTAGTCATTATAATTGGTTCAATAACATAAAAGCATTGAGAGTTAAACAAATGATTAATAATATACTTATAAATTCGATTTTTATCTTGTTAAGTTTGTTTGGCTCCTTGTTAATTTCAACTTTAAATGTTCCATTTTCTAATATCTTCTTTATCTCTTTACTCTTTTCTTTCTTCATGTTCTTTTTAAATGGAACAATTAATAGAACAATTGATAGATCTCTAAGAGTTAAGTATTTACTCGTACCTTCCTTTATTGCAATGCAGATTTTTTCTCTTTTATTAATGGTTGAGATGCTACAAATTGATGTAAACCTTTTTATCTTTTGGTTAAGCTTAATAGCACTTATTGAAACCCTAATGAGCATATATCCCCTTTACATTATGAGAAAGTACACGAAAAATGAAGCGAGAAGAGTTTTTATATCAAATTCATTTAAAGGGATTGAGTTTTGCTTGTATCTTGAAATCACAATATTAACTTTTGGAATCTTTTATTATAATCTAAGAGAACCATTTCAAAGTTTATTATATTCCCAATTAATTTTGTTTGGATTAAGCGTGCTGGAAATCTTTGTATTTAAGAGCTTGAAGGAAAAATTCGGATATATTATACATCTTATTAGTTATTTAATACTTTCTGGGTCTTTAGTTTATATCGTATTTTTATTCAGATTATCAGAATTCCTATACCTACTGATAATTTTAATGCAATTTTATTCTAATTATGCATACTTTAGAATGAAACGCGATCTAAATCCAGAGAATGCAGATACAAATCAAAAATGGGCAGTAAGAAGACAAAGAATAATTGGGACTGCTTTCTATAGCGTTTTATTATTTCTAGTTTCTCGCTATCTGTTGTTTTTTACTACATTTGATATTTTCATTTCATTATTCTTGATAAGCTTATTACTTCATGTAATTACGTTATTTGACAGGGCGATCTTAATATTCCTTGGCCGTTTATCAATGCCATTGATTGTGATTTCATTAATCATTATCAATATTATTTCAATTCCAGTATTTTTAACTTGGATCTTTACAACGGGTCTTACGTATAGGTTAATACCGTTAGTGATTATTATTGTAGAAATAGAGCTATTTTATTTAGCTAAACTAACCAATAAATGGAAAGCATTCAAGAACCCTTTTATCTCTGTATTATATTTCAATCTATCGTCTTGGCCTATATATTTTATTGATCTCTCTTTTGCATCATTATTAATTAACTTTAACTTGATTATGCTTTCAATGTTTTTATTTTTCATAATTGTGAAAATAGATAGAGCAATTAATGCTTTAAGCGTAAAAATGTCGAAGCCGATTTCTTCCATAGCATTGCTCATCCTTGGATTTGGAATCCCCGTTGACTTATTCATATTATTACAATCATACAATCTTGATATTATTTTAAATATCGCAATATCTGCTCTTGTTGGAACTATGGAACTTGGGATCGTAAAAAGGCCGTATAAGAGAAAGAGAGGCATATCATTCTTTTATACCCTTACTTTGCTTGTTGAGGTGTTAATCATCACTCAACAAATAAATATTGTATCATTAGGGTATAGTGTTTTGGTCATAGGAACGCTTATCTATCTCTTCATGTTCATGTTAGAAGAATTGAAGGAATTTTTTAGCCATATCGTTGATTATGTCTCAAGGGGATGGAATGCCATAAAATCATTCATAAATAGCATTTTGACTGGTATTTATACATTTTTAAAGAGGAATTATACCACTCTCAAAATTCTATTTGCTGCTATTATAGGAGGACTTATGGGATATGTCTCGAATGTCTTACCCATTTTTGGGGGCACTCTGGGTGCATATGATTATGCACCGTTATTCGGCCTAGCAGTTTTTGGTTTAATAGTTGGACTCTTTCCCGGTAAAAAAAATGAGGATCTGGACAGTATTTTTAGAACTAGAATGACACGATTCAGTACGGTTTGGTTTGGAGTAACCATATTCATATTTATGATAATTATTCCTGTAGTTGATCCCTTAATTCAAGTAATTTTGACGTTATCTTCATTTTTAATTTTAGGTCTAATTCTCGCGATTTATGTGTGGAGAATCGAGAAAAAACAAAAAATTTCGATAAAATGGCGTTTATATATCACGGTTGTATTGATAATATTGCTAATAGTATGGGCAATCTTATTGATAATAGTGTATCTAAGAGGATAAATCATCTTTTCCAAAAAGAATATGAGAAGTAGATTACTATAAGTTTTTTTCTTTCCAATTTTCTAAAAAGGTTTTGAAATCATCTTTAGAAAGTCCTATAGAATTTAGATGATTGGAGATGAATTCCTCTTTACCTGTTTCAGAAAGGTTCTTCTTAAAACCTAATGACCAATCATAATAAGAAATTGCTTTTGACATATTATTTGATCATTAGTTCTAGAAAATAAAGACAAACAGACTGTGAAATTTCTAATAAAAGTAATATGAGAAATTCAACTTATCTCAAGATTTTTATAACAATAAAGCGAAGTAATGTTAAATAAATCAAAAAAATGATGAATAAAAGTGGAAAAATCAGAGAAAAAAATTAATGTCAGAGATTGGATGATCTTAAGCACTACCATGATAGGGGCCGTTCTGACAATCCTTGCGTTAATATGGCAATTTAGGCCTTCACGTGGAATCGTTACGGCAACCTTTCTTCTCATGCTCTCGTTCATACTATTTGTGAATTCAGTATCTGCTAATTCGAAAGCCAATTTTGAATTGAAAATGAAGAATTTTGACTTAAAGAAGGTCAATAGATTCGTGTCATTTGCAGAATACACATTTGGATTGGGATTTACCTTAGTAATTATTGGTTTTTCCATCCTAGGATACAAGTACCTAATGGATTTCACTTCGGAATCGATTTATGCGTTTATCTTACCAGTTACGTTTCTGTTGGTTGCCTGGATTTTGATATTCATTTATAATACAATAAATTATTCTGGTAAATCAATCAAGGGATTTAGAAGCATGAAAAGAAATCTTTGGATTTTTATAGAATTGGGGAGTTTGGCAGCCATAACTGTGGATTACTTTATATTTCGATTTATAATTTAGTATCTTTAAAATCTATTTTTATTTTTTTAACTTTATAATGAAAAAAACTTAATATGGAAATTAAAAATGGTCTCTAAAGTTGATTTTAAGAAAAAATTTAAAGAATTTTATCACCCAAGTTCAAAAGAAGTGGTAATAGTGGAGATACCAGAAATGCAATTCTTAATGATTGATGGCATGGGATCTCCAGGTGATTCAGAGGAATATTTAAATGCGCTTAGTGTATTATATCCTGTTACTTTTAAAGTAAAGTTTATGAGTAAAGCTAATGGTAAAGATTACGTTGTTCCTCCTCTTGAAGGTTTGTGGTGGGCTGATAACATGGATGATTTTATTAAAGATAAACGGGACAAATGGAAGTGGACCATAATGATAATGCAGCCAGTTTGGATCACGGAGGATATAATAAATGAATCAATTAATTTAACAAATGAAAAGAAACCTGAATTATCAGAATTGCTACCTAAATTAAGGTTAGAAAATTACACGGAAGGAAAGGCAGCTCAAATAATGCATATTGGCCCCTATTCGGAAGAAGGCCCAACAATTACAAAAATTCATAATTTTATAAAAGATCAAGGCGGAATATTTGACGGTCATCAAAAAAAACACCACGAAATCTATCTTAGTAATCCAAGAAAAGCAAATCCGGTCACGATGAAAACGGTTATAAGACAACCTTTTGAGATATAATTATATAGATGTGATTTAATTTCCGATTTATGGATATTAGTTATATTTGTTTAATTTTAATATTTTTTTTATTAAAAATTTTAATGCATTCACCAATTTTACTGCACTTTCAAAAGCCTGAAGTTATTTAGGGTAATAATTGATTTCATTCAATCTATTTTATAGAAATTAAAATAACGAATTTTTTTACTTTTGTTTGAATTAGTCTCTCTTCATTAGAAATTAGGAAAAGAAAACATTAATATATATCATCATTTGAAATATAAATTAATAAGATAAAAATTACATAAAAAAGATACATTATGAGTCAATTAGACGAATATGTAAATAGAATTTCTAAATCCATTAATACAGGGAATTATCGAAAGTCGGCGAAGTTATTATCCAACCTCGCGATGAATATTGACAATAACCAAATAGATCTCACAGTTGATCTTATATCTCGTGCCTTAAAATCTAGATTGGGTCCAAAATTTAGTAGAGCTTTCATTTCTCTTAGTCATAAAAAAGTTGAACAATATAAAATATATCAAATAGAAAAATCATTAATCAATACCCATATTTTGATCGATGGAGAAGGCTTAATAGATTCATTCATTGGAAGTCTTGAAAGTGATATTGAAAAAGTCAATGGAAGAATTTTTCTTACGAATTTTCGCATTATTGCTACAGGATATCAAAGAGATCTCCCTAAAACTGGAGTGGTTAAACAGAGATTACCATCAAGGAGTATTTTAAGAACTATTGTTAATACAGCTAAAACGGCTCAAGAGATCAAGCAATCTTATGATCCAGCAAAAAAAATAAAAAAATCGATGAATCGTGGATTTTTTTCAGTGAATAGAATTCAATATGGGTCATACTATCCCTTATCACCTCCTGAAACTATAATGGTTAAAGACCAATCGTTAGAGTTTATAATTTCTGTTTCATATCTTTCAGACGAGGAACGAATATTTGGCGAACTTGAAGTCAAAATTACTAGAGAAAGATTTCCTTTTGAAACGCAAGAAGATTTTCAAAAAAACAAAATACTATCATATAACCTTTTTAAAAATGCTTTAAAAGATTCCTATAAAGAGGTAGATAAACTTCAAGTTGTCAATATGGGAAATGTCTCAGATTTTGCACCGTTCTTGGGTACTTTTTTTAAAGAAAACGAGGGGAAAGCTTGGACGGTTAAAGCGATTTTAAATCGAAAAGATCAACTTGATTTGCCTAATAATCTGAGGTACCAGCTCTCAGAAAAAATAATCGCTGATACATTAGAACAGCTGTTTAGCGAGGGTTTAATCAGTCGAAATATCCATGAAGGAAACTTTTTTTATTTTCTCTGAATCAAAAATAGAAGTAGGATCAACATGCCAAAGTGGAATCACTATTATTTTATTTGTTATGGAATTATACTCATTTCTATTGGAATACTATTGGTTTTAACTTTATTTAATCCATTTTCAAGCACAATATCATTTCTTTTATTTATATTATCAATCTGTTTGAATATTCCACTGATTATTGGGATAGTATTTATTGTAATTGGCCTAATAATACGATATAATTCAAAACATAAAATACAAAAGTCGAATAAACAATTATCCTCTTCAATCAAATCCTTAAATTTGTCTTCTACTGAAAGGGATTTATATGGATATCTCAAGGATAATTATGGAAAGCCTTTTTCTTCTCAAATCCTATTTGAGAAAAAAGATGAAATCTTGAATGAAAATAAGAGAATAACAAAACTAAATTTTATGAAATGCTTAGAAAAGATATATGGTGTAGGACTAATAAAACGTAGTATAGATAATGAGGATTTATTCTACTATTTTATCAATTAAAATAAATTATTTCATTTTTTTCGAGTTTTATTTGAATTTCTAAAAAAGACGAGACAAATTTAACTTATAAAACTATTTATATTGATATTTAGTGTAATATGATTAAAAGGTTTAAGAAGATTGCAATGAAACCGCAAGGTATCATTGCGTGGTACTGCTAATGATGTAAGGTTAGACCAAACCACCAGTCCGAGAACGAGTAGCTCAATCCAGAGCCATTCCTTTGAACCCGAGGGTAAAGGGAAAGCTTTTTACACCAATGATGCCGTACCTCTTCTTAGGATCACGCTCGAAAGCTTGATAAAAGGAAATATATAAGCAAATCCAAAAGGATTGCTTATTAATTATCGCAATTCATTTCATTGCTCGGCCAAGCAATTTAAGAATCCCTTCACGCGATAATTTTAATAACTGGTGTGGGGACCTGTTATTCAATTTCTCCAGAGTTTTTAACCGAACGTGCTAGCAATATTCGATTGCTAAGATATCACGAAGATACTTAGAGGATGCATCTCATGATCGCATAAAGGTCGCAATATTTTTTTCCAATGATCACGCTCAAAAGCATGATGGTAGAGAAGGCATTTGAAAACCCGTAAGTTTTCTTAGCAGTAGTATTGGTTTTCATATCTGCATATGATATATCTCAATGAAGTGCTTAACTCGAATCAGTAAAACCCAAAGGTTTGTAATCCAAGCTATTGTCCGAAGACATTTTCTTTCCATTAAGGAAAGGAAGCATTACCAAATTTTAATACCCGAGAGCATTTCATTTAGTAATTCCATAGAGATCCAATACTTCTTCTCTGTATTCGCACCGTAAGGTGTGAATAATTATATTAATGGCAAAGTGATATTTAAATGAAATTGTTAATGGATTATTATATAATTATGTCGGAGATATTGGTTATTGTTCATTTTATGTCGTTTAAAATATGTGACGAATCACCTTTTTAATTATTGATTCTCTATTATTTATATGGCGATTTCATTTTTTGATGGGTTATTCCTTTTTGTAGCTATTTCTTTGAATATTAAAATAATTCTCATTTTCCTCGCAAGATATCGCGGTCCTGAAGGCCTTGAGCATAAGATTGGCTACTTAGTAATAGCTTGCATCATCCCATTAATCATTATCTTAATAAATTACCTTTTAATTGGTAAAGATCTCTGGATTCTCATCTATTTAATTATTATTATCAGTTTCTTGATTTTTGAAATGATTTTAGACTACATTCTAAAACTCAATTTTCGTAGGAATCTTAAGATTGTTGTACCTTACACCTTGTTCTATTATGTTGCATTTTGGGGCTTATTAGCAATCTCTTTTGTCATTGATTTGGTATTTGGATTTATAGTTTTTAGTATTTTTATGTTAAGCGTCGTTGTCACCATCTACACTCACAAGAAGGAAAAGAATAAAATGTTCAAAAAATGAAATTCTCAATTCCCCATGAAACTAGCTAAATTTTTTTGAGTGGACTTCCTGTTTATCTTTGATTTCAACAATTTTTCAAGCTCGGGAAATTCGAAGGGGAAGAGGTTTTCAAATGCTCTCTGAAGCAGTTCCACATATTTTTTCTTGTCATAGTGATGCTTCTTTTCATCATATAAGTGAGAAAGGATTACTTTTTTATTTGGAAAGTCGGGATCAGCTTCAGCATTTAAGATGATATAGAAAACATTCTTTCCCGGAGTAGCCATCACGCCAGATTTCTCTAGTTGTCGAGCAGCAACTGCTTGATACGAGTTCACCTTGTATTGAGAGGGAACACGAGATATTCTTTGCTTAATTGTCAATTCTTCCTTTGAAATGTGACCAGTTTCGATTTTATCAACATATTGAAGCAATAACTTCTTTGCTTCAGGAATCTTGCTTTTAAATTCTTGGATTGACTTTACCTCCTTAAAAACATCAATAAAAGCATATTGAGCATCTTTAACGATTTTAGGTATATCACGTCGTCGAACTTCAATTCCCCTTACTTTTATCTCTCCAGTATTTTTTATCCCCCAATAATGACTCAGGGCAGGAACATCAGGTTCTGCTCGAGATGGAAGAAATACAATACTGTTAAAAAGACCATCCCAACTCATAGGTATTTGCGTTTTATTCGTTATTTCTTGAGCGACTATTTTTGTTATTTTCTCAAACTCTTCAGGAGTCCTATTCTGAGTATCCTGAAGCCACATTGAATCAACTATTCCATGGATGACCTTGCAACCATAATCTTCAGCAATTTCTGCCGAACGCATAAGAAATTCACGTGAGAAGGCGCATACCGTTTGATGAGCCTCAATCTTTCCAAAACGAGCGTTTTTGAATCCTAAGTACCCAAAACTCACGACCAATACCCATTTTAAAGCCGTATCAGTAAACTTATATCGAACGCTTCCTGTTTTCCGAACATACTCCTTACAATTCAAGCGTTTAATTAAAGGTAGTTTTATTGATTTAGAAATAATACCTTCTCTTTTTGAACAAATGTGAAAATCAAGGCCAGGAACCTTAATTCCTGTTCCATCATCTTTACAACACTTGCAATTGACTGTTTCAGACGAGATATTAAAGTTTGCCATCAAAGAGGGATACATTGAAGAAAAATCAAGTTCAGCCACTTGATGGAAAACTCCAATTATGGGCTCATAAATATGTCCCCCACGATCACCCTTAATCAGATCCATTCCCGAACGAAAATCTTCGGGACTCTTTTTAAAGGGAGGAATTAGATGATCTAGCTTATACGCATAATAATATTGTATAGATTGAAGTGCCCCTCCAATGGTTACTCTACTTAAGCGTTGTAAAGGAACGCGTGAAATCCGAGCAACTTCAATTACACCTGGTATGTTTCCTTCAGTAAAGTGTAAACTCGCATAAGTAGTGGTATCAAGATGAAATCTTCCCGTGAAGTATACTTGTGTTTTTGATCGCCTGCGGATGACTCCATATGACATATAATGATCCTTGCTTCCTGATAAGTCGAAAATGCAGTTTCGTAAAGGAGTTTTTGTTCGCGAAAAATAAACTTTTTTTGAAATACCATGAGCAGAAGCTCTTTCAGCTAAGTAAGGAAACATGAATTCATCTCCAACTTGAGTCAAAATAATGTCAGGATCTAATCTTTCAATAACTTTACTTATCTCCAAAAGTGTCTCCGCTTCATCGCCCTTATCAATCAAGATCGTATCTTTTTTGTAGCCATCCGCACGAGGTACATTATCTTCATCATTTTCTACGATGCTTATTTGGGCATAAGCAATAGGATCATTATAATAAGGTCTGATCCCTCTTTGCTGTACTTTAACATCTAACCATGCTGCTTTCAAAGGAGGTAATTCATAAAAGAGCTCTTCGTTGTCATCATTTAAAATGACTGAAACCAATAGCATTTTCTCTTTCTCTTTACTTTTCTGAATATTGACTTTAAAGCTGCATTTTGAAATAGGAAACAGATCATTAACATAGAAATACATCTGAGAAATGGGTAAATCCGTATTATAGAGGATGAATAAATCATCTTTCTCAATTTCCTTTATAGTTGCTTTAAATAAAGAGGGCTTTATCACAGAAACCCCCAGTACCTCTTCTTTCTCGTGATCTTCAAGGCTCACGTACTTTTTACATACTCTCACGCTTTTTACATTAGCATTCTGGCTAAGAATTTTCTCTAAAGTTTTTAAATCCTTTCCAATGCCCTTTTTGGGGACAACAAAAAATTCAGGGAAATAGTCGGCATAGATTTCCACATTTTCTTCTTCTTCAATAGTTTTTACCCAGAGTTTAACTCCGTTGCTGCACGTTGAGACATCGAGCAACCATCCTTCAAAGGTTTTTATTTCATTCACGCGTTTTTTCGTAATCTCTCAACTTCTCCTCGAGACTTTCAATTTTCTTTGATAAAAACTCAATAGCTTTTTGTTGCTCAATTGCAAAGGACATAAATAGTATCTCTGATAGCATTGTACGAGCCCCCATACTGCCTGCATCTGAATGAATTCGTGCAAAGTTCATTAACTTATCAAATCTTTTTCGATCTTCGGGTCGTAATGCTCTTTTGAACTCTTTCCAGCTCTCAATTTCGTGTTCAAGAGCTGGTCGGAAACTTGGTACTGTTCTACCACACATTTTAATCCATTCTCTTAAAATCTAACCCAGAAGGATAATCATTAAAGAAATTAAAAAAATCATGCATCAAAGATTTTCTGATTTTTAATGGAAAAGATATATAGTAGTTTAGCAAAAGATCCAATATTATCAATTTCATTTTAAAAGTGAAATGAATTGCGAATAATCGACTCATTGTGTTATGTTCCTACAGAGGAAGTGTTTATTGATTTGCTCGTTTCTTTACCGCCTCAGATGTCAAGGTACCTTAAAGACGTATTTGGACCTAAAGTTGGACCTTTAATTGGAATTAGTGCCGAAGAACTATATAAAATGAAGGTAAGCTTGAGTCCAGAGGAGCTTAAAAAAGCAATAATTCCATATCTCCCGAAGATAAATAAACTCACCACAACCGTGGAAGATTTTGTTCTTCAATTAAATAAAATGGGAGTTGAAAAAGCAGTTATATTCAATCTTGATGAAGAAACTCCAAGTGGAATAGCGGGATTGTCTAATGATTATTATGCAGATATTGTTCGAAACTTTCCTGATAAATTCATTGGATTTGCTGGAATAGATCCCTTGAAAGGAATGGATGCGATACGAGAAATAAGAAGATCGTATAATTTAGGATTACGAGGAGTTGCTGTAAGACCATTTATGTTCAAAATTCCTCCAACTCATGCAAAAATGTATCCTATTTATGCAACTTGCGTAGAACTAGACATCCCCATCTGGTTTCATTTATCGATTAATTATTCCACCAATTCAATGGAATATGAAAGACCAATTTTTTTAGATATGGTTGCTCAAGATTTCCCCGAACTCAAAATGATTGCTGGACATGGAGGTTGGCCATGGGTAAATGAGATAGTAGCAGTTGCGTGGCGAAATCCTAATATTTACATCGATATCGCATCTTACCTCCCCAAGTATATTGGGATGAAAGGTACTGGCTGGGAACCATTAATACATTATGGTAATTCAGTTTTGCAAGATCGAATTTTATTTGGTTCAACGTGGTTGTTTATGGGCTTATCAATTAAGCAATTAGCTGACGGAGTATACCAGTTACCCCTCAAAGATGAAGTTAAACATAAATGGTTGTTTCAAAATGCCGCAAGATTACTTGGTTTCGAATAATTAATTTTCAAATCATAGTAAAAAATTTTATAGCTTTTTAATGAACTTCTTAGATTAGTAATTTTAAAGAAAAATTAATCACTTTGCTTATTATCAATATAAAAGTTGAATTGATTTTTTATGAAATTGGAAGAATTCGAAATAATTTATAATCAAGATCGAGTAATTATTAAAGACAAAGAAAAATTCAAGAATGATTTAATTAAAATTCTAGGAAAAGAGAACGTATTATCTGATGAACTCGATTTATTTGCTTATAGTAAGGATTCCACTTTAATTGGTCATAATTGGATATTAGAAGGGAAAATCGCTGCCAGACCTGATTTTGTAGTCTTGCCAGAAAATGAAGAACAAATAATTAATATTTTGAAATTAGCAAACCAAGAAAAAATACCAGTTATTCCCTATGGTGAGGGTTCTGGAGTTGTTGGAGGAGCTATTCCTGTACGAGGAGGAATTATTATTGATATGAAAAAATTTAATTCTGTTATTGAAATAAATGACAAAGATCTCACCGTGACAGTCGAAACAGGAATGAATGGAATGAATCTCGAGCGTTATTTAAATGCTAAAGGCTATACTAGTGGACATATCCCTCAATCGATATACACATCTTCTGTTGGAGGATGGATTGCACACAAAGCAGCGGGACAATTTTCTACTAAATACGGAAAAATTGAAGATATTGTTCTAGGAATGAAAATAATCCTACCACAAGGAGATATATTAAACTTTAAACCGATTGTTAGAAAAGCTACCGGACCACAACTAGACAAATTTTTTATTGGGAATGAAGGAACCCTAGGAATAGTAACAGAAGCTACGTTACGTATTTGGCCTTTTCCTGAACAAAGGGCTTTAATCTCATATGCATTTCCGACTTTCGAGGATTCATTAGAAGCAGTAAGGCTAATATTAAGGGAGCATATATTTCCTGCAGTTGTACGAATTTACGATAAAGATGAAACTAAAAGACATTTTCTTGACGTCGAAAATGCTAATGATAAGGTTATGATTATTTTTGTCTGCGAAGGAAACAAAGAAGTAGTACAAGTGGAAGAAAAAATTACTAGAAATGTATGTGAGAATAATTTAGGAGTGAATTGTGGGGAAGAACCAGTTGAACATTGGTTTGAAACAAGATTTCGGGTGACCGAGACTAGTTCAAGCCCACAATATAGTTTAACTATAGATACTATTGAAGTGGCGGTATCATGGAATAACGCTGCAACTATGTATCACAACGTACTTGATAAAGTCAAAGCAATTAAGGGTGTTGTTTTGTTTACGGCCCACGTATCTCATTTTTATCCTAATGGAGTCGGAATGTACTTTTCATTTGGAGGAGTTGAAATGGGAGAAGAAACCAATTTTGATTTTTACCAAAAAGTTTGGAATACCACGATGAAAGCTGTTTTAGAATCTGGAGGGTCAATAGCACATCATCATGGGATTGGTATCAATCGAAGCAATTGGATGGATGAAGAATGGGGAAAAGGGATGGATGTATTAAGGAAAATTAAGCAAATATTAGATCCTAATAATATTCTAAATCCAGGAAAATTATTTGGAAACATTTGGAAAAGAGGTGCTTAACTCATGGAAAGTTTTCTTGAAAAATATAAATGGTTTCTCGAAGATTTAAATAAGGCTGAAAAAGACGTAAAAAGAAAAGTATTTAACGGATTACGCTTAATGAAGAAGAATTATTATCCAAAAGAAGAAAAAAATGCAGATGTAGGTAATTTAATTAATTGTGCTCTCTGTCCTAATATGTGTAGGTTCGATTGTGGGACTCTCCAGGTCGCACAAAAAGAGTCAATGAGCCCAGCGTTCAAATCAAGAATCGGATATTACCTAAGTATCGGAAAAATTGATCCCTCTAAAAAGGAAAATAAGGAATTTATAGATTTGATGTATAAATGTACAAATGAAGAAAACTGCAAAATATGGTGCCCATTCGAATTCTCTGTGGTTTCTCTTCTTGAAACTGTAAGAGATGATTTGAATGCAAAAGGATTAATGCCAGATTATTGTAAAGCTCAAATAGATAAATTAAATAAAACAAATACTATTGAAGATCATAATATTTATAAAACATATGAAGAAAAAGGAATCAAGAACATTGAAACAGATGGGAATGATGAAGTTTTCTATTTTATTGGATGCGAGATGATGAAATTTCCAGATGTAGTTAAAGCGAACATTGAGATTCTTGAAAAAGCTGGTGTGAAATTTTCTACCAATCTAAATTCGAGAGCTTGTTGTGGTGGTCCTGCCTTTAACATAAGGGACTTAAAAACCGCTGAGAAGTTCGCAAATTTAAATAAAAAAATGATTGAATCAACTGGAGCAAAATTAGTGGTGTCTGATTGTCCTGGTTGTGTACTAACATTGACTCAAAGATATGATTCTATCGGTATAGAAACTCAAACTAAAATAATTCATATCACGGAATTCATAGCAAAACTAATCGAAGAGGGAAAAATCATTCCTAAAAAATCTATTAATAACTTTAAATTAACCATACACGATCCTTGTTTAATATCTCGGAATTTAAATGATAATACATCGATTAGAAAGATTCTTAAATCAATCCCAGGGATTGAAATAACAGAGCCTATTTATAATAAGGAAAATGTGCATTGTTGTGGCTGGAGTGGTACAGCACATTGGGCCGACAAAGAATTATCCATTAAGGAAGCTCAAAGAAGGATATCAGAATTAAAAGAAACGGGATCAGTAGATATAATTTCTGCTTGCCCCCTATGTGAATTGGGATTAAACTATGGTATCTCTGAAGATGAAAAAGATGAACTCCATATCCATGATATATCAGAAATCTTAGTAAAAAGTATTTGAATTTTATTTTTATTTTAAAATTATTCAAGTACAAATTTTTATAACATTAGAAACCTAAATCTCCATATAATTTAACATATTAAAATTGTGATTTTATGAGTGATTTATTATGCATATTTGATGTTGGAACTACTGGTACTCGTACTATTATATTTGATGCTGAAGGGAAAGAAATCTGTAAAGCTTATGAAGAGTACGTAATTCCAAAACAACCAGTAGGAATTTCGGAACAAGATCCAGAGATTTGGTGGAATGCAATAAAACAAACGTGTAAGAAAGTAGTAAATAGTGGTAAATTTAATCCCAAAGACATAGTTGGAATTTCAGCAGCTTTTTCCCGAGCCACAGTCACGATTATAAGTAAGGAGGGAGAAATTCTTCATCCTGCCTTAACATGGATGGATGAAAGAGAATTAACAGATGCTAAAGGGTTCAATGAAGAATTAATGTGGAGAAATTCAATACCTAAATTGTTATGGATGAAAAAAAATAAACCAGACTTATTTAATAAAGCATTTAAAGTCATCTCTCCTGATTCATACACCTATATGATGCTTTGTGAAAAATTTGTAACAGATCCGACAAATGCTATTAATGGCATTCTAAATTTAAACACATGGAAGTTAGATAATGATCTGGCTGAAGCATATGAATTACCTATTGAGTTATTTCCCGCAGTCCATATGCCTGGTGAAATTATTGGAGATTTATCAAGTAAAGCATCTTCAGATTTAGGATTAAATTCTAATATCCCAATAATTTTAGGGGGAGGGGATCAACAATGTGCTGCTTTAGGAATGGGAGTTATAGAAAAAGGTCAAGCCAAAGTTACAACAGGTACAGGGACTTTTGTTGATTATGTTGTTGATGAACCAATAAGACCAGCTGGAGACTTTCCAATATTTACTTACCCCCATCTCATTGAGGATAGGTGGGTTCTTGAAGGAGTCATGCCTGGAACTGGCACAATGTTCCAAACTTATGCCCGAAATTTTTCCCAATTACAACTAAAGCAATCCAAAGAGCTAAATCTCAACGTCTATGACACTTTAACTAAGGAAGCTGAACAAGCACCTCCTGGTAGTAATGGCTTATTATTCGTGCCACTTTACATTTTTAGGAAAGGAACAATTCACGGTTTAAGTTGGCATCACGGAAGGACTCATTTCGCAAGAGCAATCATGGAAAGTGCTGCTTTATCAGCAAATATGTATCTTGGAATGCTTGAAGCGATTGGGGGAGCAAAGACCAATGAACTGAAATCTGACGGTGGAGCAATGAATAGTGAATTTTGGGCTCAAATCTTTGCTGATATCATAAACAAGAAGATTATCGTTCCAGAAAATAAAGATGGTGCCGCACTTGGAGCTGCGATGCTAGGATTTTATGGTACTAAAATTCATAATTCAATTGATGCAGCCATTAATCATATGTGTAGATTTGAAATCATTAAAGAACCAATTAAAGATAACGTAAGAGCTTACAAAAAATTAGTTCGTTTATTCATGCCCACGGTTCTTGAAATCAATGAAAAAAAGAGAGTAACTAAAGATTTGTAATTTTTATTCCTATTTTATTTATTAAAATATATAAGATGAGATTTAAGTAGTTAATCGCATTTTGCGCTAAAGAGTTAATTTAAAATTTGTAGTAAAATTAACAAGTTTAAAATGAGTGATAGGTATTGTTTCTTGAGTCTATATTTAAATGATCATGCGCCTTGCGGGATATATTGTAAAAGATGTCCAGGAGTAAAAGCATATAATTGTAAGGGTTGCAGAACACAAAAGGGACAAGTTAAAAATTTTCCGATTTGTAAAACCTATCAATGTGTTCAAGAAAAAGGCTTTAATTTCTGTTATGAATGTAATGATTTTCCCTGTGAAAAACTCCAACCAATATTAAATTTTGAAATATTTTTTCCACATAATTCAAAAATCTATAATCTATTGATGATCCAAAAACTTGGACTTACCAAATGGAATGAAATCTGTGAAGAAAAGTCGGATCTCTATTATCAAGGCAGGAAAGTCAAATATAGCGGAGACACTCTTACATTGGAGAAGAAAGATCCAAATTTATACAAAAAAAAGAATGAATGAGTTCAAAAGGATCCTACTAAGTTAGCCAACTTTCCAAAGTCATATTCCTCAATGGTGGTCTCTTTTTAGGTTCTCGGGGCTTCCATTTAAGTAACCTTTTTTCTGGCATGTATGGATGTTGCACGAGGGTATATTCTACAAATCTCTCTTCATCTTTTACTGACACTAAAACGCTCCCGAAGTGAGAAAGAATTTTTCCCCCTTTAGGTCTGAAGTTGCTGAACTCATTAAGAGGTGCTGTAATAATGATCAGCGGTTTCGTTCTCGAAAGTAGTTGCTTTATTCCATTTATGGCTCTCAATAACTCTTCAAAATTGTGTTTTTCGTAGCTCGGAAAAAGAGTAGTGATTCCAGATATGAGTACTACCTTAACTTGCGCTAAATTAGAAAGTCGATTTTCTAATATCTCCACAGTTTGATCAAATGTAAATGCTCTGGCGATAAGAATGTTTTCCAATACATTCTGAGGAGATAGATTCTGCGAAACAGCAAATTTACTTACCGTATAAGGATTAAACTTATTATTAGCATCAATCCACGCAACTTTTACTCCTTCTCCAAAACCCCCATAATCTTTAGATTTCTGAGCGATTACTGACGTGGTTAATAATATACTCGTTGTTTTCTTTATATCTCCATAAATGAGATAAATTAGATCTTTGTGATATCCTACTCCACCCAACAATTCATCAAGAGTTGGGTTTCCACTTGAAATTTGGGGAGATTTAGAATAGTTTTTGTGCATCTTAAATCCTGAGTCGAATCGCATCATATGGTGATAAGTTCAACCAGAATAAAAGTGAATTAGTCCGACAATTTTCTGAAATTTTTCCTTTTAAACTAAAACTTTGATTAAATTTGTGTGTAACATATTAAAGGACTCTATTTAAAAGAATAACTATTCCATAGTGACAGAGGGAGGAGACTGAAACTAAAATTATCAAAGTGACAAAATTAAGATCAAAATCTCTGATAAAAACACCAATCTAATTTCTTCTGATTTTTGATTTTAACTTGAAGAATTTTATGTTTTATTGAGTTAAAAATAAAAATAACATAAGTATCATAAATAAAAAAAAGAAAATTTGAGTTATTCTTCCATCTTTCTCAATTCTCTACGTAAAATTTTACCAACTAGAGTTTTGGGGAGTTCTTCAATTATTTCGACGATTCTAGGGTACTTATATGGGCTTATATTTTCCCTACACCATTCGATTAAATTCTCTTTGGTAACTGTATCTCTATATTCTTCTTTTATAGAAACATACGCTTTTATAGTTTCACCAGTTCCATCTGGATGGGGAACTCCTATAACTCCTACCTCTTTAATAGCATCATTTTGATACATTAAATTCTCCACTTCAGCAGGAAATACACCGTGTCCTTTATATTTTATCATATCTCGCTTTCGATCTTTTATCATTACATAACCATCCTTGTCAATACAACCAATATCAGCAGTATATAACCACGTTCGCCCTTGCTCATCTGTTCTAAGTGCATAATTACTCTCCTCTTCTTTTCCTAAATAGCCAGGAGTGATCTGTGGACCATAAGCGCAAATTTCTCCAAAATATTCGGGGTTATTAGTACTCTCATCATCAGGACATTGAGAGATAGGTGTTTTGCCATCATTTATATCGACCAGTTTTATAAATGTATCGGATAAAGGGAATCCGACTGTATTTACTTTAAAATTATGGAAGGGACCACAGCATAGATTAGGACTGGTTTCACTTAATCCATAACCTTCAATAATTAGGGCCCCAGTAATGTCTTCAAATTTTTGCTTCACTTCCTCCGGTAAGGATGCGCCCCCACTCACACACGCTTTCAATGTGGTTAATTCTCCTTTAAATTTTATAGAATCTGGATCCTGGTTTACTTGATTCCAGAGAGTAGGAACTCCAGGAATATAAGTTGCTTCTTCTTTCATTAATACCTCTAAAATCTTTGATTTTTCCTCTGGAGGTTGGACAAACAAGATTAATTTGTATCCTAAAGAAATTCCAAGATTCATACCTGTTGAGATTCCAAACACGTGTGCAAAGGGAACTACAAGTCCTACACCACCTTTTCCGTGAAGATCTCTGGTTTCAGTCAATTGGTTTTCTATCCACTCTCGTGCTTGTTCAGCATTAGCAGACATGTTATAATGTGTTAACATCACGCCTTTTGGAATTCCCGTAGTTCCACCAGTGTAAATTAAAGTAGCTATGTCCTTTTTTGGATCGATTTTAACTTGAGGTAAATTTACTCGTATTCCACTTATAATAACATCTTGAAATCCGAGAAAGTTTACTTGATCTAATTTTGTTGGCCACTTTTTCATTCTTGGAATTTTTCCTAAAACTTTTCCCAAAACTGCTTTAATCTTTGGCAAATACTCTCCTAATCCTGTTAATATAATATGTTTTAAAGAAGGCATTTTACTCAAATCTTTTTCATGTAAATGCTGTTCATATAGAGCATCAAGAATGATTAATGCGACACTATTTGAATCATTAATCTGATGAACGATTTCGACAAAACGATGGAGAGGAATAATAGGGTTTGCTATTGCTCCAATTCGCTGCAATGCATAGAAAGCAATAACGAATTGAGGGATGTTTGGTAAATCAATTCCAATAATATCTCCTTTTTTGATCCCTAGTTTCGAAAGACCTGTCGCAAATTGGTCCACTAACTCATCTAATTCTTTGTAGGTTAATCGAAATCCTTCAAAATAAATGGCTTGAGAATCTGGAAAATCCCTAACCGTATTTCGTAGAACATTACCTAACGATATTTCTTGATAATCGATGTGTTTGGGCACATCTTCAGGCCAAAATTTGTACCAAGGGGTTGGGATGTCATCATTCATTTTAATTTCACCTTTTTTTTCTTATAAATAATTTATATTGTATTGAATGATTATTTAAAATTTATTTAAAAATCAATCCATAATTAAAATCAATAGAAGAATAAGAGAACTAGATATGGGAAGAAAAATCAATTAGATTTTTAATTAATTACTTTTTTCATCAAGTAATTCCTTTTAAAGCAATTAGATCGCAATTTCGAAATTTCATCTTCAAATTAAAACTTTATATCTGAATCTATCAATAATAATATTTAACAATCAATTTAATCCAAATAAAAAAGTGAAAGTGAATAAAAAATGTCAAGTCCGTATGAAAGTCGATTTTGGAAAAAAAATTGGGATGATCATGTAGAAGATTTTGATCCAAAAGATTTTGAGATTACTTATCCCGAATTGATAAAAGACGCATTCATAGAATTTCCTGACAAAATGGCCATAGAATATCTAGGAGTACAATTGACATTTAGAGAAGTTGATGAATATTCAAACCAATTTGCTAACATGCTGATTGAGCAAGGATTTAAAAAGGGGGATGTAGTAGGAATTAATTTACCTAATACTCCTCAATATATAATTGCTTTAGTTGGAACATTAAAAGCAGGTTGTATTGTTTCGGGGGTATCTCCGCTTCTCTCAGCGGTCCAAATACAATATCAAATTAATGATTTAGGGTCAGGTGGAAAACAAGTTGCATTAATTACCCTTGATGCTATTTTTGCGGGTCATATTGTAAAGATAGCTGAAAAAATGCCACAGTTGAAAATAGTAATAACTACTAGTGTAGCTAGTTTTCTTCCCAAAATAAAACAAATTTTGGGTAAAGCCTTAGGAAAAGTTCCTAAAGGAAAGGTAACTCCTTTAGAGGGCAAGATGGTTCTTGACCTTCACGAAGACGTTTTTGGAAAGTATTCTACAAACCCAGTTAATGTTTCAATCACGCCCGATGATATTGGATGGATTCAATATACTGGAGGTACAACAGGACCTCCAAAAGGAGCAATGTTGAGTCATAAAAATTGCGTCTCAAACATGAAAAGCATAATTTCGTGGCTAAATTGGGAGAGAGGAAAAGGAATTTTATGTTCTGGATTTCCTTATTTTCATATCGCAGGGTTAACTGTTTGCGAAAGTTCTATTTCTGCTGGATTTGGACAACTTGTGATTCCAAATCCTAGAGATACTGATCATATCGTGAAGGTAATGAAAAAATATCATCCTACAAATTTAGTGAACGTCCCATCGCTTTATCAATTATTAATAAAGAATCCTAAATTTCGAGAGATTGACCATTCAGAATTAGGAACTTGTGTTTCAGCAGCATCTCCCTTCCCCAAAGAATCTCAAGAAGTATTAGAAAGTATAATTGGAAAAGGAAAGTTGCTAGAGCTTTATGGAATGACTGAAACCGCTCCAGTGAGTACAATGAACCCTAGCTTAGGAGAAAAGAAACTTGGAACAGTAGGATTACCAATTCAGAATGTAGAGTTAAAGCTTGTCGATCCAGATACAGGAAAAGAAGTTCCACTGGGAAACCCAGGAGAAATTTGTGTTAAGGGACCTTTAGTTATGGAAGGGTATTACAATAAACCCGAAGAAACCAAAAAAGCAGTCGATTCGGATGGATACATGCATACTGGAGATGTAGGAATAATGGATGAGGAAGGATATATTAGAATTGTTGACAGAACAAAAGACATGATAATTGTAGGAGGATATAAGGTATTTTCGAGTAAAGTGGAGGATACATTAACGAAACATCCTGCAATTGGAATGATTGCTCTCATTGGAGAACCAAATCCTGATAGACCCGGTTCTGAACTAGTAAATGCATATATTCAATTAGATCCAGATTATGTATATGACGGAAATGAGGATAAATTAATATCTGATATTGAAGTATATGCAAAGGAACAATGTGCTCCTTATGAAGTGCCAAAAAAGTTCCATATCATGGAAGATATTCCACTTACCGCCGTAGGTAAGATTGATAAGAAAGTTTTACGCCAAAATTAAATTGGTTAAAAATAAAGTTGATTATCAATAATTATAAGAAGAACAGAAAAGAAATTCATAAAAATTTAATTAACAAATATTTTTTTCATTACTTCTAATTTTTAGTTATATATTAATGATTTTTCAATCTAAAACTTCCAAAATTCCTTTGAATTAGTTATTTAATTCATATTATTATTTTCAATTAAAAAGTTACAGGATCTTTAAAACATTTTAACTCTTTCTTTAAATGTGAAAATCATCACTAATCCACGTCATCGTGCTCTGTAGTTGCATTTCTTCCTGGATTTGTTCTTTATAGGGTGCTCTAGAGATCATTAAAATTAGTTCTCGAATTCTTGAATCGACGTTTAATTTCTCATATTTTTTATTAATTGCTTTTTTACTTTTTTTAGATTTACTTGTAGATACGTATCCTTGATCGACTAAAGAATATATAAGATTTTGTGCGTGTTTTCTGTCAATTCCAAGATAATAACAAATTTTTTTGAGAGCATTTTCAAGATTACCTTTTGAAGTGATTATCGCGCTTATTCCTAAATACCTTCTTTTCACCAGGACCTTCCAAGATTCTTTAACATCAATTTTATCGACAGAATTTTGTAATTGTAGTTTTTTTTGGGATTCTTCATCATATGGTGTTCGGGAGATAATAAAAACTAGATCTTGAATTATAGAATCTATTGTTATTTTCTTTTGCTTGCGGTGATTTTTGTAATATTCAACCCTTACATACCCCTCTTTATTGAGTAAATTGATGAGATTATGAGCATGTTTACGATCGAGACCAAGATAAAGATTTATCTTCTGTATAGTCTTTTCAGGATCACCATCAGAGGCAATTATAGCGCTTAGACCTAAAAATCGTCTTTTAACTAACTTTTTCCACAACCTATATCTATGTATTTCCATTCATAAAACGACATGTAAAAGACTTAAGATAATCCATAATTTAGATTAAAAATATTTAAATTTACCTAATTTATCAACTAATATTTCGAAATAAGATGAAAAATCACTCCCTAAAACCGTTAAATATATTATAATTACCCATATATATGGGAGGGTTACCCACACCCATGGGACATTTTTTAGTTTCCCATTCTTATGGGTGACATGGATCTCCCGTAACTATAGGAAAATATGCAAAAATACAATTAAATATGTTCAAACTCTATATTCGTATAATGGAACAAGAATAGAAACCTAAATTTCAGATTGGAAATATAAAATTTTATGAAATCTGTTTTGATTTTACAAGAATTCTGTTCCAGCAAAAAGTAGATGTCGATAAAGAGAAAATAATGATTATTATTCTCTTCTATTGACAGGCATGTTTAGAAATAGTAATACGTTTTTAAAAGACAAAAATCCAGGGTTGGGTAAGGGGACCCAATACCAAGAGCATTATGTAAAGAATCACTAAGTCATATATTTAATCTTCTAGAATTTAGTCTTTAGAACAATTTTCATCAAATTTGCAAAATTAAATTCGTCTTAGGTTTCAATTTGGTATAAGTTTTGTGCAATCTTATTTTCTTTCGTTCAGTTGTTATTGTATTGTGCATTTTTTTAATGAAATTTATATTTGAATTAGTTTTTTATATTTTACTTCACTCTAAAGGATAGAGTTTAAGTAGGAATTACAGATCAGCAATTTACACTTAATAAACAAAATGTTAGAATTTAATCTCGTGCGAGGAGTTGTTATATTAATAGCCTTTACAACAATGTCCTTTTTTTCATTTTTATGGGGTTTAAAATCTCCCGAAACACTTCTTACAGTATTCTAACAAGGTTTTCCTTGCAGGAACATTTTTCTTATATGCAATAGGAGCCAGTATTAACATTTCTTACTTTATTCTTGCCAATCTTTTTGCTATATTACATCATGAAGCTATTTTATTATTACTCTACTCCATCGTGATCAATATTATTTACGATTTGTGCATGTTACATCATTTTCCAGTATTCCAAACGAAAGGTAAATTTCACTCCCAAATATCGATATCTGGGAGCAGGGATTTTTATTGCTTGTATCTTTCCTTTAAACCTTTTTATGGGATTTAATTTTATGGATTTTAACGCATCTACGGGTTGGGCTCCCTTCTACCATCCATAATATGCTGTCTACTTCGGATCCGTACTTTTAGTTTTCATAATCCTTGAAGTTAGGGAAGCGTATAAAATCTATAATTACCTTAAAGTGCATATAAAACAAACTTCTGCAATATACTGGAAAAGGTTTAATATTGGAATCCTGGGAATTCCTTCAATAATGCTTATCCTCCCATTTTCCCTCATCACGCTCGATCCACTACTAAGAGATCTTGACTCAATATCCTTTATATTTTTGTTCCTTTTCGCGATTTTAATATATAGTGGGTTCACCGGGAAAAAATGAGATAAAACTATTAAATAGATAAGTAAAATTTAACTAAAAAGTTTTAAAGCATAATTATTGTTTAGTTAGATTTGCTTTACTTAATTCTGATCCTCCTATTTAATTTGTGACTTGGAATTTCTAGGCAATTTCTTTATATATTTCTTATTTTTTTTTAATTTTAGTGACATACGAATGGATTCGATTACTGGAATTTGGAAAGGTGAGATTAACGCGGCAGGGGCAATAGTGCCTATATCCTTTTCAATAAAGGATGATTCTAAGGGATTTTTGTCTGGATCGTTAATCAGCCAAGGACAATCAATAAAAGCAGATAAAATTAGTATTAAAAATCATGATCTTTTCATTGAATTCAATAAAATTAATGGAAAGTTCCAAGGGATATTTAATTCATCCACATCCACGATTATAGGAGTCTGGACTCAGGGGAACCAAGATTTTGACTTATCCTTGCAAAAAACGCAAACTCCGGTAGAAATACTTCGACCTCAAATACCCCATAAACCTTATCCCTATGTTGAGAAAAACGTTAAATATGCAAACAAAAATGCTAATATTGTATTAGGAGGAACATTAACTTATCCAAATATAACTCCACCCTATCCAGCGCTAATTTTAATATCAGGCTCAGGAGCTGAAGATCGAGATGAAACGATATTCGGTCATAAACCATTTTTAGTCTTAGCAGATAATTTAACCAGAAAAGGTTTTGCAGTGCTAAGAGTCGATGATCGTGGCGTTGGCGAGTCTACTGGCAATTACATTGAAGCAACGAATGCTGATTTTGCAAGTGATGTCAAAACAGGCATAGATTTTCTAAAAAAGCAGAAAGAAATAAATCAGAATAAAATTGGATTAATAGGTCATAGTGAGGGCGGAGTAATTGCCCCCCTTGTAGCTAGTCAAAACTCAGATGTTGCTTTTATCGTTTTAATGGCCGGTCCAGGATTACCATTAAAACAAATTCTTTACATGCAGGGAGAATTAATTGCTAGAGCAAATCATATGAGTGAAGAATTAATCTCCAAGCAAAGATATTTACAAGAGATAATGTTCTCATATGTAAAAAACGAAAAAAATATCGAAATTGCTGAAGAAAAAATTAGGAAAGCTATCACTGAAGAATTCAAGGATGTGAAAGATAAAAATCTACCTCTCACCTCAGAGGATTCAATCAACGCTCAAATTGAAATGGTTTTATCCCCTTGGTTTCGCGATTTTCTCACATACGATCCCAAAGAAGCATTAAGGAAAGTAGAATGTCCTGTTTTAGCATTAAATGGAGAAAAGGATCTTCAAGTACCTGCAAAAGAGAATCTTACAGCTATCAAAGAAGCACTTCAAAGCGGGGGAAATACTAATTATGAGGTTTTGGAAATACCAAACTTAAACCATTTGTTTCAAACTGCGGACACGGGGGCTATAACAGAATATGCCCAAATTCAGGAAACAATCTCTCCAAAAGCACTTGAGATTATTGGGGATTGGTTAATGAAGCAAATTTAGATTCATTGGTATATTATTGAGATAACTTAGCTCTCACAATATCGACGACTTCAGGCAGCACATCTCCAATTTTTTCGTGAATTGCTACTTCTGCATGATTATCCATATCAGTATTTTGAATGTTAATAATTGCTAGCTTGGCTCCATTTTGAAGAACTTTACGAGGATAAAATGCTACGGGATACACTAATAATGAAGAACCAAGAACCAATAAAAGATCGCAATCTGAAATCATATCTTCAGCAGCCATTAACGCTTTAGAATGAAGAGGTTCCCCAAAAAAAATCGCATTTGGTTTTAACAAACCATTACATGTTTTACAAGAGGGAGAATAATTACCTTTTAACACTTGATTGATCATATCTGTAATTGGATATATTTTTTGACATCGCATGCATATGGCTTCATTAGCAGTGCCATGCAACTCAATAACACCCTTTGTTTTAGCTCTCTTGTGAAGTCCATCAATGTTTTGAGTCAAAACTCCTTTTAATTTACCTAATTTTTGTAATTTTGTTAATGCTTTATGTCCTTTGTTTGGTTTTGACTTGAAGATTTGCATGCCCATTTCTAACATGAATTTAAGATTCTTTCCAGTATTTGATACGTAAGAATTAATGCTTGCAAATTCATTAGGGTTAACTTTCTCCCATAAACCCGTTCCTGGGCTTCGAAAATCAGCAATTCCGCTTTCTGTGCTCATTCCTGCACCAGTTAAGGCAACGGTGTTTTCTGAGTCTAATATGAGGTCTGCTAATCGTTCAATTTTGATATTTAGATCTTCCATAGAGTAATTTTCTCCAATTTTTCATTGTCTTAAACAAAAATTGAAAAAATATTTAATATGATTGTTTTTATTAATTGATTATAATATAATATTATAATTCAATATATTTATTGAATTTCTCAGTAAAATCACGATTCATCATTCGAAATCGGGTTTGAAGTATTAGAAAATTTAATATTTATGAAATTAGGCATAGAGTGAAATTGAAATGGCTGTAATTCAAAAATCCTATATTTATAAGATAGCTGTCGTCGGAAATGGTGGTGTGGGAAAAACTTCGATGGTTTTAAGGTATTGTGAGAATGCTTTCAAAGAAAATTATATCATGACTATTGGATCTAATTTTTCAACTAAAACTGTTGATCTACCAGAATATCCTAATTTTCAAGTAAAACTTCAGATCTGGGACCTTGCAGGACAAAAGCATTTCAGTTTTGTGCGCCCTCCGTTTTACCGTGGTGCAACAGGGGTAGTTTACGTGTTTGACCTCACAAGGCGTTCCTCATTTGCAGACCTTAATGATTGGAAGAACGAGGTAGAAAAAGTTATTGGTCAAAAAGCTAGTATCTTAGTGGGAAACAAGATAGATTTAGCAAGTGAGGGAACAAGAGAGGTTTCTACGCAAGATGGAGAAGCTCTGAAGGCAGAACTTGGAGCAAAAAAATATTTTGAAACTAGTGCTAAAGAAGGAGATTCAGTGGAAGATGTGTTTAAGGAGTTGACCGTAGAAATTTTAAGAACTGCTGGTAAAATTTAATTTGTAGATTATAAACATTAAATTAAAATTGAGAGATTTATTTTTAACTTTAACATACTATTGATTTTTATACAATTTAAAATAATTAAGAAAGAGAAATAAAAAATGTTTGGAGGAGCTCAAAGAAGTTATGATCGTGCCCTCACTGTTTTTTCTCCAGAAGGGCGCTTATTTCAAGTCGAGTATGCTTTAGAAGCTGTAAGGCGTGGAACATTAGCAGTTGCGGTAAAATCAAAAGATGCGGTTTGTCTTGCTGCCCAGATCAAAGTGCCGTCGAAATTGATGGATGCAGATTCTATAGATAAAATCTTCCAAGTTGATCAACACATAGGTGTTGCAATTTCTGGGTTACATGCCGATTCCCGAGCATTAATTAATTACGCAAGGGTTCAAGCACAATCATTTCGGTTAACTTATGATGAACCAGTTAGATTATCAATGTTAGTTAAATCAATAGCTGATATTAAGCAACAGTATACACAATATGGTGGTATTCGCCCATTTGGGTGTGCATTGTTTTTCATTGCCGTTGATCCCGCAGGAACCCAAATCTACACGACATCGCCTAGTGGAATTTATCGATCATTCAAAGCATATGCATTAGGGAGTGGTGAGGCGAAAGCAAGAGAATATCTCAGCGAGCATTATAAAGAGGATATGCCCTTCGAAGAGCTTGTTAAACTCACTTTAAACACGTTAAAAGAATCGATTGATGAAGAAATCAATAAGGAAAATGCGCGTTTGGCTTACGTGAAAACTGAAGATAAAACGTTTCATGAATGCACTAAAGATGAAATTGAAACCTTTATTTCAAAGCAATAAGCTTTACACTACTTATTTTTAAAATAATAGAAATAAAAAAAATTAGATTCTTTATTGGTAAACATAAAGGATGGTTTCTGGAGATGCATAAATTAATTCAGAATTGACATAAAGAGTCCACTTTGCATAGACAATGATGTTTCCCACCGAAGAGCTTATGAAGCCATTTAGAGTTAATCCTTCCCCAAAATTGAGATCTCTATTGACTAATGTATAATTGTAAGCTCTGAATAAATTGCCACCATCTAAAAAGGAATAAGTCGAATTTTTAAGAGGGTAGAGATAATCAGGGACGATTATAGTGAAGTTTGCGTTATGCTCTTCATTAGTATAAAGTGTCAAGTTAACTCTAATGCTTAAAGGAGCAGCAGTATAGTTCAAATCTGTGTTCTGAAGGCTCATTTTAAATTTCGCGGGATTATTTGGAAGATGTATAGTGGATTCTAAATCAAAATTGTATGATAGCGACAGATTGGAAGTAGGAATTATAGTTGTAATATTGAGGTTGTTATATGCTTCTTGAGCATTAGCCCCATAACCCACTTTTCTCGTGAAAGCTTCAACAAATCCAGCTAATTTTAACTGTTGGAGGGCTCCCGAAGTACTATAAGTCGGTATGTAATAGTAAAGTGATTTTGCCAAGGGATATAACAGGAGATTCCCATTCCTTGCACCGGCAATTAATGATATTTGTTGAGTTGCCTCAGAATTATATGTTTCATTTGCACTTCTCGGTCCAATAAAATTTAGATCAGAATAACGTGTCGAATAAAAGATAACTTGTCCTAAGTGATCTCCATGTCTAACCATATACATTCCGGCTAATAGGGTAGCGGCACGGCCCTTATATTCCACAAGATCAAGTCCAACATATTCAATACCTTGACCCAAATCAGATTCTATATAATAAATATCACTACTACTACTCGGAGTCTCCTGAAAATCAACTTCACTTTTCCAATCTGTTGGATTATTGACATGGTATATGTAATTTGCATTAAGCTGTTGTTTATATAAAGCTTCAGGATACCTCATTTGTGCTTTTAACCAATCAGGTGCATCATGCCATTGATAGACATTGTTTGAAAGATATATTTTCCAGAGAGGATAGGTGGGATCGGATGCAGTATTTAATTTTGGGTTTTGATAGAAATTCAAATCTCCATTAATCACATCCACAAGGCATACACCTAAGAATCTTAATATGGGATATTGTGCGTAAGATCCAACATTTACAGAAGTATAAAGAGAAACAGCATAATATAGCTTTCCTTCTTTAATATTAAATACTAAATAGCAATCAGGATCGATTTGTATTTGTGGAAGCAAGATACTGCTTACTCTATTTTTGACATTCCGGTTTACTAAAAAATTATTGAGAGGACCCGTGGCGTATGCGATCAGTCCTAAATTAATTTTTTTCCAAAAACTTTCTAATCCCATTAAAGTTCCATCGGGTTGGGATGTATATTTATATTTATAATTAGTTTGATTCGTCCATTCAGTCCCAAGTAAGATATCAGAATCATAGGCTCCAGTCATTCCTGCCTGGGGACTAGTTCCAATTGTTTGCAAATATTTCGTACTTTCGCTTTCACCAAAGAAAATTGGATAACTTTCAGAGATATTGAATGCTTGAGTAATGTTAATAAGATTACCAGAGTATGTATCCATCGCTAAAAATCCTTCGACATGATCAAAAAGCTCTGTGCTTCTTTGTACGGGATCAGTAATCTGAGTGAAGCGAATTGTTTTTGGTGCTACCCAATATTCTTTACCATTAATATATACTATATCAGAATCAGCTAATCCTTCATATGTTGTTCCTATTGATGCTGCTAAGTATTGCACTGTAAAATCTTGATCAAATTGCCTAATCTGAGAAATCATGAGTGCATCCGATGAAGTTGTAGATTGTGTAAAATTCTCAATTGGGCGAGTTTCAAAAGCATTTAGACCTGCACAATCTGTCGTCCAATCAACTTCCCTTTTAAATTTTTTCGTCCATTCCTGTTGTATCCATACCGAGTTGTTATTGATGTTAATCGCGGGGGCGATGCTGATTAACAGCGGAATTATTAAGATAATAATAATTAAAAAAGTTACGTATCCATATTTTTTTAGTGAACCACGTATTAACGAATATCTTGATGGATCTCGCCTGTAGGAGAGTCTTGAAGTGAAATAGACTATCAATCCTAATACATTGAAACTGATAAAACCGAGGAGTACTGACCAGATCTGAATTAAACCGATACCGTCTAGAGATTGTGTTGGCATGTTGAAAAACCATAGTCCAAAAACTAAGCCAATAATGAAAAAGACATTACTTAGGACATAATAATCGTTTTTTCGTAAGTATGTATTCTTGATAATGTTTAGAATCGTCCGAAAAATTAAAATGATAAAGATAAAGGAAATTATCGGCAATATAAGATTCGAGTAAATAAAAATCGTTATGTAATCTCTGCTAAAAGAACTAAAAAGTACATTAAAAGCATCAAAGATAATTGTTCCAGAAATATTTAATTGTCCACTCTCAACTAAGTAAGCTGCCCATGAAAATGAATTCCCATTGATATTAAGTAAAAATCCACAAAGATAAAATATAAAAAACCCGATTGTCCACCAAAAAATTAGGCTTTTGAGATAAGAAGGTTTTCCAAATCTCAATCGGGTTCCTAGTGCTGTAAGTAATGTTCTATCAGGAGGGATGCTCATTATGATGCTCCCAATTAATCCTCCTATTAGTGCAACCTTATTAAAGAAAAAATTAGGAGCCCAAAAATTTAAGAAGTAAATACTTGTAAAACTTGAACCTACTTTATTCGCATAAAGTTGTTGCTGGAGTGAGATATCTGCAAACCAAGACGGCCACCACCAAAATACAGTTAATAATATTATAATTGATCCAATTATCAGTAAAGCTAAAAAGTATTTTCTTCTTTGAGGTTTTTTTCTAAAAGGATTATATTGAAAGCGTCCAGAGTCAGAAATACGATCAAAATTACGATTATTTAAATTGTTCAAAATCCGTATGATAATCACTTGTTTGTATATTTTGCTTAAAATTAAAAAGATAAATTTCTTTTAGTTTTTAAAAGAAATTGCTTTAATATAAAAGATACTTACGAATATTAAGAAGTTTTCCCGAAAAATAAGTGAAGTGTCATGGTGAAAAAAAAGAAGATCCGGGAAGAATTTGAAAGAGTTTTTAAGAGTGGAAACGAGAAAGAGATAAAGAAAATGCTTGAAAAAAACTCTTGGTTACTTGATGAAATGACTTCCGAAATGGATGAAAAAATGGGAATTCAAGACCAAGTAATAGCGGCATTAGGTGTCATGGAAGATGAATTAGCAAGATCCGTTCCTATTGATGAGATTTCTTTTTGTTTAAAGGTGGATTTCAACATAAGTGAATCTGACGAAAATATACGCGATGTTCTATTTAATGTTGAAAAATTAGGATTAGTAAAAAAAGATGCAAATGGTTGGCGATTGACTGCTGATGGAGGGAAAATTTGTGATAGTTTCCTTAATAAACTTCTGAGTAAGACCGAAATATAGGAGTGTTCTTGAGTATTTTTGCTTGAAGTGTGAAGAAGAAAGTTAATTAATTTTTACCTTACAATCTTTCTAAGTTTTATTAATCATTAGATGATCATTATGAATGACAGAAATGGTGAAGAAAACCCTGATGATTTTGATCCCACTAAGGAAGCATTTTTTTCTGATATGAGTGAAATAGAAGATGAAATTGCTTCCGAAGCCTATCAAATTGTTGAGCATGCTTTATCACTTGTTCAATCTGAATATTTTGATGATGCAATTGAATTTTTAAGACAAGCTATAGGACTTTATCAACAAATTGATAGGAAGGCAGAAGTAAAGGCTTTATTCAATAAAATTTCAGATGTTCATATCATGAAAGAAAATGCGTTCATTGAACAAGAAAAAGAATCTGAATTAAGTAAAAAAACTGAAGAAGATGTCTTATTAGCAGATAATTCGGATATCGAGATAAAGAAAGATGAGAGAATTACAGAAATAAAATCAAATTTAATTCCTATAAATGAAATCGGAAAAAACATCCAGGATAATAGCAAGATCGGGAGCGAGGAAGAATCCATCAAAACTGGGGAATTAGAAAGAAATAAAGAACTACAAGAACGAGAATTAAGAGGGCAAATTGAAAAAAGAATTGAGAATGCAGAAAAATTAGGGCGTGAGTATGAATTTGAGTTCAAAAAAGCTATAAAAGAGGGAAAGCTTGATATTCCCTCGAAATATCCGGAGATTCTTGACATTTATTCTGAAGCACGAAATACTGCTTTGGATATGGGATGGAATGAGGAGGCAATGATTTATTCTACCCAAATAAGAAAATTTAAGGAGTTATTTGAAAGGGAAAAACAAGTTAGAATATTAGAAGGGGAAAAAGCTCAAAAAGATAAAGAGTTCGAAGAGTTATTAAAAACAAAACAATCTGAAAAACTAATTAAATATAACGATGAGAAAATTGAAATATCTTCACAAGAGTTGAATTTAGAAAAAGAAGAGCAAAGATTAAGAGAACAAATAGAAAAGGTCATCCAAAATGCGGAAAAAATGGGAAGAGAATATGAAATTGAGTTTAAAAAAGCTATAAAAAAAGGGAATCTTGACATCAACTCCAAATATCCAAAAATAATTGAGATTTATTCTGAAGCAAGAGAAACTGCTTTAAGTAAGGGATGGAAAAATGAAGCAAAAATTTATTCTACCCATATTAGAAAATATAAAGAATTACTTGACAGGGAAAATCAAATTCGAGAAATAGAAGCTAAAAAAGCGCAGAAAGATAAAGAATTTGAGGAAATGTTAAAAATTAGGGAAAAAGAGTCATTAACAGAGATAAAAGAAAGTAAGATTAAAACAAAGTCTGAGCAAGTCTCCAAAGAGCAAGTAGATCAAAAATTAAGGTCAGAAATTGATGCATTAGTTAAAAAAGCTGAAAAAATGGGAAGAGAATATGAAATTGAGTTTAAAAAAGCAGTAAAGAAAGGAAATCTCGATGTACCCTCAAAATATACAGAAGTCATTGAACTTTATACAGAAGCAAGAAACATAGCATTAGATAAAGGTTGGGAAAATGATGTAAAAATATATTCGACCCAAATTAGAAAATATAGCGAACTGCAAGAGAAAGAAGAGAAAGTTAGATTGATTGAAAAGAAAAAAGTTGAAGAACAGAAGCAATTCGAAGAGCTGCAAAAAATAAGAAAAAAAGACTTTCTAAAGAACATTGAAGAAGAAACACAAATTGAAGAGGACACACAAGTATTAAGAGTTAAAATTGAAGAGATGATTAAAAAAGCGGAAAAAATGGGAAGAGAATATGAAATTGAGTTTAAAAGAGCTATAAAAGAAGGAAACCTTGATATTCCCTCGAAGTATCCCGAAATAATTGATATTTATACTGAAGCAAGAGATATTGCAGTCAACCGAGGATGGGAAAATGACGCAATGATATATTCTTCTCAAATAAGAAAGTTTAAAGAGTTGTTTGATAATAAAAATAAAATTAGAGAATTTGAAAAGAAGAAACAAGAAGATAAAATCGAATTTGAAAAAGCACGGAAAATACAAATAGGTCAAACATCTAAAGAGAGTGAAAATGAAGCCATCAGGGAACAAGTAAAAGTAGAGGGCAAAGAAATCCAGCAAATAAGAGAGACAATTACCAGGAAAATCAATGATGCAGAAAAAATTGCTCGAGAATATGATATTGAATTTAAAAAAGCCATTAAGGAAGGAAATCTTAGTATCACGTCCAAATATCCAGAGATTATTTATATCTATACTGAAGCAAGAGATATTGCTGTCAATCAAGGATGGAATGATGAAGCTTTGATTTATTCTAGCCAAATAAGAAAGTATAATGAATTGATGGAAAAAGAAAACGAAATAAAGAATTTCGAGGTGAAAAAAAGACAGCAGGACAAAGAATTTGAAGAAATGATGAAACTGAAGATTGATGAAAGTGACACAGAGATTGAAAAAATGAAAAAAATTGATGAGGTAAGTAAAAGACAAGTCCAAGAAAAACAATTTGAAGAACTTATAGACAAGATTGTGGATAAAGCTGAAAAAAAAGCTCGTTCGTACGAGCTGGCAATAAAAAGGGGTCAGTTTGAAAAAAAGTGCCCATATTTAGAGATTAGCGATAAGTATCAGGATTTATACAAGCAATTATGTCAAAGAGGATGGGTAGATGAGGCAGAAGTATATTCAAATCAAATGAAACTTTACAGAGAAAAATTCGAAAAAGATTTGCAACTTCGAAAACATGAATTAGAAAAGTTGAAGAAGCAAAAAGAATTTGAAGAGTCACTTAAAGTAAAAAACGAAATAGGTTCAGATATTGCAAAATTAAAAAATTTAGAAAAAGAATCCGAATCAGAATTGCTATTCAATAAAGCTATGGAACTTATTACCGAAGCAGAGAGTGCAGTAAGAAGTTATGAATTAAGTATTAAGAAAGAAATACTCCAAATTGAGAGTCCTTATGATGAAGCAATCTCAAAATATCTAAAAGCGCAAAAATTATTTAAGGAGATAGGATGGGGTGCTGAAGCTAATAGATTAGTAACAACTATTAATTTCTACAAAGATAAAAAAAGAAAAGATGAGAATTTAAGAGAATTAGAAAAACAAAAAAGAATAAGTAGGAAAAAAGAAGTAGAAAAAAAACCAAAAGAAACGGAATTTGAAGAATTAAAAGTTTTAGAATTAGAGAAATTAAAAGCAAAAAAAGAAAAAGCAGCGGATTTAATTTTTAAGATAATTCAAGACGCTGAAAATCAATCTAAAGCATATGAGCAACAACTAAAGAAGGGGATATTAAATACAGAATGCCCATATGAAGAAATTATTTCAAATTATCGAAAGGCTAAGTTAGAATTTGAAAAAATAGGGTGGAAGGAGCAAGCAAATCAAATAGAGAACTCAATTAGCTATTATCAAGAAAAGCTACTGAATGATGAGAAATTAAGAACTTATGAAAGAGAAAAACAAAGCAGAGAAGAAATGATGCTCCAAAAGAAAAAAGTCCAAGCAAGAATGGCAAGAGAGGCGGAAGCAGAATTATTAAAACAAAAAGCTCAAGCACTTGAAGTAAAAAAGCAAAGAACGATAGACTACGAAACCAAGAAAGAACAAGCGTTTTCCCTTATGGATCAAGCTAAAAGAGAAATTAAATTAAACAATTTTGAAAGTGCAATCAAATTATACAAAGAAAGTGAAACATTTTTTCAAAAGATAAATTGGTCTGACGGTATAAAAATGGTTACAGAAGCAATTGATTTAATAAAGAAAAAACAAGAGTCTATTGAATATGAAGCAAAATTATTAAAGGAAAAAGCAGAGGAAGAAAGAAGAACACAAAAAGCATTAGAAATTGAGATTAATAAAGCTGAAGAATTAAAGAAAATGCAGGAAGAACAAAGACGTCAGGAATTTCTTGAGATTCAGAAGCAAAAAGAACAAGAAAGATTAATTTCAGAAGAAGCTTATGATTTATTAGAACAAGGAACAGATTTAAAAGATAAAAAGAAATTTGATAAGGCTTATGAAAAATATATTAAAGCACGTGATCTTTTTAATAAAATTGATTGGAATCATGAAGTGAGTAGAATTAACAATGACTTGCTCTTTATTTTGAAGAAAGAAATGAAACAAGAAGAAAAAATCAAAGAAATGCAAAAGAAAAAAAGAGACGAAGAGAAAGAACTGGAATCTTTGCTTCTTGAAGCAGAAATGAGAAGAATTGAACTAGAGAAAAGTAAGAAAGAAGAAAAAAGATTAAAACGCGAGAAAGTCGTTCAAGAGGAATGGGACCGTGCTAATTCAATGATAAAAGAATTGAAATATAATGAAGCGATCCTCATTCTTAAAAAGGTATTAAAGAAATTAGAAAAAATGGGAAAGGAGAAATTAATCAAACAAGTAAACAATCAATTTGAAACACTCCAAAATGCAAGTCATATTCCTCTGATTACTTTAATCAATTTAGAGAATGAGGGAAATTTGGAAAAATTTAAAGCTGCTTATAAAGCACTTGACAATGCTCAGATCTCCCTCTTTAATGAGCTTAATATGAGAGCGATATCAGAGTTAAAAGAGGCAAAGTTTAATCTTGAAAAGACATTAATCGGATCAAATTTTATCCCCTTAATTGAAGATAAGATAATCTCATTAAAGGGTGAAATTACTCCTGAAACTGAACCCTCAAAAGAAGTTGAGTTTAAGCCTAAAAAACAATGGAAAGAGGATGATTTAAGAAGGCAAATCGCAGAAAGACGAGCTCAGAGAAGAAAAAAAATTCAAGATTTACTAAAAGAATAAAAAAAATATAGAATGATTAGAATATTTCTGGCATCTCGCTTTCAAAATCTCTTTCTAAATACGAAAGATTTCTTTTAACTGATTCTTCAATGAGATATTCAGTTTTAATCAAATCTCTAATGCCAACTCGAATAGCTTCTGACCGATTTGGGAACTTTCCTTCGGCAACTAATATCTCTAGTACCTTTAAATAAGATTCTGGAAGATTTACTGATATTAATTTCATTTTTTAACACTTAAACAGTATTTATTTTTAAAATAGTTTCTTTAATATATCCATTATACTATCGAGGTGATATTTAAGCTTTTCAATAGAAATAGGCCCTCAGAAATCCGACAATAACATCAAATGGATGATAAGCATTAAACAAATATCAATCAAAATCGAAAAAAGGAACTAAAGATGATTTTTCACAGCAAAATTAAATTACATATTAAAAATTTAATGGGTAAATATTTATTAGCTACACTATATGTAACCGTAACATATAATGCAAAAAAATGATTTAGAATAAAGAGGAAAAATATGTCTAATATACAAGTTCAGTTAAAGGAACATTTGAAAAGTGGAAAGGATTGGGAAAAAATGGAGACTCCTGTAGAAGGTGTATACGTTGTAAAAGTACCCGCTACAAAAACGAGACCTGCTTTACTATTCCTAGAAGTAAATCCTCTAAAAGATGATGGAAAACCGATGAAACGCAAGGGGTTATTCATTGGGTCTTATGAAATGCTAGTAAAGTTTGGAGAAGCTTTAAATGATGATAAAGTGTTTCAATTAATAAAAGAATTAGAACAAGTGAACCCAGAAATATCTGAGAATGGTGCTACCAAAAAGCTAAAAATGTAGAATTTACTCATAATAATTTTGTTTAAGAGTAAATTTAAATTTTAATAGTTTTAATTTTAATTATAGAATATATTTTATGAGGTTTAAAAATGGATTTTGATGGAAAACATTGTAACCAGTGTGGAGGAGATAAGTTTCGAATAGTTCATGATGAATGGATGAGTAGAACATTTCGATTTGTCGAAAAAGGTCAGTTAAAGCTTTGTGAGGGCTGCGGTTCCAAATTCCTTCTATGCCAACAGTGTGGAGGTCTTTTTACAAGAGTACATCCTGCCTTAGAGGCCTGGGAGGTTAACCAAAAATGTCCTGTTTGTGGATATGAAGATCCTGAAGTGAAAGCTTGGGATGGAGTCTCAGCAAGGTAAAAAGGAAGTCTTATTATATATTTCTATTAGAAAATTATATTTTCTAGAGATTAGTAAATCAATTTTAACCAGACTAAGATAAATAATTAAACAAATTAATGTATTTGGAAAAAGCAGAATTTACTTAAATTTTAATAGAAAAAAAGATTTGCTTCAACATATCGTACATAAATTTTATTATAAATACGTGAAGAAGATTTATATTTTGGATGAATATTAAATATTTTAATAATAAAATAAGATAATCACATTGAAAATATCATGAACAATATAAGAATCGAAATAGCAACTCCAGAAGTAATTGATTCTTTAGAAGATTTAACTCGAGAGTTAGTGGAGGGATTGGGTCAGAAGTTCGATTTAAAAAGGTTTGAATGGGGAATCCAAAGGAGATTATATGATCCATTACAACGGCATGGTATTTTAATCGCCGTAGACGAAGATAAAGAAAATTTAGTTGTAGGGATGATTATTGCAGAGTTGAGAATTGATCCCTTTGGTAGCTCTGAAGGTTATATAAAACAAGTATTTCTAAAGAAAAATTATAGAGGACTTGGCATTGGAGAATTATTAGTTAGAAAAGCGATTGAGCACTTAAAGAAAATAAAAGTAGAAAAAATTAAAGTTAATATCAAGGAGAAAGCAAAAGAAGCGACAAACCTATATTCAAAAATGAAATTCAAGAAAGTTTATGAAGTACTAGAATTAGATCTTACAAAATAATAATTTTTATCATCCTTATTGATGAGAGTATGGGAAGTATTAATTTAGAAGCACCCTGGGTTGAAAAATATAGACCTCATTCTTTTGATGATCTTGTCAGCCAGAATATTGCTGTTAATAATTTAAAGCAGTTTGTACAAAAGGGCAATATGCCTCATCTAATTTTTGCTGGACCAGCAGGTACGGGAAAGACTAGTACAGCGCTGATCGTTGCAAAATCGATGTTGAGTTCGGAGAATTATGCCTTAAACGTTTTAGAATTGAACGCGTCTGATACAGTAAGAATGGAATATGTTAGGACCATAATTAAAGATTTTGTAAATCAAAGGATGGTTTCTGGGAAAAGAAATCTAAAATTTATTTTACTAGATGAAGCAGATAATATTCCAAGCCAAGTGCAACAAGCTCTAAGAAGAATTATAGAAAAAACCTCAAGCAAAGTAAAATTCATATTGATGTGTAATTACATTAATAAAATTATCGATCCAATTATTTCCAGGTGTGCTGTATTCCGATTTTCCAACTTAAACAAGGAAAACGTAATAAAGCGTTTAAAACATATTGTAGGTAATGAAAATCTAAAAATACCAGAGAAAAATGAAAACCAATTTTATGAAATCTTATACTTTATATCTGGAGGAGATTTAAGAAAGGCTATAAACACCTTACAGATGGCTGTGGCTCTTGAATTGACAGAAAATATTAATTTAGATGAAATCTTTAAGATATCGGGCTTTGTAACAATTAATATCATTAAGGAATTAATAGAAGTAATAAAGAAAGGTGGACTTGAAAAAGTGAAAGAGATTGTCATGTCTATTGAAAACTTAGATAGCAGAAATTTCATTAGACAAATTTTACAAGTGTTACCAGAATTAGATCTTAAAAGTGAAAGATTAAATGATGTGATCGCTTTTTTCGGAGATATAGACTATCGAATCAGTCAAGGATCAGATGAAATTATTCAGGTGGTTGCTTTAATTGCTAACTTAATTGAAAACGTACAATATTGAAATTTCAAGAGGATATAATGATTTTGAACATTCCAATTTGGAGAATTAAATATTTACCAAATTCATTAGATGAATTCTGTGGGAGAGAGAAATTAAAAGCAAAATTAAGGAGTATCTTAGATCAGGGTAACTTTCCACACATGCTTTTTGTAGGAACTGAAGGCATTGGAAAAACAACTTTAGCACGTTTATTTGCCAAAGAGTTCTTAGGTCCAAATTATGAGATTAATTTTCGATTAGTGTATGCAGACGTTCCTTTAAATAGTGAGGAACGAAAAAGAGCTCGATCTGAAGCATACATACCAACTAGTAAGATAGGAAGCTTAGCAGGAAAAACTGTGAGGACTCCTGCTTTTCTTCAAATAAAAATCAAACCGTTTGTTCAACTTAGAGCTTTAGGATCAGTTCCATTTAAACTTTTAGCGGTGAAAAATTTTGAATCTCTTGGATCTGACCAGCAAGGGTTCAGGAGACTCATGGAATCGTATGGTTCGAACTGTAGAATGATTCTTATAACTCAAAATATTTCTGGAATTATTGATCCTATTATCAGTAGATGTCAGATTTTTATGATTGCTCCTCCAAAATATGAATCTTTCAAAGAGCTGATTAAAAAGATTTCTAACAAAGAATCATTGGTACTAGAAGAACAAGTCATTAAAAATTTATATAGAATCACCAAGGGAAAATTAGCTCAAGCGATTGATATATTGCAATTATGCAGTTTATCTAATGCTACAATTGATAATGAAAATTTATATGAAACAACGATGAACTTTACAAATGATCTTATCCATAGTTTGTTATTAATGTGTTTAAGAGGAGACTTCTTAAAAGCAAGAGAATTATCCCGTAAAATACAATCTATATATAAATATCGAGTGCCAGAATTATTTCTTCTGTTATTTCGAGATTTAGGTAAAATACCATTGAGTGATTTTACTTTTTCATCTATAATGAACATAATAGCAGATGCTGATTTCCGCGCAATAGATGGAAGGGACTCTGATATACAGATCTCTAATCTAATATCAAAATTGTGTTATTTTTCAGAATTCCTATAGGTGAAAATAGTGAGCAAAATGAATAATACAAAACCATGGGTTGAAAAGTATCGTCCTAAATCGATAAGAAATATGGCTTTACCCTCAGCTAAAATAAAAAGGCACAAGGTTGATTTAGCTGAAGAATTACGTAAATTTATTATAAATTTCTTTAAGGAGAAACAAAATCTAAATGAGAAAAACATACCAATCAAACTTCATAACCGAACTCACGGAAAAAAAGAACAAAAAAAAAAATTAAGTTTAGCGTCTGAAAAATCTGCTGTTTTGTTAGAAGGCCCACCAGGAGTAGGAAAAACGTCGATTGTATATGCCTTAGCTAATGATCTTGATATGGATGTAATTGAAACGAATGCTTCTGATGTGAGAACGAAAAATGCTTTGCAATCTAAATTGAGTGAAACTATCAAGTCGAAAAGCATCATGGATTACATCTCAAAGAGTAAAAAAAAGTTGATTTTAATTGATGAAGTAGATGGGATATATGGTGCCTCTGATAGAGGTGCCGTACCCACTATATTAAGTTTAATTGAAGATACTCAATTCCCAATTATAATGTGTTCAAATGAGTATAAGCAGAATCTTCAATCATTATATAATAAAGTGAGTAAATACGAAATAAGTCCCTTGTCTAATGAAGAAATGATGAAAGTTTTAAAATCGATTTTAAAGAATGAAAATATTACAGGTTTTAAAGATGATGATCTCATATTATTAATAGAAAAAAACCATGGAGATTTAAGAGGGTTAATCAATGATCTTCAAGGAATTACTCAAGGGCAATTTGATAAAAAAAATCTAGAGTTAATTGGAGACCTACATAGAGATAGTACTGAAGAAATATTTGGACTAATTCAAGATCTATTTCTAAAAGTAAGCTCTCTAAAAGAAGCAAAAATTCTTACTTCAAAATCAGATGTGGATTATAATTTTTTATATAAATGGGTGAATGAGAATTTACCTACATTTATAAAAATGAAACCAGCACTTTCAAATGCATATGAAAATTTATCAATAGCAGATGAAATTTTTGGTAGGATTCAAAAAAATCAATATTGGTCATTATTACCTTATTTTTTTGATCTATTTGCTGGAGGAGTAGCATTAACCCGTAAAAAAAGTTCTCATCAAGGTTTTCATCGCGTTTCTTTTCCAAGATATTCAACTACAGGATACTTTAGTTTAACTGCAAGTGAACAGTCTCTTGCTGAAAAAATTAAAGAAAAATATGATATCTCTGAGGTAGAGATCATTCAAAATTTCCTTCCTTTTATTAGGATGCTATGTAATTATTCAAGGAAGCAGCTTAAAAATGTTAGTGATTGGTTAGAGCTTGATGCTTCTGAAAAAAAAATATTGAAAAAAGATTGATCTACTCATAAATTAGTAGATTCGATCGTTTATCTTTCAAGCTTTAGTTTAAGAAAAAGTGATTCTAGAAACTTATATCTAATTTGAGATTATCCGAAAAGCAAATTTCAAAAATAGGTAAACCTTTTTAGATATTAATTCACTTATTTTTTTATATCTCCCTCTTTTCAATTTTCACATATTTAAAAAATAGAGTTGAATTTATAATCATAAAGCTAAATAGTTGATCTTAATGGAACAAGAACGATATTTAGATGAAAAATATACATTGATGTCAAGCAAAACTCGATTCACGCTTGAAGTCGCAGGAGCAGCATTATTTGGTGCTTTATCACTCGTTTTATCGGCTTTTATTACCCCAATTATTCCTAGAATTCCTGGTTGGGAAATTGCTATTTTTGATCCAGTTTCAATTTTATGGATTTGTTGTTTTTTAATTTTTGGTCCAAAATCTGGATTAATATGTTGTACGATTGGTACCTTTGGTTTATTCTTTTTTGATAGATCTGCTCCAATAGGACCATTAATGAAATTTTCAGCGACAATTTCACTAATAATAGTCCCTATTTTGATATTAAGGTTATATAAGAGTTCTAATAAAGAAAGGAAGAGTCAGAAATACAAGAAATTACGAAATTATATAACCACGGGAATACTTGGAACAGTCCTAAGAATTATTGTAATGATGTTTTTGAATATATTGTTATTCATAACTATTTATTCAAGTTATCTTGGATTCACAAATCTAAGTTTTTTGGGTTTACCCCAAGTTAGTGGATGGACAGCTGTAATAATTGGTGTTATAATTATTAACGCAGAAACGAGCGTGTGGGATCTCTTAGTTCCTTATTTAATCGTATTTGGACTAAAAATAGACCAGAAATTCGAAATTTGGTAATAACATTCTTTTGAATCACTTTCTTTTTTACAGATTATGAATTTAGGCAAGAAAAGCTTAAATAGAAAGAAATTGTTTTATGCCGTTAGAGGGGGTTCAAAATTTCTTAGGGAGAAGAAGATCTAAAATTCGTTGGAAGAGAAGGAATATTGATCTTTAAAACATAAGACATATTTTTATGATTATGGAACTGAATACCAAAATTCAGGAATTTTTAATAGGGCATTCTGTTGATAAATTTTTAGAATACGTAAAGGTATGGACTACTTCAGATGAAGATTCAACTTCCTTCCCCTCCACACCTAATCAATTTGATCTTGGTAAATTATTGGTCAAACAGCTTACTGAGATTGGTTTAAACAATATTAGCCATGATAAATTCGGTTATGTATATGGAGATTTACCTGCTTCTAAAGGTTACGAACATGCCAAACCGATTGGACTCATTGCGCATTTAGATACCTCTGGTACTGTAAGCGGAAAAAATATTGAACCAATCATCCATAAGAACTATGATGGAAAAGATATCTCCTTTCCTAAAGATAAGAATCTAAAAATTCGCATCAAAGATGCCAATGAATTAGAAAATTATGTTGGGATGGATCTTATTACTGCTTCAGGTGACACTTTGCTAGGTGCTGATGATAAAGCAGGGATTGCAGAGATTATTACCGCTTGTTCTGCTTGGCAGAAATTCCCAGAACTCATTCATGGACCGATTATTGTTTGCTTTACACCAGATGAAGAGACTGGAAGAGGTACTCAAAATATCAATAAGGATCGTTTACCAGAAATTTGCTATACTATGGACGGTTCTAAAATGGGAGAATTAGAATTTGAATGTTTTGATGCTTGGTTAGCTACATTCAAGTTTAAAGGATTAAATGTTCATCCGGGTAAGGCAAAAAACAAAATGATTAATTCCATTAATATCGCAAGCAGGTATTTTAGTAGTGTTCCAGAATTTGAAAGTCCAGAGCATACAGAAGAGAGAGAAGGTTTTTTTCATTTATATTATTTAAATGGAAATGCTGAGGAAAGCTCTGCGAAGATGATCATTAGAGACCATAAAGAGATAAATAATGAAAGGAGAATGAATTTTTTAAAACTACTTAAAAATAATTTTGAAGTGAGATATCCAGGGCTTAAAATTGAATTGGAATTTACTCACCAATACAAAAATATGTTGAGATATTTTGAAAAAGAAAAAAAAGTGATTGAGATTGCAGCTAAGGCGATCCAAGAAACAGGATTAGAAGTGATATCTAATCCAATAAGAGGGGGGACTGATGGTGCAAAATTAAGTGAAATGGGAATACCAACGCCCAATATCTTCAGTGGGGGATTATTGTATCATTCTAAAAAGGAATTCATTCCTACAGTTGCCTTAGAAAAGGCATCTGAAGTAATTATAAGGTTAGCTAAATTGTGGTGTATGGAATGATAAAGATTTAAATTAAGCCTTTAACTGTTTTCTTTTCCTGTTATTTTTGAAAAATCTGTAACAGCGAAAATAATAATGCATATGAATAAGAGAATCGATACATAAATGAATGCTACTGTATAAGAGAAAGCATTATAGATATAACCAAATATTATTGATTCGCCAAGTGATATTAACCCCACTGAAAGATAGTAATATCCATAAGCTCTCCCTCTTTTACTTTTTCCGACTAAATCTGCAATATAGGCCCTCGAAATAGGATCAACGGATGCCATGTAAAATCCAAACATTATCCATACCACTATAATTATAATTAAAGATAAAAAAGTTATTTTAATTGGAATTGCTAATATTATTGATAAAAACAACAATATAGATAATCCCGTTATTATTACTGGTTTCCTACCTATTTTATCTGATATTGAACCCAAAAAAGGTGAAAGAGCCATATAAACGATATTTGATATCAAATATAATATTGGGATTAAAAAATCCGCGAATAAGTAATCAATCGACCTCAGTTGTAAAAAAGAAACGTTAATGGAGGCAAATTCGATTACTCCAAGGATGACTATTAATTTTATAAAATTTCTATCAATTCGATCGATTTTTGGCTCTTTAGATTGAAATTTGATTATTTCCGTTAAATTTCTTGGATCGACATCTTTTATGAATAGAATCAATACAATTGCACAAATACCGGGTACGATTGAGAACAAAATAATTTGCTGATATGTCCAAGCAAAATATAATAAAATGAAGGCTAAGACAGCTCCAATAACTGCCCCTAGTGTATCTAAGGCGCGATGAACTCCAAAGGATTTGCCCTTATCAATCGCATAATAAGAAATGAGCGTATCTCTCGCAGAGGTTCGAAGTCCCTTACCAGCTCTATCTATAGTCTTTAACCCCAATGCAACTGGCCAAGAAGGACTGAAAGCCATTAATGGTTTTGAAAGATTAGATACTGTATAACCTGCTACGACAAATGGCTTTCTTCTATTAATTAAATCACTCATCCACCCTGAGAATCCTTTAAGAATGTTTGAAATGGCTTCAGTAATACCTGAAATGATTCCGATCGCAAATACAGATCCCCCTATTGAAATTATAAATAGAGGAAAAAAACTCTGAATAGATTCACTTGAAACGTCTGTAAATAACGATACTAATCCCATTATGAAAACTGGAATTGAAACTCCAAATACTAATTTTTTTTGCGACTTTTCTGTGCTAGACATTCTTTATCAAATAAAGCTTTTAATTAAATTAAAAATTTTTGGGATACAAATAAGCCTAATGCAGAACCTAATCCTAAAGCATTTGAGATTATGGATGCAAAAAGAAATTGTATAATGTTGAATGAACTTAAAATAACAGTAGTAAAGCACAGTGTTTTTTCATAAATTAAGGTATTCTGAATAATAACGACTAATAAAATAATGTAAGTAAACATTACAGATGGGAAGAATGACCATGCCCAAGTTAATGAAATTAAATTAATTTGGATGTAAAATGCTAAAGCGAGTATTGCAAAACTTTTGTGCCTTTCTGATTTTATAAAATATAATTGGGGATACAAGACCTTTCGATAAAGAATTTCCATTGAGAAATAGATTGGGAAGACCAATTCTGCGAATAATATATCTATTAACCAATTTGAAGGCCACATAAAAGCAAACGGGTAGGAAAATGAGAATAGGACATATATTCCAATAAAATAGCCACTACATAGAATTGCAAAAATCAATGTCTTATATTTGAATTGAGATTTGATTAATTCAACAAGATTGAAATTTTTCTCTTCTCGCTGCAGCTTTTTAAAGTAAATTCTTAAACCTATTAATGTATAAATAATGGAAATATTAAGAGATGCAAAAAAAATCCCAATAAATCCAAATAATCTCTCAAAAATTTCCCAATTTACTACAAAGATCACTGAATAAATAATAACCTTAATCATTTGGCGAATGACTTTTGATTTTGAAATTTTTACAGAATCTATTGGCGATTTTTCATTTAAATCCACGCTTCCAACTTTAAATACTTTTGCTGAATAGGAAATTGATAGCAGCATTATGATAAAAAGAAGGCCTAAAGTCAAAAAGATAGTGAAATAATTTAATAGATATGTGATGAATATAGGTCCATTAATAGTTTCTGATTTAAAAAAATGATCTTCAAACCAATTAACTGAATCTATTAAAACAGAATCAAGAAATAATTGATGAGGACTACCAAATACAAACCCACTAATCGGAATTACTGAACAATTAGTTAACTCTTGCGCTTTTAGTGCATTTTTTGTAAAATTTAGTGCTTCATCATTAACGTGCATTATTATTAGAAGATTGTTGGTATTTGTTTTATTTAAAAGATTAACCGGAATGTAATCATTGAAAATCGCTGCATCAAAAATTCCAAATGAACTTGGATCGAAATTCACTAAGGGAGCCCAAGCTACAGTGAAATTAAAACGAGAATCAAGAGCTTGGTTCATTAACACGACAAAACCACCCAAAGAATGTCCTATTAGGCCTATTTGAGAAGAATTTACATCGGAATAAAATGACATGGCTTCTAATTTATCCAATAATCTTGAGCAATCTTGCGCTAAAGCCGGTATTTTAGTTCCAGGATCGATGTTGTTTATATTTCCTCCACTTTCACCATGACCTTGATAATCTAAAGCGGCAACATAGAAACCTCTCTTCGAAAATTCGATGGGTATTCTCAGATCAAAATCTCTTTGGCTTCCTATCCCGTGACAATATATAAGCAGAGGTCGCTGGTCTTGAAAAGATAAATCTTTAGCAGGATAATATAAATTTGCATATAAAGTCACACCTGAAGATTCAAAAGGGACTCTCTCATAACGCTCATAGCATTGAGATTTAGTAAAGTATAAATAGCCTAATGAAACTGCTAATATTATTACTAATAGAAAAGTTCTCTTGAAGAACTTTATATCCTCTTGATCCATAAAATTCTCAAATGCGTTTGTTTTTAATAATATGCTTTATAATAAGTCATGTATATTTAAATTGGCATTAAAATTATAATATTATATCAAATTATTATATGGGTGATTTCTTATCACTGAAAATAATACATTAAACATAATTGATACTACTTTAAAATCTGTTGAGGATAATTTTAAGAAGTTTATTGAGGTTTTAGAAGCAGCAAAGAAGGAATTAATAGAATTAGATCGCCAAAAAGAAAAACTTAGTCAAGATAAAGCTCTCTTGGAAGAAGAAAAAACTCAACTAGAGCAAGCAACTAAAATGCTAGAGACAGAAAAACTCAAATTAGAAGTAGAAACTAAGAAATTAGAAGATGAAACGAGGAGGTTGGCAAGAGAGAAAGAAGAACGTGACCAAAAGATAGGGCAGTTAACTGGAGAGCAATTAAAGTTATTGGAAGAATATAAAAATCTTAAAATTGAACTTAAAAAATTCGCGAAAATTGCCCAAGATCAAGAAGAAGCAGAATTCAATTTTGATAGAATTAAGGCTCTGTTATCCATAACAATGCTTTTAATTGAAGAGATCTGGCAGGGTCAACCTCATTATAGAATTCTCCTAACCCTCCACGGAGATACTGAAGAAATGTCTCGAGATCAAATCAAAAACACTACAGGAATTTCTGGAGCCATGGTTTTAAGAGCAGTTCATGAATTAGCTAATATTGGGGTATTGGAATATAATGAGGATACTTCAATGGTCAGACTAAAAAAAAGATTGTTCACCAAAAAAGCGCTTGAAGAGAAGGAATGAAGAGTACAGAATTTCTAAAGCCTATTAAGACTTCATTTATTTGATTTTAATCAATATTGATCATATTTTTAAATTTTGAGAGCGAAGATAAATCAATAAAAAAGATTCATTGAGAAAGGTGCATCAATATGGATAAGAAAAAATACTATAGATATTTATTTCTAATAGCAGCATTATATAACATTATAAATTCTACAATTTTCATCGGAATATCAATTTTTGGAGTAGATCTTTTTCCATTATTTGGAGTAGCAGTTCCACCTTCGATGATATGGCTACAATTAAGCCTTTTCTTAATATTAATTTTTGGAATTGGATATATTTATGTTAGTAGAGATTTAGAGAAGAATCGAGGTTTAGTTATTACCGGTGGCTTATCTAAATTAATATTTTTCATTATGACTTTAATTTACTTTATATCAGGAGATGTAAACATTCTTATTGTCTTGCTTGGTGGGATAGATATGATAATGGCAATTTTGTTCATCGAGTTTTTAGTAAAGAATAAATAGCATAAATTAAATATATTTAGCTTGTCCAGCGGAACCCAAAATCTCCAAATTTTTTCTTTTTACCATTTCGATTATCGCATCACGAGCAAATCCCAGATATTCTCTTGGATCAAAATGATCTGGGTGATCATTAAAATACTTTCTAATACTGGCTGTGAAGAGCAACCGACTATCTGTAGCAATATTAACCTTACATATCCCGTATTGAGTCGCTTTGCGTAATTGATCTTCTGGGACTCCAAAAGCTTGTTTAATAGAACCTCCATTTGAATTAATAATTTCGACAAATTCTTGCAAGACAGAAGAAGCACCATGAAGAACTAATGGGAAATTTTCTAAATTTTTAGTTATTTCTTGAAGAACATCAAATCTTAATTCTGGGATTTCCGAGGTTTTCTCTACTTTGAATTTATAAGCCCCATGAGCTGTTCCAATGGCTATCGCCAAAGAATCGCAACCAGTCCGATTGATAAAGTCTTTCGCTTTATCGGGGTCAGTAAATTGAAATTGATCTCTAAATCCATATTTATCTGGTCTCGCCACGATCCCCAATTCAGCTTCAACACTTACATCCTTTTTTTTGGCAAACTCAACTACCTGCTTAGTCAGTTTGATGTTTTTATCATAATTTAAGTGACTTCCATCAATCATAACGCTTGAGAAACCAGTTTCAATGCAAGATTTGCATAATTCATAACTATTACCGTGATCCAAATGTAAGGCGATAGGAATATGATATCCCAATTCTTTAGCCAATTCAACACAACCTTGTGTAATATGTTTCAGAATAATCTCATTAGCATAAAACAATGAAGTTGGGTTGATTTGAATTATTAATGGGGAATTCGTTTCTCCACACCCAGTCAGTACTGCTTGAAATTGCTCTAGATTAGTAACATTATAACCAGGAATGGCAAAATGTCTATCTAGTGCAACTTCAAACATTTTTTTAGTGTTGTGTAATCCTAATTCTTTAAAAGACACCATAATTATCGTAGATTATTAGACTATTTACGATAATATTATATCATTATAATAGATTTTTTTTCATCTAAATTTAACAATTTCCATCTCTTCAAATTTTTTTGAATGGTAATATAAGGTGAATTTTAAATAGAGAATAAATGAAATTATCATATTTAATATAATTCTTAAGGAAATTCAATCACCTGAGTTGGATTACTATGAACTGCTATAGAAGGGAATTTGATCCTTGGATTACTAAATTTGTGTTAAATGCGGGTGCTGAGTTAAAAACATCAACTTTAATCATATCTCTATTAAAAGAAGACGGAAAAGTTTGTGGTGTAATTGACGAGTTTAAAAACAAATATGAGGCTCCCGTTGTTATTGGAGCGGATGGAGCAATATCTATGGTGGCAAGACAAAAGCCTAAGATACTGGAATTATTACCTAAGAAAAAAAAGTCAAGGAGGGATGGACTATAAACTCAAATATATTGCTAAAACATATAATTGGTGATAAAAAATTCATCTCAATAGACCAAAACAAGTGCAATAAATGAAAATTATGTTTTCTAGTTTGTATTGTCAACTTGTGGAGGAAGATTGATGATGAAATTACCATATCAGAATATTATAAAGAAAAGAGTTTAGATTGTGAAGCATATTATCAAGTTTGTGAACCAGATGCTATTAATTTTCAATATCCTAAGGGTGGCACGGGAATAATATATGAAAAAGGATGAGGATAAAACAGTTCAAAATACTACTTACTTATTTTATATTGTAAAAAAAAGAGAGTTAAGAATCTCTATAATTCTATTTTTCCGATTTTTTTAAATGATATTTCTTTATTTTCAAGATCCACTTCAATTAAATCCTCATCTGAAAACCTTTCCTCCAATAGTTTAAGGGAGAGTGGATTTTGGATGTAATTTTGGATGGCTCTTTTCAATGGACGGGCTCCATAATCTGGATCAAATCCTTTTTCAGCTAAAAATTCTTTCGCTTTCTCCGTTAGGACCAGCTTTATTTTATGATCTAGAAGAGTTTTATTTAACCTATCAATTTGGATATCAACTATATTCTTAATTTGATCTTTTTTCAAGAAATTGAATATAACAACCTCATCAACCCTATTCAGAAACTCTGGTCTAAAGTATTGCTTTAACGTATTTAGAATAACTTCTTGATTTTTCTGGTCGTCTTGACCCCTAGATTCCAAAATAAATTGACTCCCAACATTACTAGTCATAATTATTATCGTATTTTTAAAATCAACTGTCCTCCCATGACCATCAGTTAAACGTCCATCATCAAGGATTTGGAGTAATACATTAAAGACATCTTGATGAGCTTTTTCAATCTCATCAAATAAAATTACAGAGTAAGGCCTCCTCCTCACAGCTTCAGTTAGATACCCACCCTCATCGTATCCCACGTACCCAGGAGGCGCTCCAATCAATCTAGCTACACTATGACGTTCCATAAACTCGGACATATCAATTCTAATCATCGCATTTTCATCGTCAAAAAGAAATTCTGCTAAAGTTTTTGCAGTTTCAGTCTTTCCAACTCCTGTTGGACCCATAAAGATAAAGGAACCAATGGGTCTGTTTGGGTCTTGAATACCAGCTCGAGCTCTTCTTATTGCATTAGAGATTTTACTTAATGCCTCATCTTGCCCAACAACTCGTGCTTTTAACCGTTGTTCCATTTTCAATAATTTTTCCCGTTCACCTTCCAACATTCTTGAAACGGGTATTCCTGTCCATTGTGAAATTATTTTTGCAATATCTTCTGCATCAACTTCTTGTTTTAGCATCGTTTTATTTTTTTGAATTTCTTCTAATTCTCGATTATTTTTTTCTAAGTCTTTAATTAACTGATTTAATACTCCGTATGTGAGCTCAGCAGCTTTTTCTAAGTCTCCCCTCTTTTCTGCTCTCTCGGCTTCAATTTTAGTTTGTTCCATATTTTTCTTGATCTCGTTGATTCTTGAAATTATTTCCTTTTCATTTTTCCATTGAATCTTCAGTTTATCACTTTCTTCTCTCAGATTATTTAATTCTTCTTCTATTTTCTCCATTTTCTCTTTAATGGTCTTTCCAGTTTCTTTCTTAAGCGCTTCTTTTTGAATCTCTAGTTGTATAATCTTTCTTTCTATTTCATCAATTTCCGTCGGCATACTGTCAATTTCTATTCTCAATCTCGAAGCTGCCTCGTCCATAAGGTCTATTGCTTTATCTGGTAAAAACCTATCGGCTATATATCTGTGAGACAAGGTAACAGCGGCTATTATAGCCGAATCTGTAATGCGGACTCCATGGTGAATTTCATATTTCTCTTTTAGTCCTCTTAAAATAGCAATAGAATCCTCTACTGAGGGTTCTGCAACAAAAACAGTTTGAAACCTACGCGTTAATGCCGCATCTTTTTCAATATATTTTCTATACTCATCTAAGGTCGTCGCTCCAATTGCCCGCAATTCTCCACGAGCTAAGGC
>CAZWEM010000012.1:61841-99037 GCA_964632315.1 uncultured archaeon
CTATATTTTTCAATTGCTTGGTACTTTCCCTCTGGATCTTGATCAGTGATTGTTTGATTACCACGTACACTTTTCAAAGCCTGCATTAAGCGATCTTTCGTTATCCCATATTTTTTAAATAGTTGAGAAGTAAAATTGATTGAAGACTGTGTCATTGCTAAAAGCAAATGTTCAGAACTTAAAAATTGATCCTTCATCGTTTCTGCTTCTTTCCAAGCAAGATCGAATAATTTTGCGGAATTATTACTAAGTACCACGTCAGTTGCCCCAGAGCCTGTTACTTTAGGTAATTTATCTAACTCATTTTCAAATTCATTTCGTATTTGATTTAAATTAACTCCTAATTTTTGAAATAATGGACTTGCAATTCCTTCTTGCTGATCAATAAGGGCTAAAACAATATGAAGAGGTTCAATTTGCTGATGGTCATTAGTTTGAGCTAATGATCGAGCAGCCACCAAAGCTTCTTGTACTTTAATCGTGAATTTGTCAAATTTCATCATAGAATATCACTCTCTCTTATAATCCTGTTTCTTGTAATTTTTCCAACAATTCCTTTTGCTTTTTACTCAATCTTTGAGGTACTTTAATATTTACCTTAACTAACTGGTTGCCTCGATCATCAGAATTTAGTTTGTAGAATCCTTTATTCCTTAATCTTAAAATTGTATTATCTTTAGTAAGAGGAGGCACAGTTACACTTATCTTTTTTTCTATTCCCGGTACTTCAATCTTACCTCCTAATAAAGCAGTCGTGAAAGGAATTTCTTGCTCAACATATACATCGTCATCATCCAATTTAAAGCCCTTCCGAGGTCGGATATTTATATTTATATATAAGTCTCCAGGAGAGCCTCCATTGTTTCCAGGCATTCCCTTACCTTTTAATCTTAATTTCTGTTGATCTTTTACGCCTCTAGGTATTTTAACTTTTAAAGTTTCTTGCTTTCCAGTTGCAGGATTTCTATAGGTAATTCTTCTCTCTCCACCATAAAAAGCGTCCATAAAATCAACTTCCATATCATAACGTAAATCATCACCCTCAATGGGTTGATTTCCAAAGTGATCTGATCTTACTCGAGAGGTCCTTCCTTGCTGGTTGAAAACGTCAAATATATCTCCTAAATCATTAAAGAAGTCAAATCCTCCAGAGTTCCTAGAATTACGTGAATTTCGTGCGGAACCTCGGTTACCAAAAATTTCACTAAAGTCAAAACCTCCGCCCGGAGATCCAGTATAGTAATATGTTGTAGTACCATCAGGTGATCGATGTACTCTTCCACCTCCTGGGAATCCACCACTTTGATTCCATTGCTGATAAGTAGAAGGATCACCCTCAACTACTCCAAATTTATCATACATTTCTCTTTTTTTATCATCACTTAAAACGCTATACGCTTCATTAATTTCTTTAAATTTGTCTCCTGATTTAGCCTCATCAGGGTTAACATCGGGATGATACCTACGGGCCATTTTACGAAATGCCCTCTTAATTTCATCTTTAGAAGCATTTTTCGAAATTCCTAATATTTTATAATAATCTTTTGGCATATTTCATCCTCTATATAATAAATTAACTATAATCGTGAAAATTAAAAATAAAAAATTTAAAAAAAAATTATTCATATTCTGCATCTACTACTCCATCATCTTGACCAGTAGCTTTTCTAAATTGCTCTTCCTCGATCTCATCTTGTGTTTTTTGTTGTCCTTGAGAGCCTCCCATACCTCCTGGAGGGGCTCCTTGATAAGGTCCTTGAGCACCAGCTTGTTGGCCGTACATTTTAGCAGAGACGTCATGTAATGCTTTTTGAAGTTCTTCGATTCCTTTTTTCATTCCAGGAATATCATCTGATTCCATCGCAGATCGTAGGCTTGAAATTTTACTTAAAATTTCAGTCTTTAGATCCCCAACTACAGCTTCGTTTTCATTCAATAATTTCTCTGTCTGATAAATAAGTGCCTCTGAATTATTTTTTGTTTCCGTTAATTCCTTGAATTTCTTGTCTTCTTCTGCATGACGTTCAGCTTCTCTAACTTTTTGCTCAATTTCATCATCACTCATCTTTGTTGAGGCAGTAATCGTAATCGATTGACTCTTTCCAGTTCCTTTATCCTTGGCTGAAACGTTTAATATCCCATTTTGATCGATATCAAAAGTAACTTCTATTTGAGGAACACCGCGTGGAGCTGGAGGAATTCCTGTTAAATGAAATTTACCTAAGGTAATGTTATCAGCGGCTCGTGGTCTTTCACCTTGTAATACATGAATTTCAACGGCAGGTTGGTTATCAGCAGCAGTAGAAAATACCTCGGTCTTTTTTGTAGGAATTGTGGTATTTCTATCAATTAACTTCGTAAATACTCCTCCTAATGTCTCAACACCTAATGAAAGCGGAGTTACATCTAAGAGTAGCAGATCCTCGACTTCTCCAGTTAAAACACCTCCTTGAATGGCGGCTCCTAAAGCAACACACTCCATAGGATCAATGCTTCTTTCTGGTTGTTTACCTAAGAATTCTTCGAATTTTTGTTGTACACTTGGCATTCTAGTGGGACCTCCAACTAATATTACTTTATCAACATCTCCTCGTGAAAGTCCTGCATCTCTTAAAGCTTTAGAAATCGGCGCTTCTAATCGTTTCAAAACTGGATCGATTAATTGTTCTAATTTTGCTCTAGTTAATGTCATATTCAAGTGCTTAGGCCCCTCGTTCGTAGCAGTAATGTAAGGAAGGTTTAAATCGGTTGTTATAGAAGTGGATAATTCAATTTTAGCCTGTTCCACTGCTTCTCTTACTCGTTGCATTGCCATTGAATCCTTAGTTAAATCTACACCTTCTTGATTCTTAAATTCTTGAATTACATAGTCAGTCAGAATCTTATCCATATCTGTTCCGCCTAATTGAGTATCTCCAGCAGTTGATATCACCTCAAAAACTTGATTGTCCATCTCCATAATTGTCACATCGAATGTTCCTCCTCCAAGATCTAACACTGCAATTCTCAAATGAGCATCCTTCTTATCTAATCCGTAAGCCACAGCAGCGGCAGTAGGTTCGTTAATTAAACGACGCACGTTTAATCCCGCGATTCTTCCCGCGTCTTTCGTGGCTTGTCTTTGATTATCATTAAAGTATGCCGGTACAGTTATAATCGCATCTGTGACTTCTTCTCCTAGATATGCACTTGCGTCATCTTTGATCTTTCTCAAGATCATTGCTGAAATCTCTTGTGGTGTGTAATCCTTTCCATCTATGGTTACTTTATAGGATGTACCCATTTTTCGTTTGATTGCTGTAATAGTACGATCTGGATTGGAGATAGCTTGCCTTCTAGCAGGTTCTCCAACTAATCGTTGGCCATCCTTTGTAAAAGCGACAACAGAAGGAAATGCCTTTCCACCTAATGTATTTCCTTCAGCACTAGGAATAATTGTTGGTTTACCACCTGATAATACAGCAGCTGCAGAATTTGACGTTCCTAAGTCAATTCCAATTATTTTTCCCATTTATTTCACCTATTTAATATTTTAATTTTATATTTCTAATCATTTTTTGATTTAAATTTTGATATTTTTACCCCTGCGGGTTTTAAAATTTCGTTATTAAGAAAATAACCTTTATCTATTTCTTCAATAATGGTATTTTCTGGAATGTCATCTCGTTCTTCTACCAAAAGAGCTTCATGCTTGTACGGATCGAATTTTTCACCTTCGCTATTCATTGGTCTTATCCCCTCTTCCTGGAGCATTTTTTTAAAATTCTGTACTATAATCTTAAATCCTTTTTGGATCGACTCATCATTATGAAGAGTTTCCAATACTTTTAATGCCCGTTCTAAATCCTCAGCATGCTTAATTAACTTTCTGGCAATCTTTGCTTTAAATTGCTTTTGATTAGCCTCATTATTCCTATCTACTGATTTTTTATAATTTTCAAAATCAGCTCTCGTTCTTAATAAGGAATTCATAAATTTTTCATTTTCTTCTTCCAATTTTTTTAACTTTCTACCATCATCTTTAAGTATTTCAAGCTCTTTTTCTAGTTCTGACTTAGTTTTTTCCATCATCTCAAACTTCTTTAAAAGCATTTCATAATTAGCAGCCATTTTCTGTAATTTTTCATATTCCTTTTTTGAAATTGTTACTTTAGCATAAGGATCTTCTAAAGATCTTCGAGCTTTAAAGAAATCATCATAAAAATCTTCAAATACCATTTTTTTCAACTTCTATGTCTTTTTTAATAAGCATTATTTATTTGTCAACAACTTATTGACAATTATTATATGTTAAAAATACTATTTAAATGTATTGATTTTAAAATATGTGGAACTAAAACGGATAAAACTCATATTTTATGAAGATATGGGGGAAATTTTTTTTCTATAGTCTTCTAAAGTCTCACATCTTACGGATAGGATTTAATAAAGATTTATGGATACTAGAAAAACTAAATCAAAGGTTCTAGTGGATCGAGATTCTCAATCTCATAGAACATTTTTAAGAAATTTTCAATTCAATAATTATGAAGATAAGATAAGATAGAAATCTAGTTATAAATAAATTTTAAGCTAAATTTTTTTAAAATTAAATTAACAATCTTTGAATAATGAATTTTAGAATTTCAAAGCATTACTTTTTGCTGTTTGCCCTTACATATTCTATAGTAATTATAAGCATTTTATATGGAATAAGGGCAAATTCATATAATTATTACGAACGAGTCGAATTTGAATCTAGCGGAGCGATTATATATGCAAATTTGTATTATCCAGAAGGAAAACTTAATTTTCAAAATAAGCATCCCTTTGTAATTTTTGCTCACGGTCTAGGGAGCCAAAAAGATTTAGATCCAAGAATCCCAATAGAGCTTACCAAACGAGGATTCATTGTAGCAAGTATTGATTATAGGGGAGATGGAGAAAGTACGGGACATTTATTAGATATAAATCATGGAACATATCGAAATCGAACTGATATCCCCGCTATAGCTCAAGACTGCTCAAAGTTATTAGATATGGTAGAAACACTTCCAATTTACTCTCAGATTAATACGTCTCAAATAGGTATTGTTGGACATTCTCTAGGAGGAATGGTTGCATTAATGACTAGTTCTTTAGACGAGCGATTTAAAGCGACTGTTACATGGGCTGGATTGGTGAATTTCTCTGCTTCTTTTTTTGGGCTAAGTGAAGATAATCCTTTCATGGATTATATTCCAGCAAAAATAATGAATACCACAAATCCTACAAATTTATTGCTAATTCAATCAATATATGATACGGTGGTTCCTTATAAAGCAAATGCTTTGGTCGCTCAAAATATTACTCATTGTCAATTAATAAGCATTACACATCACATTTTTGGAGGTCCCCATTTTCTATTTACCGATGAAGTGTTAATTAGAACTATCAATTGGCTCGAAGAAACCTTTTTTGGCTCAACATCTATAAATGGTCCGATACATCTTTCATATAAACAAACATATGTTTTTCTATTTTTAGCATTAATAGGGATCTTTTTGATGACGGTTGCAATACTGGTATCAATTTCTCATTTTTTCAAAATAGACAAATCAAGAAATCGAAAAGTTGGAGAATTAAATCATCCTATAAGTAAAAAACATATAGTCATACAAATTATCAAGATTGGCCTTTATTTCACTGGTTTTTTGCTCACTTGGTCCATCTTCTTTACATATATGGGCGCGATCGGATTAATTTTTGCTTCAATTTTTATATTAATAATTTATTTCATTTACATTATCTTGAAATATGTTATAACTGCAGAAGAAAATAAGGTAAAAATAATGGATTATATCGAGTCTAGACTCAAGAATGAGATTAAATCTCAATTTAAGAAGAATGTTCTTCTTTTTTCATTCATTGCTACAGGTCTTTTTTTAAGCCTCTATTTTTCCATTTCATTTTCATTTCCATTCGCATTCTTCTCTCCAGTAAATGCCCTAAGTTTCATACTAACATTTTCAATATATCCGTTTTATCTTGCCATGGAGCTTTTTTACAGGAAAATTGTTTATCAAGATATTGATTTCATAAAATCTCCTGTAATTAAGACATTAATTACTGCTTTAATGGGAGTTTTAAATATTGGAATCTTAATGGCATTATCATATAGTTTATTTTTAATTTCAGCTTTTTACGCGACATTTTTAATACTTTTAGCAGTAATGGTTTTAAATTCCGTGATATATGAAAAGACAAATAAGTTCAGTTCTGTACTGATAAGTTCATTTATTATAATTCAAATCTTTTTCGGATCTGCAATTTCAACTGTTTTAGGATTTGGATCGGTGATTCATTTATTATAGGAAATTCTATTATAAGTAGGTGTATATTTTAAACATAATATCAAGAGAAATAATTGAGATGAAATGGAAGAAAAAATTAGAGTGAATTCTTTTTTCAAGAAAGATAGGATTTTTGAATATATTAATGACTTTGCTTTCCCTCGATTATCAGGAACAGAAGGAGAAAAGCGAGCAGTTAAGTTAGTGAAAAAAAAATTTAAGGAGATTGGGTTTGAGGAAAACCAAATAATGTCTCAAGAATTTAATTTTTCAACATTTTATTCTGAAGTTTTAGTCAAAATATTAGCTTTTTTATGTATAGTAATATTCTCGCTACTCTTATTCATCAAATATTTATATCCTTTTTTTACAATCATAACTATTATAATAATATCGATTGTTTTCCTATCGATACTAGGAGCGCTAAAACATCCTGAATATCAAGGGTTTTGGGAAAAACATTTTGGAAAAAAATTGTCATCCACCAATATATTTATTACATTAAATGCTAAAAATAAGACTTTCGAAAATGCTGGAAATATCATTGTTTCAGCACACTTGGATTCTAAATCTCAAACCTTTAAGACCATCTGGAGAGTCGTATTTTTGACGTTATGGGAGATTGGAGTGGTAGCATTACCAATTCTTTATACTTTTTTCTTGATTGATTTATATTTCCATGTAATTCGAACTATTATTTTAGGCATCGAATTGGGAATAATTTTTACTACCTCATTAGTGATTTTTTCAAACTTTATGATCTTATTCAATAACACTAGAAATAAATCTCTGGGTTCATTAGATAATGCGAGTGGAATGGCAATTGTTTTTGAACTGAGTTCATTTTTTAAAGATAATAATCTGAATAATTATAATCTGTGGTTTTGCCAATTTTCGGCGGAAGAAATTGGCACAATGGGTTCAAGAATATTCCTTGATTCGTTTGAAGATATATTCTCCAAGAAAAATACCTACCAGATCAACTTTGATATGATATCTTGCAAAAACGAAAAACAAGTTGAATATGTGAAATCTTATGGATTTTTGCCTCCTAAAATTAGCTCTGAACTACTGGATAGTTATATTCATCAAGCAGCCAAGGAAGAAAGCGTTCCCATTAAGGGATTACGTGGAGTCTCTGGAGCTCATACAGATAGTGTTCCATTCCATTTAAGAAAGTTTGATAGTATCGATTTTGCAACTTTTAACGCCACGAAGTATGCACATAGTAGAGAAGACACCCCAGACAAAGTAAATAAAGAAGTTCTCTATTATGCATGCGTGCTTATTGCTAGAATGCTTATAAATTTTGATAAAAATACGGATATTAATGATCAATAAAAAAACGGGTAAACAAAAAAAAATTTATTTGAGATTCCAAGTCATAGTACAAACTCCTACTCCACCTTTTTGAACACCCTCGAATCTAAGATTTTTAAATCCAAACTTTCTACGTACCTTAGATAGAATTCCCATAATTACTTGGGGAAATATGCATGAAGGGTCCCCGTTATCGTGGAACCTATAATAAGTATTAGCAAAACACATTTTACAACTGTCCTGTAAAGCTTCTAATTTAACAACTTGTCCATTTTCATCTCTGCGGAATTTTACTTTAGCTTTATCTGTAATAGCCCAATCTTCTTCAAGAAATTTTTGAAGCCCATTTAAAAAATCTTCAGTAGTTTCGATACCCTTATCATTAAATTCTAGCCCAATAGTCCTTCCAATTTTAGTAAGGATCTCTTCTTTTTTATCTGGGGGAAGTGCTTTTTGTAAAGCATGCCATACTTTAAAGAATGTACTATAAGGGATGGTATCATATCTTTTTGGCAGATTTCTTACTTCTTCTTCAGATATAGTATCCATTTTAACCAACTATATTCTTTTAGTTATTAAAGTATAATTAGAGCCAAAAAGGTTGTATTTATAACTCATAAAGAAAAGCTAAATTTCAATTAACAGAATAAGTTGCTCAGAAAATATCACTACTAATAACATAAAGGATATTAAAAATGGAAAATGGATAAAAATAAGAGTACTTTCTATGAAAGACTCTAGTTTGATGTTAATCATGTTAGAAAATTCAAAAGTGATTGTAGATCTTGATTCTTGCACTAAGTGCAAAGCCTGTGCAAATGAATGTCGTTATTATGTCTTTGATTCTGGAGAAATGCATTTTCATGAAGATATGGATGAATTTTGCATTGAATGTGGCAAATGTGTAGCAGTTTGTCCTGTCAATGCTATAAAACTTAAAGTTTATCAAGATGAGAGCTTAGAAGCTTATCCAAATGAAAACGATATCCCATCATTCGATAAGTTAGCTAAGCTTTTCAAGATTAGAAGATCACGAAGACAATTTAGAAAAGAAAGGATTCCTAAAGAATTAATTGAAAAGGTACTTAATGTAGCGGGTAGATATTCTCCAACAGGACATAATGAAGAAAATGTTTATTTCACAGTTGTTCAGGAGAGAGATATTTTAAATAAAGTTTCGGATGAATGCACAGTTCAAGTCAATAATCTCGTACAAAAATTTGATGATCCCAAAGGAAGGGTTTCTCTAGCTTCTGTATTCTCGCCCGAAATGATGTCGAAGATTGAAGCGGTAGTTCCTTCATTCAAAAGGAATTTAAAGCAAATTAGTAAAGGTAAAGAAGTATGGCATTGGGATGCAGAAATAATCATAATTCATTCCCCTAAAGATTCTCTCGCTTTAGTAGAGAATTGTACTTTAGCTGCTGCTCAAATAATGTTAGCTGCAGAAACTTTAGGTCTAGGAACTTGTTCCCTTGGCTATATAACTACCTTTTTCAATCAATTTCGTTCGATAGGAAAGATTGTAAAAATACCAACTAAGCATCGTGTAGGTTATACTTTAGCCATAGGATATCCAAAAGCCAAGTATTATCGTGTTCCGGCAAGAAAACCACTTAAAGTAAAATGGCTCTAATAAACTAGTTTAATAATAGGATTTCTAATGTCTAATGAAAAACTAAAAATGTAAAAAAAGAGATTATTTTGCTTTAGAAGCATTTTCTGCTATTGCATTTACGACTTGAGTCCAGACTTCAGGAGGTAAACTATGCCCCATTTTATCAATCAAAAGTAATTTTGATCCGGGGATATTTTTTGATGTATCAATTCCACCCTCCATTGGAACAAGAGGGTCCTCTTTTCCGTGAATGACAAGAGTCGGAACTTTAATATTCTTCAGTTTTTCTCTACGATCTCCATTCGCTAAAATAGCGACCAATTGTCTGGTTTGTCCTTCTGGATAAAAGCTCCTATCATATGCTTCTTCTGCCATTTTTGCTCTTAAACCTTCATCATAAGGATAGGATCCCCAAAGAATTCTCCATCGTTTCACTGATTCTTTTATATATCTTTCTTTTTTTGTAGGCATCGGAACAACTAGAACTTGCATTGCTTCTGGTTTAGCTTCTGGTAAAGCGGGATTTCCAGTAGAACCCATAATCGAAACCAAACTCAAAACTCTTGTTGGATGACGATATGCTACAATTTGTGCTATCATTGAACCCATTGATGCCCCGCAAACATGTGCTTGTTCTATATTCAAAACATCTAGGAGACCAATAGCATCATCTGCCATATCTTCTAAAGTGTAAGGGGGATCGATTTTTTCACCATTTCTTGCTTTAGTTACTACTTGCATTACATCTGGAACTCCAGCATCCTCAAATTTCGTAGAAAGCCCAACATCCCTATTATCAAAACGAATAACGTAAAATCCCTTTTGGACAAAACGTTCGCAAAACTCAGGAATCCAAGAGATCATTTGAGAACCGAGCCCCATTATCAAGAGAAGTGGTTTTCCAGAAGGATCACCAAAAGTGTCATACTCAATCTCGATATTGTTTGCTTTTACTTTAGACATTTCAAATCACAATTAGTTTATGATTATATAACTAAATTCATCCAAATTTATTAATTAAACTTCGAATTAGAAAATAATTTAAATTTTTCAAAAATAAAATTATGAATTTGAAGTGATCCAAGCCTTTATGGCTTCTTCAAATTCTAATTTCAATAATGCTTGATAAGTAGGATGTCGATCTTTAAATGGCATCTTTTCCTTTCCAGTGTAGATATCTTTAGATTTTTTCTTTTTAAATAAGGATGAAAATGGAATGATAAATTTTTGTTGTTCATCACTAATTTGGTCGATAATTAAATCTTCATACTTTTTATTTTCAACATTATAAACGATCATAAAATAGACACTTTAATTTTATTTAAGAAGTAGATTCAATAAAAAATGCAGAATATAAAAATTCGAAAAGACTGGGGATTTATGAATTAACTAAATTATTTATATCTCAACTATAATCTGATCATCCATTATTGGCATTACCACTTTTATTTCAGGGTATTTGTTTTTCATGAGGTTAAAAAATGGTTTAAGATTTTCAAGTCTGCTAATTGGAGGATAAAAATCATCCCAATGTATGGGGATAACATATTTGGGTTTCAATAAACCAATCATTTTACCCGCTTTCTTTGCGATATTCCTCTTGCTATTTCCTGCCAAAGGAGCGATTAAAATGTAACAATTTTGATATTTCTTAAGTACATCCTCATATTTGTGCCATAAACTCCCAAATGATACGATTCTTTTATCATAAAACTGGATGTTAAAACCAAATACCTTTCCCATCTGGAATGTTTTCCCTAGATGAACCATTGATCTTGCTTGTTTTAAAAATTTCCATGAAAATAATCTTGAAAGAATGGTAGGGATATCAAACCTTATATGTTCAGATTTGAATAACTCTACTGAAATATTTGAAGTTAGAAAAATTTTCTCAAAATAGTTACAAGCTTGAATTTTATTGATTGTCGATTCAGACAAGGGACCGAGTCGTGTATCCAATATTTCTCCGTTAGACCAATTTAAAATATTTCTCTTAGCAGTTTCAGAGCAGTAGATTGGTATATCTAATTTTTCTGCAAGCCATCCGGCTTCGGTGAGGTGATCAAAATGACCATGAGAAATGAAAATTGCATCAATATCCTCAATATCTTCTTTTTTAGTTACCAATTCAGGAAAAGACTTTTCATTTCGATAAAAAAAAGGATCAAAAAGCAAATTTTTTCCATTCAGCGTCAGAACGAAGTTTGCTGTTCCATACCAAGTAAATTTAATCTTCATTTTATAATTTCACAAAAATGCAGGCGTAGATTTTGGATTATAAATAAATAAAAAAAATATTTAAATTTAAAATATCAATTAGGACCAATTGTAAGTCCTTGGACCCATAAATATTAATAATATGGCAGGTAACAGTACAAAAATTCCACCCCAATAATACCAACTGAAAATGGTAAAAATTATGCCCCATATTAGCATCCAAGGGATTTTAGTATTACCCAATGCAAGAGTCCAACTGTACAATGCTTCCCAGTCTTGATCAGCGCACTTATTTGAGAATTTTGGTCTAATTATAGCGAAGGAAATGAATATTAAGATTATTGCTCCTATGATTGCCCAGACACCTCCAAAGTAAGCTGGAGCAATTCCAAGTGCTTGATAATACGGTAATAAACTTATCTCTACAGATATTAACCAAATTCCCCAGATTAAATTAATTATTCCATTTATTAATCCAAAAATCCAAGCCCATTTTCCTAATGTTGAAACTATGGATGCAAATTGCCAAGTTTTCGGAGTGCTGGGTTGTGGTTGCGATTCATTCATATTTAATTCCTCTTTACTTTTATATGATTTCTTATACCTCAAAAAAACTAAAGGTAAATATTATATTCTTTATCTAAAACTTCGAATTTAAAATTAATTATTTTGGCTTAAACAAATGTCCAAAAAAGAAAGGTAAAACACTGATTTTAAAAATAGTGATTATTGATCGGACTGAGGTTCAAGAATTTCACCTACATAATATAACCCCACAAGATTTCCCCTTAGTTGAAATTTTCTTGAAACCAACAAGATTATTACGTGCTCATTTTCATCTATTTTCCCTATCTCGACTCCAAATTTAACAGATTCTTCAATCAAGCTTTCTGCATCCAAATTGAAAAAATCTATGTTCTCAATATAAATTGGTTGAACTCCCCAAATCATACTCATCTCTCTCGAGGTCCTCTCGAATGGCGTCATTGCAATTATGGGAAGTGGAGGCCGAAATTTTGAGATCATGCGTGCGCCATAACCATGTCGTGTTATTACTAAAATTTTCCCTCTAAAGTTGAGTTGTTCCATTTCTTTTGACAAAGAATGAATCGCATGACCAAGAGTTTGAGTATGAGTTAATCTGTCTGAATCGTAATCATCAGGAGATCTAAGAGGGGAATTCAGACTTGCTGTAGTCGCGATTTTATTCATGTATTCGACAGAATTAATCGGAAATTTACCTACTGCTGTTTCGGCTGAAAGCATGACAGCATCGGTACCATCAATTACTGCATTGAACACATCATTCGCTTCTGCTCTTGTGGGAATCGGAGTATTGACCATTGATTCTAACATTTGGGTTGCTACAATAACTGGCTTTCCTTCCTTGTTACATTTATATATTAACTCTTTTTGTTTAAGAGGAACTTGATCTGGAGAAATTTCTACACCTAGATCCCCTCTTGCGACCATTATGCCATCGGAAACTTCTAAAATTTGCTCAAAATTAGTGAGAGCTATGGGGCGTTCAATTTTTGAAATTAGCTTGATATCACTATTCCCATAATTCTCTAATAGTTTTTTAACAGTTAAAACATCATCCCCACTTCCCACAAAGGAAATTGCAACAAATTCGGGATTTAATTTAGCAATAAATTCTAAATCTTTAATATCCTTTTCCGTGGGAACTTTTGTTTCCAGATCACTAGAAGGAATATTGACTCCTTTATTGTTACTTATAGTTCCACCGGCAATAACTTCTCCAACTAAATGATCCTTTTCCTTATCTACAACTTTAATCTTTATAATCCCATCATTAATATAGAAAAATTCTCCCTTTTTCATTGATTTTATAAACCCAGGTAAGGGAATCGAAAACTGATCTTGAGTTCCTCCACCATCGATTTCATGCTCAAATACCTTGACTTCTTGACCCACATTGAGGGAAAATGATTTATCATCCTTAAATCTCCCAACTCTTATTTTAGGACCTTGAATATCCGCTAGAATTGCTACTGAGTTGTTTATTTCTCTAATTCTTTCAAAAATTCGTTTCATTTCTTCATGATCCCCATGAGAAAAGTTTAAACGAAAAACATCGACACCCGCTTCAATTAACCTTGTAATCATTTGCTTGGATTCAGAAGCAGGACCTAGAGTGGCTACTATTTTAACGGGATTATCTCGAAATGACATCATAATACTTCATTCTGGTAGTTTTTTATATATATATCAAATTACTAATATTAATCTTACATATTATTTATAAAAGTAATCAATCACATGATAATTTAATTAACTTATCCATTTTCTCTTGAAACGATAACTTTATATCATTTAATCTATCCCTCAAATTCGTGAGTTCATCAAGATTTTTCAATTCTGATAAGCATAATAAGCTTATTCTTGAGTTATTAGGATGAAGTGAAAATTGTATCAATTGAAAACTCAGGGGGTTTTTTTTCATAGTTTTCTTTGCAAGGTTGACTAAAAAATCAGAACTCTGTGATGCTAATCGTTTTGTAAGAAAATACCTTAATTTTTGATCAATCGAAGGATCGCTAATAACAATTAAATAAAAATTTTTAAAATCATTAAATAGTTGATAAATATTTTTAATGGAATATACCCTTTGAACGCCCTCAATATTCTCCGAGATTGGCGGATATTTTTCTTTAAGTTTTTTAGCATTCTCGAACAAGCCATTTTCTTTTAATACCTTCAGATTATTCTTTCTTCTCATCTTTTTCAATTTTCTTCTATATCTTCTACAACAAAATCAAGTTTGAGATCTAATAAAGTTTGCCAATAAAAAAATCAAAAATGTGGAACTTAAGCCATTTTTTACTCGAATATTCAAGCGTATTTAAATAGTAATCATTGACATAAAAATCAAATAATCGAAACTATTAAATAGGATCTTTTTTATATTAATCTGCTGTCGAATATTATCATTTAAGATACTCTTGAGGGCTATCATCAACTGAAATATCTACAACTAAGAACTCTAGATTTACAAGTTTTAATAGTGCATTTTATATATAACCAATTTATTACTAAAGTGATTACAAAAGAGGAAAATGATGGAATTAGAACATGTAATAAAAATTAAGGATATTTCATTTACTATGTTTTTGGATTGGGATAAATATAAAAATCGTTTCTATAATAACCTGTATTTAGATGAGTATAAATTTGTTATTAAAATGCCTTTATTAACTGAAAAAAAAAATAAAGATAAACTGAAAATAAAAAAATTTAGCTTAACGAGATATACTTATCTTGTGTCTTATGAGTAATTTTTTGCTAAAATTTACCTTTTAATTCTTTTTAATTTTTTTTAGATCATAGATCTTTTATTTGCTCTTTTAAATGAATATTCCAACAATGAAAGCAAATAAAAGTACTTGGACTAAGTTTGACTAAATCTTTTTCTGACCTTATCATTCCACATTTACTGCATTTTCTCTTCATAAATGATCTAGCGATAAACTGAAATTAAAATTTGATCATCAAAAAAAGTTATCAATAAAGGAAAAAGTAATGGATGTTTCGCCATAAAATAAAAAATTAAAGGGGGAGAAAATTAAACCGCTTTTTCGGTTTAATAGAGGGCTTAATCAAGCAAATCGAATTGACCTACCTTGAAATCCAATGTACTATTTATGGCTTTCATCCATTTAATTATATGTTTGTTCGAAGTTATATAAAAATGATAGAGTCTATCTCAAAATTGTGATCATAACACGCAATTAATATTGAGATCGACAATAATGTCTATATCTGAATTCAAATTCATAATAAGGACCTTAGTAAAAATCGGAGAATTTTTCTTCATCGAAAATTAGATTTTCACTTAAATTAAAAGTTGAAATTAAAAGAAAAAATGGAAATAATATTTAGAATCTAAATCCGTAATATATGTTTATGATTAATAATAAACTGCTTCTCAGAGAAATGGGGTTGAAGAAAAAAGTTGGAATCAAATAATCTATCGAGAATTATAAATAATATTAATTTTTACTCTTCAAAAGAAAATTTATAGGAATTATAAAATGAGTTTTCATATATCTCAGAAAAAGATCAAAGCAAGAATAAAAAAATTAGCGGTCGAAATCTATAATTATTACAAAAAAAAGAAAATTAATGAAATTCATTTCATATTCATCACAACGAGTTCTTTCGTGTTTGCTTCTGACTTAATTCGACAATTATCTCGTTTTGACATTAAAATTCATACGGAACACATTTCTATTAGATCTTATTCAGGAGTAGAATCATCTGAGGTATTTATAAGAAAAGAAAAGCTTAATAGAATGAATTTAGATAAAAGGGCGGTTCTAATCGTTGATGATATATTAGATACAGGAAATACCTTAAATTGCTTAAACAAGGCGATACACGGGCTTTATAATCCTTTAATGATTGATTTTTGTTGTCTCATGAGAAAGAGAGGGAAAGAGAGAAACATCGATTTTTATGTTAAATTTATCGGCTTTGATATTCCTAATATATTTGTTGTAGGATATGGACTTGACTATAACGGGCTCTATAGAGAATTGCCTTTTATAAAGGAATTAAAATCCCACTAACTAAAATCAAATACATTTGATCTATTTTTTTTACCAACAATTTTTAGTAAATTCATTTTTCTTAGGCAGTAAGTCATCATACTTGCTAATCTTTGAGAGATAATAATTGATTTAGAGAGATCATTATTGGTAAATGGTGTTTCTAAATCGCTTGGCAGTAAGGCTAGAAAATGTTCTGGACTCGAAAATAATTTTTGATCTAAAATTCGGATTAAATTCCTATCTTTTATGCTCCATCCCCTTCTTTTCCAACTTCCTCTATCATCATTAACCCATATCTCATTAGCTTGAATAATTAATGCCTCAATCATCAAATTAGGTTCACAAATTAGGTCAGGCATCCTAATTAGTTCTTCAAAAATGGCATAGTAATTACAGTGTTTAGGAGATAATGTTCTTTTTATAATTTTTTTATTATTTAGATCAAACTTGAGGATCCATTTATCTTGGATAATGGGAAATACCAACAAAACTTTATAGTCCCTAATAAGTGTTTCAAGTTTCTTTTTTATCGCGGAAAAATTCTTGGTCTGAACTTCTATTAAATAGTTTTTCCTAACAATGTCAATAATAAATTTATCCACATGGTATTCTATTTTATCTCCTGGTTGGTGATAATATTCCTTCAATTGTAAATGGAGTGAACTTTCAGAGGAGCTATTATTTTGATTAACAATTTTACTTAAATTAATCATATATTTAGTATAAGATTAGTTAAATTATATAAGACTGTAATATCCATTTATTTAGGAGTTATTGGTTGATAATTAAAATCAGAATTTTTGCCTCGTTCCATATAAAAAAACTCTGAGGATGAAGGATTGAACTTTTCTTTTAGTATTTTGATTACCTCCATTCCTTTTTCAAATTCATCACAAATAAATATATCTATGCTAATATATCCGTGTTCAGGCCAAGTATGAATCGCAGCATGACTTGTTTGAAGAATCGCAACAGAAGTGTAACCATGAGGTTTGTAGGGATGGTGGAACACATCAATTATTTTTAATTGCGCAGATTCAAGAGAATGATAAAAAAAATTTTCAATTCTGCCATTATCAAATAACATTGCTTGATTGTTAAAACGAAGTTCACCTATGAAATGATAACCTAGAGGGCGGAAAGGGAGCCCTTTTTGACTCTTTACTTCTGAAGTATAAATTGGGTTTAATTTTTGATCTAAATTATGACTTATTGAGTTTGCTTGCTCTGTTAATTGTAAATAATAGAGATGACTAAATTGACCTAAGATACTTGCTCCTTTATACAAATTAAAATAAGGAATCATCTCATTTATAATGAATCCATGATCCAATATTGACAATTGAACGTGGAGCAATTCATTTGGAGGTTTATTACCAAAGCTTAATAAGCATTTTTTTCCAATAACATCATGTTGATCTTTATCTATCTGTATTTTGGTTCGGAGTGCTTGCTGAGCTCTTTTTAAAAATAATCTCAATCCTTCATTGGTATAGGGAGGATCTGTAATTACCAAATCATATTTGTTTATTATGTTTGATGGTAAAGGATCTCTAAGATCATGCGAAACTACATTGTAGTTTTTTATTGATAAATTGTTTGCTTTAACAGAAAGAAAATCAATAACGTGAGGATCGATATCAATCACCGTTAATTCTTCGATTAAACCTAATGATCCAATTAACAACGATGTTGCATCATCGTCTCCCAAAAATAGTATTTTTCTTCCTTCAAGATCTCCTTTTTTCAATAGATAAAGCATTCGATTAATTACTGTATCAGAAGTAGCATGAGATTGATCCAAGGAAAAATCTGCATCAGGTCGCTCATTTAAAACTTCATTGATATTTTTTAGACCATCTTTATTTAAATCATCTGGGATGGTTAAATCCAGAGAATTATAATTTGGAATGGGATCATATTCGTATTTAAGATTGAGGTATTCTCGAATCCACGTTCTACCTTTTTCACCGAGGAAGTTCTTTTTCTCAATTATTCCCGCTTTTACTAATTCTCCTCTTACCGCTGCTAATGCTGGGATTGCAATTCCTGTTTTCTGAGACACTTTTTTATTTTTTAGTGAGGGAAAACGAAACATTGTCAACATAATCGATCTTACACCTTCACTTCCTTCTAATAAATTGGCTTTTTCAGCTATTAAGGTTAAAATCCTTTCCGTGTTTAGTTGCATGATAGATCAATAGAGTGGATTACTTTAAGTTATTTTCAAAAAATGGTTCAGTAAATAGAAAATTTTAAAATTATAAGCGTTAAGTATATACTTTCTAACATGTGCCCATATTCCAGTTGTATATTATTTTATAAAATACAATTTTTCTGATTTGTACGAAAAATATGAATTATATGATAAACTTTAATTGTTTCGTCTGTTTTTACATTATAATTAGTTATTTTTAGGGGAAAAAATTATTTTTGGAAAATTAGAATTTTATGGTAGTGCAACTGTAGGCGAACGGGGACAAGTCGTTTTACCAATAGAATTACGAAAAAAAATAGAACTTGAAGCAGGCGAGAAGTTAATTGTTATGGGGACAGAGGGGCAAAATGTAGTTCTTTTACTCAAAGCAGATTTCTTGACTCACATGTTAAATAAGATGGAAAAAGGACAAAACGAGTTAAAGAAATATCTAATGGACAATCCTCTTTCTATAGAAACAGAAGACAAAGAAATAGAGTCTAAATAAGTTAATGGTGATTATATAATGAAAGTCAGAATGATTAAATATTCAAAACCCTACCTCATAATGATTGCTGTTTCTATTGCGTTGTTATTTGGACAAGCAAACTTTAACCTCACATTGCCTGATTATCTCGCAAAGATAGTGAATGTAGGCATTCAACAAAAGGGTATAGAGAATGCAGTGCCTGAAGCAATGCGAGGAATCGAAATGAACCATACTTTGCTATTTCTTACTCCAGGGAACCAAACAGACGTGCTTGATGCTTATACATTCGTGGAAAACGGAACTACAGAAGCTAATAATTATGTCAAAAAATATCCTGCTGTGGTTAACCAGTCTATTTATGTATTGACCGATACTGATAGCAAGACAATCGCGCATTTAAACCCGATTATAGCCAAGGGACTCTTGACAGTATCCTTCGTCGAATTACTCATGGCAAATGACACATTACGTATGCTTGTAAATCTTCAATTACAACCATTAAACATTTCTCTTCCTAGTGGAGATTTATTTAATTACTTTCAAACATCACCTGAAGGGCCTATTGCAGTGACATTGATAACTGCTCTTGCTAACTCACGATTTAGCGCTCTTGGGGAAGCCTTTATAATACAGGCCGCAATTCAAGTTGTAAGAGTGGAGTATGAAAAACTTGGTATAAATGTAGATCAAATGCAACTTAATTATATGTTCTACTACGGTGGTTTGATGCTCCTTCTTACCTTCCTTGCAATGGCATGTACAATTGGAGTGGGGTATTTCGCTGCTAAAATTGCTACCGGAATGTCTCGAGATATGCGAAAGGATATATTTGAGAAGGTCGAAAAATTCTCAAGTACCGAATTTGATACATTTTCCACCGCATCTTTGATAACGCGGTCAACGAATGATATAACTCAGATCCAAATGGCAATAATGATGGTGATTCGTTTAGTGTTTTATGCTCCTATTTTGGGGGTTGGGGGGGTAATACACGCCCTTGAGTTAGCTCCCTCGATGTGGTGGATATTAACAATGGCGGTCGGAGTATTACTCGCCCTTATCCTTATAGTCTTTTATATAGCGTTACCGAAGTTTAAGAGCATTCAAAGATTAGTAGATCGTCTTAATCTCGTGGCTCGAGAGAGTTTGTCGGGTTTAATGGTTGTAAGGGCTTTTAATAAACAAAAATTCGAAGAGAAACGGTTTGATGAGGCTAATATTGATCTTACTAAGGTTTCGCTGTTTATAAACCGAGTCATGGTGATTATGATGCCAGTGATGATGATGTTAATGAACGCCCTGATAGTTATCATCATATGGGTTGGATCACACGGTGTAGCCAATGCAAGTATCCAAGTGGGTGATATGATTGCTTTCATGCAGTATGCTATCCAGGTGACGTTTGCGTTCCTCATGCTTTCGTTAATGTTTATCATCTTACCTCGAGCTTTAGTGTCTGTAAATCGTATTGCAGAGGTTTTAAAAGTTGATGTAATGATCCAAGATCCCCAAAATCCAAGACACTTTGATGACCCATTTAAGGGTAAAATTGAGTTTCGAGATGTTTCTTTCCGTTATGCTGGAGCACCAGAGAATGCATTGAATGATATTTCCTTTACCGCTCAAGCAGGACAGTTCACTGCTCTTATTGGGCCGACTGGGTCTGGTAAGTCTACGCTTGTAAATTTGATTCCTCGTCTATATGAGGTGACATCAGGGGCAATATTGATCGATGGCGTCGATGTACGTGAAGTAACTCAAGAAAACCTTCATGAAAAAATTGGATACGTGCCTCAAACAAGCGTGTTGTTTTCCGGAACTATTGAAAGTAATCTCTTGTTTGCAGATGAAAATGTGAATGAAGAAGTTCTTCAATCATCAATAGAAACCGCTCAAGCTAGTGAGTTCGTAAGTTCTAAACCCGAGGGCATGACTACTGAGATAGCTCAAGGTGGTAAGAATGTATCTGGAGGTCAAAAGCAGCGCCTTTCAATTGCTCGGGCATTAGTTAAAAAGGCTCCCATTAATATTTTAGACGATAGTTTTTCTAATTTAGATTTTAAGACCGATATTGCATTAAGAAAAGCACTTCGAAAATCTATATCAGCAAGTACAGTAATAATTGTGACACAAAGGGTTTCCACGATAAAAGATGCTGATCAGATCATTGTTCTGAATGAGGGTAAGATTGTTGGAAAGGGTAAGCATACTGAACTCATGGAAGATTGTGCTATATATAGAGATATAGCCATTTCACAACTTGAATTGGAGGAATCATCATGATGCGACGAGGTGGAGGACACATGAGGGGTCCTGGTCCGCCGGGATCTGGGTTAGGTGTTCGTGAAAAACCAACTGATTTTCGTGGAACTATGGGTAAATTATTCAGGTATATGGGTAGATATAAATGGTTAGTGTTATTGGTGTTCATTTTTGCAGCAGCTTCTACTACAGCAAATATTATAGGACCAAAGATTCTAGGAACTGCTACCACGACTTTGGTGGATGGTGTAATTGCTAAAGTTAGTGGTAGTGGTGAAATTGATTTTATTAAAATTGGAGGTATCCTTTTAGAAGTACTAATAATTTATGTTATCTCAGCAGCGTTTGGGTTTGTTCAAGGTTGGATCATGGCAAATATTTCAACAAATGTAGCTTACAGACTCCGTCGAGATATTTCAGAAAAAATTAATCACTTGCCCCTTAAATATTACGATAAAACAACGCATGGAGAGGTTCTCTCTCGTATTACGAATGATATAGACACGATAAATCAAACTTTGAGTCAGAGTCTCACATCAATTATTACGTCAGTAGTAACAGTCGTTGGTATTGTAATCATGATGCTAAGTATCAATTGGATGATGACACTAGTCGCACTGGGGATGCTCCCGCTGACACTACTACTTATAGGCATCATCATTGGTCGATCACAGAAGTATTTTAAACAGCAACAAGATTATTTAGGGCATGTGAATGGACATGTGGAAGAAATGTATGGTGGCCATGTTGTCGTAAAAGCTTTCAGCGGAGAAGAAAAAAGTATTGAAAAATTCAAAGGATTAAATAATCGATGGTACCAAGGATCCTGGAAAGCGAATTTTGTCTCTGGTTTGATGATTCCAATCACGTTTTTCATCAGCAATTTGGGATATGTTGTTGTAACTATACTTGGAGCGTATTTAGCTATTCAGAATGTTATAAATATAGGGGACATTCAAGCATTTATCCAATACATCCGATCATTCACACAACCTCTCAGTCAACTTGCAAATGTTTCAAATGTTCTCCAGCAAACAGCTGCTGCAGCAGAACGCGTATTTAAATTCCTTGATGAAGAAGAAGAAATCCAGGAAGTCTCCAATCCTATTAAAATAAAGAAAGTTAAAGGGTTAGTAGAATTCCGTAACGTGACTTTTGGATACAGCAAAGATAAGATAGTCATTCATAATTTCTCCGCGACAGCTCAACCAGGACAAAAGATTGCAATTGTGGGTCCAACAGGAGCGGGTAAGACCACATTAGTTAAATTACTCATGCGATTCTATGAACTAAATAGTGGAATAATTTTAGTAGACGGTCATGATACTCGGAAAATGACTCGCGAAGACTTGCGCAAATTGTTTGGAATGGTACTTCAGGATACATGGCTTTATAATGATTCCATTTTGAATAATATCCGTTTTAGTAATCAAGATGCAACTGACGAAGAAGTACGAGCCGCTGCACGTGTTGCTAATGTTGATCACTTTGTAAAAACCCTACCAGATGGATATAACATGATAATAAACGAAGAAATAACAAATATCTCGCAAGGTCAGATGCAATTACTAACAATCGCTCGTGCTGTTCTTGCCGATCCACCAATACTTATCCTCGACGAGGCTACCAGTTCAGTAGACACGCATACAGAAATATTAATTCAGAATGCTATGGATGCACTAATGCAGGGTAGAACTAGTTTTGTCATTGCTCACCGTCTGTCCACTATACGAAATGCTGATTTGATCCTTGCAATTCGAGATGGAGAAATCGTGGAACAAGGCACACATAAAGAATTATTGGCCCGAAATGGATATTATGCTGACTTATATAATAGTCAGTTTGAAGCTTTAGATTCTACTTAAAGAGATTATAAATTTTTTCTTTTTTATTTATATGTATTAAATATGCTTTCTCTTATCTAATTTACATCAAGGACAATTTGTGGATATAAGAGATTTTAATACTTTTTAAAGCAAAAAAATTTACAAATGCTTAGTAGAGATAGAAATATTTATATATTCTTGATAAATAATATTATATATGAATAATATTACCAGTGAAGATTATTCATTGAATCATCGAGAATTTGCAATTTTGGGTTTAATCTCTGAATTTCCATCACATGCTTATAGTGTTAATCAGAGGATTGAAGAGAGAGGTATGAGAGCTTGGACCCAAATTGGAATGTCTTCAATATATAATGATTTAGGAAACCTAGAAGAGAATCGATTAGTAGATTCTTATAATGAAGAAGTTGATAACAGAATTCGTAAGGTTTACCAGATTACTGAAAAAGGATTGAATATTTTAAAAAATAGAATTTATAATACTCTTAAGGACTATAAAGGCAGAAATGATCCTGATTTCTATATAGCTTTCTCAATGCTTCCTTATCTCTCAAAACAAGAACAATTAGAAGTATTTTCAAGTTCTTTAACTATGATAAAAACCCATAAAAAAGAATTAGAAGACATGTTACAGAGTAACATTAATCAACCATTAAATGTCAGAGGTTTATTTATTCACCCAATTATGATTTTACAGACAGATATTGAATTTTTAGAACAAATTATAGAAGAAATACAAAATGGGGTGGATCAAGTTGACTCAAAAGATTACCGTAAATAATTTTGTTCATCGTGTTGGTGTACATTGTGAGTCGTCTGCTATGAGAGACCTCTTTGAGTTTTATGGTTTTAAAATGTCAGAAGCTATGGTATTTGGCTTGGATGCTACATTAGGATTTGGATTCTTTGACACTACAGAAAGCGCCTCATTCATACCAGAATCAAAAATCCCTTTTTTTCTCGGAGGAAAACAAGGAACAATTGATCCAAACTCCTTAGCTTGCCGGTTATTGGGATTTATTTTGAGAAAACAGTCGTTTACTAGTGCTGATAAAGCTTGGGAAGAATCTAAAAAATTGATAGAACAGGATACCCCACTAATTCTAAAAGTGGATTTAGGATTTTTACCTTATTTTGAGGAAACAGGAGATATTCATTTTGGTGGACATTCGATTACATTAAGTGGATATGATGAGGAGAATGGATGTGCGTTCGTAGGTGATACAGATTTAATCGGTTTTCAAATGCTCCCCATTGAGAAATTAAAGGAAGCGCGAAGCTCTGAGTTTGGCCCTTCCTTTATGCATCCAAATAATACTCAATATTCTATGATGAAGAGATCTGATGGTAAACGCCCTCCTATAGCAGCGGGAGTAAAGGTCGCTATTCAAAAAGTTGCGAATAATATGCTTCGCCCCTCAATGAATAGTCATGGAATCCAAGGATTAAAGCTTTTTGCAAACTCAATTCCTCATTGGAAAGAAAAATTAGCAGGTGAAGCAAAAGATTCCCTTGGAAAATCAGTATCACGAGCAAAATTAATGTTTGAACTATTATATGGGTACATTGAAACTTGGGGGACTGGTGGAGGGAGCTTTCGGAATCTTTATACTCAATTTTTAGAAGAGTTATATAATCACCCAGAGATGAGGGGAGGTCCTAAAGCTTGGAACCAGATAGATTTCAAGATTTTAGAGGAGAGTATCCCAATGATTCGAGAATCAGCAGATAATTGGACTAAAATTGCAAAAACTTTAAAACAAGCCGTTGATGAGTATAGCAATGACTGTTTGGATAACATTGATTTGCTAGAGCTACAAGAATATGTTTTATTAATCCTTGATAAAGAGGAAAAATTATTTAAAAATCTCCTGAATTTAAAAGTTTAAATGGTGATATAAATGAGCGAAATTAATTTGGTTGCACCATGCGGCATATATTGTGGAGCGTGTCGATCATATTTAGTTCAGAAAAAAAATCTTTTTAAAGAAAAAAATCGTAAATCTGGATGTCTAGGTTGTAGAATTCGTAATAAAAACTGTACTTTTATTAAAAAAGGTTGTCCACCTATTAGAAAGGGTGAATATGATTTTTGTTATGAATGTGAATCATTTCCATGCGATAATTTAAAAAAAATTGATAAAACTTATGTCTCTAGATATAATGTAAGTCCAATAATGAACCTTAAAAGACTCGTTGATATAGGAATTGACGCTTGGATTCAAGAGAAGAAAAATTTATATAAGTGCCCAAATTGTGGAGGAGAAATTTGTGTTCACGATGCAGAATGTTTTGATTGTGGACTTAAAATTAATCCTAATTTGGATGGTGAATGACTTGGATTTATCTCAATTCAACGAGTTGGATTTTGTCAGTTTTTGTAGTAACTATTACGATGCTTGTCCAGATTATCATAAATGGTAAAGAAAACAATAAGAAATTCAATATAAGAGGAAAAGAATATGTCATACAAAGAACCATATACAGAGCAGTTAAGGATTAATTTTCTTAAGTATACCGGAAAAGCGTTTCAATTCCTGCCAGAAATGAAAAATCCAAAAATTCTTGATTTAGGTTGTGGTTCTGGTCTAATTAGTCTTGAACTTGCAAAATTAACAGATGGAATTATCCATGCTATAGACATTGATCCAATTCTCTTAGATAAGTTGAATGAAAAAGTCGAAATAAGAAATCTTTCACAAAAATTTAGAATTCAAAGGATTGATTTCTTAAAAAATAATTTCCCTAATGATTATTTTGACCTGATATGGGAAGAAGGTGTGGTACATATAATAGGATTTAAGAAAAGCTTCAAGGAATGCAACCGGATCCTTAAACAAGGGGGATTTTTAGTTCTTGGTCAATCGATCAAATTGATGGAGAAAAATGAAGCACTAATAACCGAATGTGGTTATGAATTGATCAAACAATTAAACTGGCCTAAGGGATGTTGGTGGAATGAGTTCTATGGCCCTTTAGAGATAATAATTAAAGAAATACATGAAGGTAAGAAACCTAATCTTTTTGAAGATATTAACAAAATCGAAGAAGAGATTAGATGGGTCAAAGCCAATCCTAATGATAGTGATTGTGCGCATTACATTTTAAGAAAAAAAATAGAAGGAGGTGAATGAGATTGGATGAAATAAAAGTAATTGGAGCAAGAATACATAACCTTAAAAATGTAAATGTAAACATTCCAAAGAGAAAGATGGTTCTTATTACAGGAGTTTCAGGATCCGGAAAATCAAGCTTAGCTTTTGATATCATATTTGATGAAGGGATGAATCGATATCTTCAATCAATTGGATTTCCTCCAAAATTCGAAGATGAGAAACCATTCGATAGGATTGAGGGACTAAGTCCTACAGTTGCTGTGGAACAAAGGACCACGAGGGTTTTTAATCCGCGTTCTACAGTTGGGACGAAGACTGCGTTATATAATCTTTTACGGATGTTATATTCAACAGAAGGTGAGTTCCTTTGTCCAATTTGTAAGATCCCTGTTAATGATAATTTGGAATGTGATACTTGCGGAATGGTTATAGATCGCCCCCAAATTAAACATTTCTCTTTCAATGAGCCCAGTGGAATTCATTTTTGAGCTTATCAGATGACCAAATTGTGTCTCAATTGTAAGGGGAGGGGTTTTACATCCCATCTAACTGAAGAACTTATCATACAGGATGAAAATTGGAATTTAGTAGAGATTACTAAAGCGGGATCAGCTGTTTTTGCTGATCAATTGCGATTTGTAGAACAACTACCTAAGTTCTATGATTTTGACGGCAATACTCCGTATAAAGATCTATCTGATGAAATAAAGAAAGTATTTCTATATGGAAGTGGGAAAAAACTACCTTTTGAGTGGGATTCGAAAACATTTACAGGGACATTAGAACGAGAATTTGAAGGTATTATTCCTCACGTGGATCGCGCACTTAAAGAATCAAAAAGCTCATATAGACGAAATAAAGCAAAGAATTTTATGGCTATTATGAAATGCGATGAATGCGATGGGTATCGCATAAATGAGCAAGCACGGGAAATTAAGATCAATGGAAAGCATATAGGAGAAATAGCAATGATACCTGTCGATGAGTTAAACAAATTTCTCTCAGAATTAACTGAGAATCACGTTAAGACACCTCAAGGTAAATCTATTATTGAAACGATAATCAAAGGTATTCAGAACATGATAGATGTAGGTTTATCTTATATTCATCTTAATCGAACTTTACCATCACTTAGTGGAGGGGAATTACAACGTCTTTCTTTGATGACGCATTTGGATGCTGGTATTGATTCATTGATTTATGTGTTAGATGAACCAAGTATGAGTTTACATGAAAGAGAAAAAGATTCTCTTATTAAAATTATAAAAAGATTAAAGGAATTGGGAAATTCAATAATAGTGGTTGAACATGATAGGCGTTTTATAGAAATTGCTGACATAATTATCGATATCGGTCCAGACGCTGGAAAAAATGGAGGTAAAATTGTGTATAAAGGAGATCTTGAAGGATTAAAGGGTGTCAATGAGTCTTTTACAGGATTATTCTTGCGAGGCTTGATTAAACTTCCTCAAAAAATAAAAATGAATCGGGTTGATAAAACGACCAAATTCATAACCCTAAAAAACGCCACAACAAATAATTTAAAGGATATTACTGTTAATATTCCTTTAGAAATGATGGTTGGAATTGCCGGTGTTTCTGGATCGGGGAAGAGTTCACTAATTTTAGACACCCTTGTGCCACTATTGAAGAAAATTTTTTCTGAGAACTCAGATTATGAAAATGAAGATGATATTGATGAGAATGGAGATGACGTATCTGAATATTATGCAAAAATTGAAGGAGCACAAAATATTGACGAAGTTATAGTAGTCAATCAAAAACCTATATCTAGAGTAAAAACATCTACGCCATGTTCTTATGTTGGGATATGGGATAAAATTCGAAAGGTATATGCAAAAACAGGTGATGCAAAAAAAATGAAATATAGTGCGGGGCATTTCTCTTATAATTCTGAAAAAGGAAGATGTCCTACATGCAGGGGAACCGGAGAACAAGACTTACAAATATCTTTTCTCAGCAGTTTTAACATTCCTTGTAAAGAATGTCATGGCACTCGATATAAACAAGAAATTTTAGATGTATTTTACAAAGGTAAGAACATCGCTGATGTACTTAATATGACTGTTATTGAAGCATTAGAACATTTCAAATCCTATCCTAATATAACAAAAATACTACAAATCCTTGATGACATTGGAATGGGATATATTACTCTAGGACAGCCTGCACCAACCTTAAGTGGTGGAGAAGCTCAAAGAGTAAAGTTAGCTAAAGAATTAGGCAAGACACGAAAAAAAAGTTCGCTCTATGTTCTTGACGAACCAACGGTTGGACTTTCTTTTTATGATGCCGTAAAACTCATGGAATTACTTCAAAAGATCGTGAATGAGGGCAATAGTGTAATTATAATTGAACATGATCCCGAAATCCTCTCGTATACTGATTATATTATTGAGCTTGGACCAGAAGGAGGCCCAAAAGGAGGAAAAGTGATCGCATTCGGAACACCTAAAGAAATTCGGGAAAATACTAATTCAAATACAAGTCCATACTTAAAATGAAAGATGTTTAATCTACAGCTTCAGGGATTAAAACTACAAAAGAATCTCCTTCTACCCAAATTTTACCGTTATAATTATCTAAGATTCTTTCGACGAGAAGAAAACCAAGGAGAATTTCCTTAATCTTACTATCTTTTTCTCTCTCCATTCGCAGGATATCTTTTTTTCCAATATCAGAAATCGCATTTCGATAATCTACAAATTCAATTTTTATAAAACTTTTATCATCTTGTAGATTCCTAAAGATAACAATCTTTAATTCAATTGATTGATCTTTGTTATATCGAATTGAACTGAAAAGCAAATTCGTGAAAATATCTGTTAAAAATTCATCTGCCATCACATAAAATTCTTCACTGGGAGCCTCAATTATAATATTAATCTTCTTATTTGTGTACATTGAAATTATATACTTTACGGCATTATCAATTTCTTTGTTTAAATTCACTTTTTTCATTGAGAGCGTTTTTTCATTAATGGATGTCAGCTTTTGGATCACTGATAAAAGCTGTTGCCCGTTTACATTTTGTTGTTTAATATTATTTAGTAATTCCTCTCCAATTTCTGACCTAAAAAAAGCAGTTTCATCCGCTAATTGATTTAGATAGGTCTGTAAATTATTCATTATGATTTTAAAATCATTTACAAATAATTCTCTGTAAAAATATTCTCTATCAAATTCTCTATGAAATTCTTCTTCACTCTTTTGAAGTTCATATTTTGCAATTTCTCGAAATATACCATTCTTAAGAATTTCTGAAAAAAATCCTATCAATTCTAAATCTTCTATTTCCTTAGAAGAGAAATCTGAAAAATTTACAAGAATTATGATTCCTTCCAAGTTATTCTCAATTTTTATTGCATAGACAATACAATTCCATATCTTTAATTTCTCAAGAAATTTCTTGAAATTGATACCATCATTGGGGATTACTCCAATCTCAGTTAAGGTAAGATAATCTTTACTTTTTAACGTTTCTTTTAACCATGGAAAATTAGATATAGATATTGTCTCTGGTTCAATAATCTCAGGATTTAATATTTGAGCATGCCAAATAATTCCACTTTCCATAAAGCTAAAATCTTCATTTAGGTAATAAAAGTATGCTCTCCTTGCCTTGGTATAATCTCCAATATCTTTAAGAGAATCATATATCGCTTGATTAAAATCTTTCATTCCTACAAATCGAGAAATTATTCGAGCAATAATATTTTCTAATTTTAAGACCTTCTTAAGCTCTTTTTCTGATCTTTTTTGTTCCGAAATATCATAACAAATTACTTGATAGTATGTTTCTTTACCAATTCTCACAAATGAATTTTGTAAAGTAATCCAGGTAACTGTTTTATCCTTTCTATAAATTTGAACATCTATCGGAGGAAAATTCATATCTCTTGTTTCCTCCTTGAATCTTTTAAGGAATTCTACTAAAAAATCTTCGTGTATAATCGGTAAATTAATGAATTTCTTACCAATCAATTCTTCTCTACTATAACCAAAAATTTTTTCTAAAGCAGGGTTACAATCAACGACATAACCTTTAGGATCCAATAATAGAATACAAAATGGTGATTCCTCGAAAAGATGTCGATATTTTATTTCTGAATCCATTAATTTAAGTTCCGTTTCAATCCGCTCACTAACATCTCGAATAATGCATTGCACTAACATTTGATTGCCCATCTTCACTTCATTTACGTTAACTTCCACTGGGATGATATTTCCAGAGTGGCTAATTACATTTAACATGATAGGAGTCGGTTTATCGATATGCTCAAAGATTTTTTCCTTGAAATTTTTTCTGATATCGTCAATTAATAACTGACTCGCGTGAAGTCCAACAAAATCCTCAAAAGGAAGCTCGAACAAATCTTCTGCTTTTTTATTTGCATCTATTATTATACCAGATTTTCGATCAATAATTAAAATTGTATCTTGAGCTGCTTTAAATAATGTACTATAACGTAATTCAGCAAGTTTAAGTGCTTCAATAGAAGGTTTATATAATCCAATTTGAGTTATAATCGTTTGTTGGATATTTCGTAAATGTTCTAATATATCTTCATCATTTAGATAAGCCTCTTTAATAATTTCAAACTGCTCAAAAATAAAAATATTAAATTGATTAATAATTACTTTCGGAATATTTTGATTATAATATACGATTAAAGAAATAGGCAATAAACCCCCTCTAATCGATTCATCTGGCACATAATCAAAATAAATAGCAGCATTAGAATTTAGATGCGGAAAGGGAAGGATAATTGAAGCTCTTTCAAATTGACCGCCACTAAATATTACTTGCGACATTGCGAAACTTTTAACTGAAACTAATTCAGGATCTTCAAAAGCATCTTTAGGATGAACATTTTCTATTTTGACGCCTAAATTTTCATCCCATCTACAAAAAATTATTCCAATGTCACTACTCGGGGTAACTCTATCTAATTTTTCTGCTATTTTTAAGGAGAGCCAATTAAAACTTTCATCTACATTCTTGTTTTTTATTCCACTTGTCAAGAAACATTTAATGGGTCGTTTTCCAAGCCGATTTATGCCCATAGCTTCAACTAAATCATCAAGATTAGGTTCACCTAAATCTACTTTATTGAACATAATTAGAAGAGGTAATTCACTTAGTTCTGGTTTTCCTGCTATCTCGTGTAATAATGCTCTAGCATCTGGAAATTTAAGTTTATCATGGATATCCAATACAAATATTAGTCCATCTTGATCCTTCAGATATGGTTTCCATAAGTCCTTAAATTTAGATTGCCCAGGAACATCATAAGTTAAAAGAGATACATTATTGACTAAAACCCTTGAAATATCTACACTTATTGTTGGGAATATCGTTTTTGATACAGATTTTCTTCGGCACCTTATTATAGTCGTCTTTCCAGCAAGGAATAAGCCAAAAACAAGAATTTTAGCCTCTTTTTGTTCAAAAATAACTTCCTGCTCGGGAAAAGAAGTATAGAATGAATTGATTAATTGAACTATTTCTTCGTATTTCTCTTTATCTCCTTTATACACTCTCGAATTGGTGTAAAAAGCTTTATAAACATCATCAATTTTCTTAAATTCTTCAACAAATCCGTTTAATAGTTTATTAGCTTGCTCAGTGTTTAAGTTACTTTTATTATCATACACTATCGAAATCAATAATCGTTCTTTTTTTGTTCTTGAATATGCACTATCAATGTCAAATAATAGATTTGCTGTTTTAAAGGACCCAAACATATGTTTAAAGAACCCTTTTTCATATAAATCTATCAATGTGGGAATCTGCTTTAGATCATCTCTATCTACTGATTCTGGAGCTTGTATTACTATTCTCGGTCGAAAAAAGGGTTTTAAATGGCTCAAAACTATAATTATCAAAATAATTCCTTCTTTACGTATATATCAAAATTTTAACATTAATTGAATATAAGATTTATAATAAAAATATATACAAATTAAAACCGTGCATTCTACGGTTAAGTCTTTTAAGAAAGCTATAAATTATAGTATCAAAATTTAAATAATGAAATCTGACTATCTCATTTTAGTAAATCTATATGAGAAATCATTAATGGCGACTAAGGCTCATATTGGCCAAATTAACTCCGAAAAAAAGAAGAAAAAATCAATCCAAAATAAATTGATATTTATAGGAGGTACAATAGCACTAATGATTGGATTGATTGGAATTTTTTTACCCATCCTTCCAACAACACCATTTTTATTAATTTCCGCTGCAGCATATGCTAAATCATCAAATAAATTTTATAATTGGCTTCTAAAGAATAAGATATTAGGATCATATATTAGGAATTATAAAGAAGGTCTCGGGATGCCTTTAAAAGTAAAGATATTTACTATAACCTTTTTATGGGTTATGATAATTGTAGCGATGATTGTAGTTCCAATCTTTTGGATTCAGATTTTGTTATTATTGATAGCAATTGCAGTATCAATACATATAATACTAATTAAACCAAAAAATACTTTAAAATAGGAGAGAGAAAATCTAAATACGGAACAAAAAATTCCTAGTTTTTTGGTTTTAAAAAAATTGACATTAAATTATTTCAATAAAAAAGTTATTTGTCACAGATCTGTGACATAGTTGTGACAAGATTTAAATATTAGAATTTCTATGTATAAATCATAAAATCATTTTGTTTTATAATAAATCTTTAAATGAAAGTGTATAAATTAGAAATTTTAGCGAGTTGGGTTTTTAAATGACAGTTAATGAAAGTTTAATTGGTAGAAAATCAATTGTTCTTGATAATGGCACAGGAATCTCAAAGAATGGCTATTCAGGAGAGGATCAACCACGTTCAGTCTTTCCAACAGTAATAGGAAAACCAAAATATGGGCATATTATGCCTGACGTTAAAGAATATTCGAGAGAATGGTATATTGGGGAGGAAGCAATGGAATTGAAAGGATTAATGTCTCTTCGATTTCCTATTGAACATGGAATTGTTGATGATTGGCCTTCAATGGAGCGAATATGGCATTATACCTTTTATACTGATTTGAGAGTAGATCCTAGTGAGCACCCAGTATTATTAACAGAAGCTCCATTGAATCCAAGGTCAAATAGAGAAAAAATCGCAGAAATCATGTTTGAGACTTTTAATGTACCTGCTTTATACATAGCAACACAAGCGATCCTTTCCCTTTATGCATCTGGGAGGACTACTGGTTGTGTCTTGGATATTGGAGACGGAGTCTCCCATATAGTGCCAATTTTTGAAGGTTTTGCTTTAAGTCATGCAATTCAAAGAGTTGATCTTGCAGGAAGAGATGTTACAAGCTACTTGCAACGATTATTAAGGCAGAAAGGATACAATTTTACTTCTTCAGCTGAGAGGGAAATTGTTAGAGACATTAAAGAAAAGTTATGTTATGTAGCCATAGATCCTGAGAAGGAATTGATGTTATCGAAGAAAATATCTGGAATGGAAAAAAGTTATATGCTTCCCGATGGAGAAGTTATAAAAGTGGGAATTGAAAGGTTTTTAGGGCCCGAAAGTTTCTTTAATCCATCAGTCTTAGGTAAAGAATTAGATCCATTAGATGATGTGCTTGTAGACGCTATAAATGAATGCGATGTAGATTTAAGAAGAGAATTATTCAGTAATATAGTGCTTTCTGGTGGTTCTACCATGTTTCCTGGTATTAAAGAAAGATTGGCTAAAGAAATTAAAGAATTAATTCCTGAATCAGTAGATGTACGTATTCTCTCCCCACCTGAAAGAATGTATTCGGTATGGATTGGAGGGTCAATTCTTTCTTCTCTTAAAACATTCTCAAGAATGTGGATTACAAGACGGGAGTATAAAGAATTAGGACCGAGTGTGATCCATAGATGTTTTTAAAAAAACGGGTGAATTACCGAAATAAAGTAATAAAGGAAGATCCTTTAATTGAAATTCCTCAGGAGATATTACTTGATTCTCAGATTGATTATATTAATGAAGCATTAAGTTCTATTAAATGCCTAAAAAAGATTGATAAATTTAAAGTATTTACGAAAAATCTTGACGAATAAAACTTCATCTTTAACTTTTTTAGTAAGAATTCAAGAATAATAAGTGATAGTGATGAGTGGAATATTAGCATCCATCAAAAACAATTTAGAACCAGTTAAAGAAGTGATTGCCTTAGCGATAGTTGATTTTGAAGATTGTGTAATTCATTCCTCAGACAACTGGGATATAGAGAAAGAACTTAGCACTTTAAACTCTGTTTGGGGATCTTTACAACGGGAATTAACATTATTTGGAGAAAGTTATTCGATTCTTCATAATTCTAAAGAATTACTTATTGCAATTATTTTTGAAAAGGGAAAAGTTAAGGAGAATAAACCTAAAGAAGGGATTGTAGGGTTTAGAAATGAAGATAACAAAATATATGTGAAAATATCTGATTTTAATTCCTTACGTTCAGTGGTTGCTAATGCAGCTAGAGTTCTTACAGATATAAGGAGGAAAGAACCATATATTAAATCAGGAGAGATTTTTAGTAAAACTAAATTCGATTTAACTCCCAAAATTTTATCTGATACATCGCATGTACTTGAAAAAGTGGGATTAAACCAATTTGGGATTAGTGAGGATGAAGCAAAAGTCTATCTTGCCTTATTAAGAAAAGGTGAAGATGGGGATAAGGTAGGTAACTTAGACAAAGAGTTATTACTTAAAAGAACTCATATATATCGCATAATAAATAGATTAGTTGAAAAGAATTGGGTTGAGGAATTAGCCAAATTTCCTAGAGGAGCTCAATTATATGGCGCGAGACCCATTGATGAATTATTAGATAACGTTATAAAGGAAAAAGAGGAAGAAATAAAGGTGTTAAAGGGATTTAAATTAATCTTAGGTGAAAATCTCGAAAATGGATGGAATTTGGATAATTTGGATCTCAATGATTTGAAAAAACCGTTTGATCTTGATATTAAAGAGATAACTGGATTTGAGAAGGATAACGGGATTGTTATATTTGAATATGATAGATTGATTAAGGATGAGGAGAATTTGGACAGAGTAAAATTACGTTTGTATTCCGAGAAATTAAAACAAGAAATTAAAGAGAATGCAATATCTGATTTGGAGTATATAGAAATAGATGAGGTTAAAATCAGTAATTATCTAGGTGCTAATATTAAAATTAAGTTTCGAAAAAATAGTAACATCTCCAATAATTTAGGATCTGACTGGATCATTGTAGCAAAGTTAGTAGCAATCCCCATTGATAATAAAATATACGTTATTTGGGGTTCTGAACAAAAGTTTCCTTATCTATTAAATATAATTCAAAAACTAAAATAGAAATCCTAAAAAAAATACTTAAAAGAAACGTTCTACTTCCGGGTGCCTTTTCGCCTCGTTAAAAATGAATCCTTTAGTAATAAATGCAATCGCTAAATAACTTCCTCTCCCAGAGAGTAAAATATCTCCCTTTTTAATTCCAAAAGAATCTAAGGTTGTTTCTGGAAGGTTTATACTCATATCATCATTAATTTTTAACCAGCAGTATTTTTTGCTTTTTATTATGATGATCTCTCCTTCAGCTAATTCATAATTTATCAAAGAAGGAAAATTGATGATAAATTCTTCAATTCTTGAATTTTTTAATATTCTAATAGAACTTAATCCAAATCCTCCTGAAGTTTTACTGCCCGAAAATAAAATCACTTCAGGATCCAACGATAATGCATACTCGTCATAAGCTTCTTTAGGGATTATAATTTTCCCTTCTTTACCAACTCTTGACCATCCAAATACATATTTCCCTCCTTTTACAATTTGAGGTGCCATTTATATCATAAAAGATTACGTAATTTAGATTCATTTAATATTTCTTCATAAAATTCATTTATGATCTTTTTCCTCCTTTCAGCTAATCGCTTCGAAATATCAAAGTATAATAGTTTAGGTAAATTTAGAATTTTATCTTCAAGATGCATAATTATTTCTTTAAGACCACCCTTATTCTTTACAGTAAATCCAATTGTCCTGTATAATCCTATTGCTCCTAAAGCATCTAATTTATCTGCATCTGACAAAATTTTTGCTTCTAATGAATTTGGTTTAATTATACTAGAATAGGAATGAGATCTAATACAATGTATAATCTGTTCTTTTTCTTCATTAGAATAGTATGCACTAAGTGAATCTAAAAAAGTTTTTGCTAATTCCGCAGAAATATTAGAATGATTTACTTTAAATTGATAAGTTTTTTCCTTTATCCTTCCAATATCATGGAGGAGAGCTGCTGTTTTTAATATCTTTAAATCCACTTTTAATTCTTTACTGATTTTAATACAAAGATCATATACTCTTTGAACATGTTGATAACCATGTATATCACCTTGCTCAGAATTTACCATAGCATAATTTTTAACTTTTATAAATGGATCTTCTTGGAAATTAGTCATCGAGAATCTCCTTATTAATTTAATTGCTTTATAAAGAGAATACTAAAAGAAATTAAAATTAATATAATTAGTTATTTGGAAAAATAGAAGAAAAATTATACTTCTTCTCCTCGACGTCTAGCTTCAATATCCTTTAGATCTTTTCTTAACACTTTGCCAACAAGGGTTTCGGGCAATTCTTTTCGGAACTCGATGAATTTTGGTACCTTATAGGGAGCTACAGTTTGTCGACAAAATTCTTTTATTTCTGCTTCTACTTCTTCGCTTTCTTGATAACCATCTTTTAAGACGATATATGCCTTGACTTTTTCACTACCAGGAATATCAGGGTTTGGAACTCCAATTACAGCAGCATTCTCTACTGCTTCGTGCTCAAATAAACAATCTTCTAATTCTCTTGGATAGACTTTAAATCCAGAAACATTTATCATATCCTTTTTTCTATCAACGATGTAAAAGTAACCATCTTCATCCATTTTACCAATATCACCAGTCAATAACCATCTGTCTTTAATCTGATTTGCTGTTGCTTCTGGTTTGTTCCAGTAACCCTTCATAACTTGAGGTCCCTTAATCATAATCTCACCAGACTCACCAATGGGTATAATTTTAGTATAATCTTCAATATCGACAATTCTAACTTCTGTATCAGGAATAGGCATTCCAACAGAACCAATTTTACGTTCTCCAACAAATGGATTAGTATGAGTGACTGGAGATGCTTCTGTCATTCCATATCCTTCAATGATGATTCCCCCTGTTCTCTCCTCAAA
>CAZWEM010000013.1:0-88906 GCA_964632315.1 uncultured archaeon
AAACAAAATTAATGGAATTTCTTAAAAATTCAATTTATTCAGTAGAAAAATTTCAAGGGTCTGATCGAGACTTAATTATTACTTCCATTGGATTATCTGACAAAGAAAAAATTAGTTCAGAAGAAGAATTTATTTATGATCTTAATCGCTTTAATGTACTCACATCTCGAGCAAAACATAAAGTGATATTCATTAGTAGTGCAGAATTTTTAAGGTACATACCCGAAGATAGAAAAGTATTGGAGAATTCCTCCAAAATATATCTTTATGTGAAAGAATTTTGTAATGAAAAACTTAATCTTAGATTGAAGAATGAATTTAATAAGGATGAAATTGTGGAATTTAGGTATAAAAAATGAATTCTCTTAAGTTTATGCATATTGCGGATTTGCATCTGGGAAAAAGGCAATATAATATTCCCCAAAGATATTATGACTATTTCCGAGCATTTAAAACAGTTTTAAATAAAGCAATTGATCAAGCAGTTGATTTTATTCTCATTAGTGGTGATATGATCGATAGTGATGAGCGTGTAAGTCCCACGGTTCTAAGAGAGATCATTTTATCCATTAAAGCCTTCCAAGTTCAATCTCAAAGTAAATTAGAAAGAGAAATTCCTCTGATTTGCATTGAAGGAAATCATGAAAATCCTTTTTTTACAGATCATACATGGTTAAGATTATTAGCAGATTTGGGTTTAATTATTCTCTTATCAGGGACCTATGATAACAAGAATAATTCTATCACTTTTGAAGAGTATGATTCCCATACTCACATCGGAGGCAAAATCAGAATTGATAAAACTGTGATTTATGGATTGAGTTATTTTGGTAGTAGTACTTCTGAACTATTCCCATTATTATCCAATGCAATAGGAAAAAGCGAGAAGGAATTTTCTATTCTAATGATGCATTTTGGGATTAATGAGTACGATGAGAGAAAGACCGGAATTGAATTTTCACCTAAATTGCAGGAGCTCAATAAAATGGTAGATTATTTGGCTTTAGGACATTTTCACAATCAATATACTATTCCAGAGAAGAATCCATGGGTTTTCAATCCAGGTAGTTTAGAAGTCAATGATATAGTTGAGACCAAAACAGATAGAGGAGCTTTTTTAGTGGAAGTATTCGAGAATAAAAAGGTAGAAGTAAGAAAACTATTATGTGAAAATGGAAATTCTTCCGATACCTTCTCAATTCCCAATCGAAGGTTTTTTGTACCTAATCCAATAAATATTAGTGGAAAAAATACATTTGCAGAAGCTCAAGAATTTGTTCTTGACTATTTACAAAAGTATGGCATACCTCTCAAATCTGATAAAAATCTTGACAGATCCAATTTAGATCTTCCCGTGATTTACATTATTATAAGAGGCATAATTGGATATTCTCAATTAGAAGTAGATTTATTAAACTTAAAGCAAAAAATTCGTGAAAAGTTTGATATTTTAGGTTTAAGAATGAGTAACAAATTAATTTCGACAATGGAATCTGATATTGACTTAGATGATGATTTAAATATTGATCAGATTGAAAAACAAGTATTCTTAGGTACAATCGAGTCTGAAAATCATTTTGAACCATTCAAAGATAAAATATTCAGTATCTTTTCAGATCTTAAGAATCAATTTGATACTAAAAATCCACGTTATAAAAAGGTAGCATCCTTAATTGAATCTTGGTTTAACTCTGATAAAGATCTCTTTAACCAGTTTTTTCAAGATTTAGATCAAGAGAGAATGGTTAAAAAGAAAGTAAAACCACATAGTAAAAAGTCAAAAAAAACAATTCAGAAAAAGAAACAATTAGGTACTGAAGATGAGGCTGAACTTGATTTTAGTGAAATTGATTATAGTGATTTATTGGATGATGAAACCAATATTGATGATCTAATCGATGATGGAGATTTAGATGATGAGGAGATTTAACAAAAATGATTCTTAAAAAAATTGAAATAGAAAACGTTAAAACCCATAAGAAAACTACTATTCCTTTTCAAAAAGGATTAAATGTTTTCTATGGAGAGAATGGAACTGGCAAATCTACAATTTTAGAGATGATTGGTTTCGTCATATTTGATTATCTTCCTGCTAGAAAGCATGATGTTTATATAAGAGAGGTTCATGGCGATAAACCAGAATTTGGAATTATCAAACTTTGGATTATCGGTTATAATAATGAACCCTATATTATTGAACGCACTATTGGGAAACCTAATGTTATAATATATAATGCGCTAACTAATAAGGAGTTAAAGCAGATAAGTGATATCACGAAGTTCAAAAAATGGATTCGAGCGCAATTAGGAGTTACGGATAATATTGCATTAGATAAATTATTTAAAACATCTATTGGAATTCCACAGGGGACATTTATCAATCCTTTTCGAAGAGCGCCATCAGAGCGAAAAAAGTATTTCGATCCTATTTTAAACTTGAATATCTATGAAAATATGTTTTTAAAATTAAAACAGACAATAAATAAGGTATATTTTCCGCAATTAAAAGAAATAGAAAATAGAATAAGCGAAAAATCTGGTGAAATTAAAAATAAGGCTGAGGTTTTGGAAAAAAAAAATGACCTTGCCAATGATGTTAATGATTTAAATAAGGAATTGGACAAAATTAAAATAATTCACGAAGATCTGAAATTAAAACTTGATAAACTGAACGAATTAAAAGAAAACCTAAGATCAACTATCGAAGAATTTGAAAAAGTTAGTCTTCAAAAAAAAAATATAAGCGATTCAATTACTGGACTTCAATTAGAACTTGATGATGCTAAAAAAGCTAATAATCAGTGCAAAAAATCTAAGTCGAATTCAAATAAATACTCGCAATTATTAAATGAACAGGGTAATCTTCAAATTAAATTGGCTAATTTGCAGTCAGAACAGAAAAAGTTGGGAGATCTTACTCAAAATTGTGTAAGATTAAATGTCCAAAGAGATATAATTTATAATAATATGAGGGAAGCAGAACAAGCAGAAATTCGTGCAAAAGAATTAGAAACATATGTTGATAAATATAATCGATTGGACGAAGATTTTAAAAGTAAAGAGGAAAAAACCAATATACTTACAAACCTCGAGCAAAGTCTGAACGATAAATTAAAACAACTTAATGATAAATCCAATGAAATTGAAAGAATTCAAGAAAAGTTGACAGAATTACCTAAATTAAAAAAAAAACATGAAGGTTTGATTCTTCTTGAAGAAGAAAAAACAAGACTAGAATTATCAGTTGTAAAATTAAATTCTGAAATAAATAGATTAATTCAAGATCAAGAAACTTTGGAAAAAGGAATTTGTCCAATCTTTGAACAAAAATGTCTTAATTTAAAGGAGAAAATAGCAAGTATCGATGGATTGATTAAAAAAGTAAAGGATCAAAAAAAACTCTTAAAAGATAGTGAAAAAAATCTTGCTTCTATAAAAGAACAGTTGAAAATCAAGGAAGATCTATCAGGCAAAATCCAAAAATTACATGATTTGGAAATTAGTTTAAATGAACATCAAAAATTTCTTTCCTCATTACAAAAAGAATATGATAAAGAAAAAGCCAAAACTGAAAATTTAATGCCATTAATAGAACAGAAAAAGGTGATACGTCAAGAGATTAATAGATTAGAACCCTATATTGAAGAATATAGAAAGAACAATGATAAAGCTGAGAATCTTGATTCTAATAAGGTTGAACTAAAGGCTATCGAAAATAACTTGCAAGAAGCCGAAAAAAAGAAGCAAGAACAAGAAAATATTGTTAAGAAGTTAGAACCTATTCCAGAGAAGTTAAAAAAGATTCGGTTAGAAATGAAACCTTTAAAAGAGGATTATGAATCTTATCAATCGAACAAACTACTTGCGCAAACTTTACCTAAAAAGGAAGAAGAGGTAAATAAAGCAACAAACAGATTAAAAAGGTTGGAAAATGAGCTAGAAATTTCTAAAAGGAAACTTGACAATTTTGCTAAGGATTATGATGAAAAGACTCATTCTAAAACTGAAACCGAGGTAAAGGAAATTGAAACTACAATTACAACACTTAAAACTAAAATAGATGCAAAAAAAGAAAGACTCAAGGATATAACAGCGGATTTAAGTAAGATAACTCAATTAGAAAAAGAGCTAGAGAATTTTAATCAAGAAAAGGATAAAATTGAAGTTCAATTGTTATTTATCAAAAAATTACGCATTTGGCTTCGCGAATTCGTTCCAAAAATGAGAAAAGCTTTAATTCATCAAATAAATATTGCTGCTTCGGATATTTATAGGAATCTTCGGGAAGAAGATGATGCAATGCTTTTATGGCAAGAGGATTATGACATCATCATATCTAATTCGAAAAGCACAAAAAGCTTCTTCCGTCTTTCTGGCGGAGAGAAAATGTCGGCAGCGCTAGCGATTAGATTAGCCATCCTTAAAGTACTTACTAAAGCAAATTTTGCATTTTTTGATGAACCTACTACAAATCTTGATGAAGGAACTCGTAGGAACTTGAGTAAGTATATTTATAATATTAAGGGTTTTGACCAATTATTTGTGATTTCTCATGATGATTCATTTAAAAGACATAGTGAATATATCGTTAAGTTTACGAAGGACGAAAATGAGATTACCCATGTAGAGTATCTTACAAATAACTAAAACAAAAAAATCTAAATAGATACATTTTAATATTCCAAACACTCGCTGTCACATAGATAGAATGCAAGACATATTGCCAGGTCTAATAGTGGGCTCTATTTTAGTTATAATTATTTTAATTATTATTAAAATTGTTCAAAAGGCTTTTTATAATAGAAGTAAAAAAGATCATCCTGATTCAAAAAGGATTAGGCGATTCAAATGTTTAGATGGCCATATTGTTAAATCGAAAGGAGAATTGATAATAGATAACTATTTGACTATTTTAGGAATAGATCACTTGTATGAAAAAACAATTCAAATCAATGGTAATAATGTAAAATATGATTGGTATTTACCTGAAAATGATATTTATATAGAATATTGGGGCTATACAGGTCAAAAATATAACAAACGAAAAAAGGAAAAACTAAAATTATACAAAGGAGCAAATAAAAAATTAATATCTATAGAAAATGTGATGTTTGATGATATCTACTCGAATATGGACAAAATGTTAAAAAAATTCTTTAAACCAACGGATTCAAAGAAAATAATCATTCCGAAATATTGTAATTATTGTGGAATGGAATTAGATAATAGGTATCAATTATTTTAAAAAATTTTCAATAAGATCGTAAACTTTTTCAAGAGTTTCCAGATTAGGCAAAAAGGTTAATCGCATGTGATCTTCTCCAAATTTCCCAAAACCGGAACCATAAACTGCACAAACCCCCGTTTTTTTCAGCATGTCTATTACGAATTCTTTATCATTCCCCCATCTATTAAACTCTCTTAAATCTATTTTTGGAAAAAGATAAAATGCACCGCTTGGATTTACGCAGCTAATTCCTTCAATTTGTCTTAGTCGTTTGTATGAAAAATCTCTTCTTTCTCTTAATTTTTTAACTAATTCCTTAGTATGGTCACTTTTCTTCTTATAAACTTCGATAGCTGCATATTGGGCTACGCAACTTGCACATAATCTTGCTCTAGCTAATTTAGCAATACCTTCCCTTAAATCATTTAACTTATTTTCTGGATCATGATAATAAAGATAACCTAATCTCCATCCAGTAATAAGATGTGCCTTCGAAAAACCATTCATGCCGATTATTGGTACGTCCTTACTTAGAGATGCTGGTGAAACATATTCCCTTTCATAAGTAATGTGTTCATAAATTTCATCAGACAATACTGGAAGATTATACTCTCCAGCAATATCAATTATTTCTTTCACCTTTTTTTCACTAAATAAACCACCAGTTGGGTTATTTGGGGAACAAATTAAAATACCTTTAGTTTTTTTACTAATTTTTTTTCTTAGATCTTCCGTATTTGGATTCCAATCATCTTCTTCGTCTAATTCATATTCTACAGGAATTCCATCATAGAATCGTGTATTGTTAATATATAGAGGATATGTTGGTCCGGGAATTAGAAATTCATCCCCTTTTTCAATTAGCGCTGCAAGAATAAAATAAATTGCTTCAGTAACTCCAGTAGTTATTACAATGTCTTCTAATTTTAACTTTAAATTATGACGTAAATTTAGATCTTTACTAATTTCCTCTCTTAATTCGGGAACTCCAATAGAGTCAGCATAAAAGTTTTTCCCATCTAAACTAGCCTTTGCTAAAGCTTCAGAAATAAAAGTTGGTGTTTTAAAGTCATATATGACGGGATCTCCAATATTTAAGTTATATACTGTTTTTCCTTGTTTCTTAACTTCATTTGCGATAACAGCAATATCTCTAATAGCATATTCAATGTCATTTACTCTTCTTGATACCATAATTAATCGCTTAATCAAAGTTGATGAATAATATTATAATCTAATATTGAATAATTTTATCAAAAATGAATTTTCTTATAATACAAACTTCCTATATTTTGTGTAAAATGAGAGATTTAAAATTGAAATTCGTTATTTCTAAGTTTTGAAACTAAATGACCCCTAGAAAGCAATTGTATCCCGAATTGACTGGAATAATCTCTGGAAAAGTCAGTTGCAATATTGCACACCATAATCCCACCATCAAGATGTACATCCCTACAAGCTTTATGTAACTGTCTCAGTTGAGTAATGGAGATCTCTCTTTTCCAGTCTCTTACAAATACCCCGAATCTTCCATATTTGTTGCTGTTAACGAATGCATTGAAGGTCCAAGTTTTACCACTATTTCCTCTTATTTTTTTTGGCCCTCTCTCAAATTCATACTTATCAGAAAGTACTTTTTCTGCTAAATCTACCAATGGGGTCTCTGAAATATCCATCTAATCACAATTTTTTTATTTAAATATAGTTTACTTCTACTATTTAAATGTTATTTGTATTATTAAAAAAATCAATCTTAAAAATATATAATACGTAGATAATATGCAAAATTATACATTCTAAATATGACATTATTGATTTAAATTACCGACAGATTCCACTTTTAAAGGTATAATATGAACTCATTAGAAAGAATGGTTTAATAACTTATAAAGTGGAATAGATCCATCATAATCTAATTCTTCTTGCATTAATATGTGATTGATGGTATTAATAAGAATATCAACCAACTTATTAGCAATCATATCGCAAATTTCTTCACATTCAAGAAATGCCTCTGGTAAGTAATTACAATCCTCCCTATATCTCAGGCAAAATTTTTTCATTTGGAGAGACAATCCTTCTGCTGATAAGATTTCAAGGTGACTCCATCCATCTTGGAATCCCCCAATTCTACTTGGAGCCCACTCTTTAATGCGAGAGATCAAATCTTGTCGGTTTCTCGAAATTCTAGTTCTAATACTTTTAATTTCTTTTTTTGCTTCTAGTTTACATAAAAAAATATAATATTCCAACAGCTTTTCAGCTTTTAATGTTTTTTCAAGAGACTTAATTGACCATCCCGATAATCTCTTGCATCGAATCTCTTCCTCCTCATTCCTAAAGTTAGTCGGATAGATCCAACATTGCGGAGGTTTCATGCCTGAAGAGTGTACCTTACATCCATTAATACTTTTATCATAAAGAAAGCATTTACCTGTTTTATCATCAAATCTAAGATGAAAACTAAACAAATTACTTCTTATAAAATCTGCTTCAGTAGCATAAGATCTTTTTATATATTCCCTGGCTAATATTTTTGGTACATCTATCCTAATTGAGCAGCAATCTCCTTTACATAAAGACGTGCAATCAGGGCCTTCTATTCCTTCCTTCATTAATTGATTAAAATTTTTAATAGTAGACCAAAAATCTAAGCTTTTCAAGTTATGAATATTATCCCTAAATAGTATAAAAATATGGTGAACTCTAAAAATTTAAAAACACACAGTATATTATTTATTCAATCTTTTTTTGTAAGCAAAAAATTAAAAATTTAAGGTATAACTCATGTCTGACCTAATTATTGTAGATATAACAGAAAACGAGAAAGTACATTTAAATACCAACTCTGAATTGGTTGATGTGGTTGGAAATGGGAAGTTAATTATAAAGAATCCTTCAAAAAAAAGTAGACTGTGGAACTTAAATTGTGATTTAAAGGAAACAGTGAATACAACAATTGAAACAAGAGACATCAATGTTGGTATACTAAATCCAATGCAAGATTATTCTCAAGAATATGAAATACAAAATCTAAAGAATTCATCATTATTAGCCACTGAGATTTTTGACACCAACACTAAAAATAATAATCAAGTGAATGATACTTTTCTTTTGAACTATGAAAATAAATGTAATTTGAAAATTATCCTCGAAAACCCATTAGATACCATCATTTCAAATATTAAGGTTAATAAAAACATTCCTCCTTTTTTCCAAGAAATAGAAGTTTTAACTCCTTCTAATGGAAATGCTGGATTATTGGAAGAAGCGGGTTCTAAATTTATCACTTGGAACATAATTTCATTAGAACCTAAACAAAAAGCAGAGTTACAAGTTATGTGTACCGTTAATCCCAACGAAACTGATGAGAAATCTTTGGGAGAGTTGAATATAACATATTTAATTAATAATTACAAACGCACTTTAATTAATCCAGAAGTAAGAGGCTTAACAGATTCTATGAGTGGGATTGATAGAGATGAAGGATCTGAACCTGGAATATGGAATTGCTCTGTTGAGTTTATTAACGAATCTGAATTTCAAATACGATTAGAAGATGTAAAAGTATCCCATAAAATCCCTACAGGAACTGAAATTGTTGTATCACAAACTCCTGGGAGACTATTGAATCCAGAACAATCATGGGATTATGGATTCAAAATTGAGGCTAAGGATGTTCCTGAATTGACTTCCACCATTGATTTTACTCCCCTTTATGTAGTTATAACGAGAGTTATAGGAGAAATCAATAAAAATTCAACAGTTTATAATGTTTTAAGTGCGAAAATCGAAAAAGATATAAATCCCGTAGAAGTGGATGCTTATGCTAATACTGATATGCAAATTAGTAATAAAATCCTGAATGATGGGACACAAAATATAGAAGAATTAATTCTTGTTGATCAAATCCCTGCAGATTTCATACCCCCCTCTTTGAATGACTTGAAAATTGAATTGGAAGGGATTGATATTAGTTCAAGAACGGATTTTACACAAAAACTAGAATTACAGCCTGATGATCAAGATCCAGATAATTCACATAAGTTGCTTATTGAACTTATGAAATTATCAAATAATTTTCAACCAAATAAAACATTATTAATATCATATCCATTTAAAGCAAGAAATCCGAGACCCCCGACTGAGACAAAATATCTCTCTCCCGTTCAATTAAAAGTCAATAGTCCAATCCAAGGTGAATATTTCATAATACAACCAAAGATTGAACCTGAAATTAAAGTCAAATATGTAGCACGGAAGTTAAAAACTTTAAAAAGCATAAAACCCGGGCTATCTGAGGGAGAATTCTCGATTTCAGTAAGAATTCAAAATAAAGGAGATGTTGAATTAGAAAATATTCTTATTAAAGAAAAACTCCCAAATGGGTTTGAATTGACAGAAATTAATATAGACTCTTACGATGTGCTAGAGATAGAAGGTTATAAAGTACTACAGATAAAATTACAAGAATTAAAAGGAAATGATTCCAAAACATTGAATTACAACTGTTCTGGAAAAGGAGAATATCCAAGATATGAACCAGAAGTAGTTGTTTTAGGACGAAAAGACTCTGAACCAAATACGGAAGGGGAAAAAAAAGTAGTTGAAGGAGAAGTTACATCTATTTCTCCTGAAAAGAAGGCGATAGTTAATGATTTATTCATTAATATACAGAAAAAAATTGATGAGACAATATCAGCAATGGATTTAGGATTATATATTGAATCTATAAGAGATAAATTTCCTCCGGGTCCAGTTTTACATCAATTCATGCAATTTTCTAATGACATCAAGTTGAAAGCTGACAAATTAATTGTAGGCTCTCTTAGGGATGAGGTTAATGCAAAATTGTCAGAATATAGAAAAAAATATACTTAAAACATATTTTATTTTAATTTCTTTTTAGAAACTTTCATAATCAGTTATAAATTATTTTGCAAATAATGGATGCCAAAGAACGTTATTTAGCCGTATATGATGATTCAGAACGTTTTAAACTAGATAAAGTTCCTAGATTTGTGCAATATGTTCGAGAAGAATTTATAATTAAACACAGATCGAAATTAAACCTTAACTTAGCAAAAGATTTTTCAAATATGACTTACTTTTCTGTTCCTTTTGAATTAGGATTCGATGCGGTTTTTGCACCCTTTCCATTATGCGTGAAAGTAAAAAGCTTAAAAATCGAATTAGATAATGGTGAATTTCTTAAAATTGGAGAAGATGGACAGAAAGTTCATAAAAAAAGTGAATATTACGAAGGAGGATTCATTCATTCAATGGAAATTTTAGATGAATTGAAAAGTAATTTGAAAATTCTTGATAAGAATGAAGATATCCAAAGAGTGGTTAATAATTATGAAAAATTCAGTGATAAAATTTTTCCAATATTGATGCTTGATGGTATTTTTGATAGAGTATGGAAGAGTATGGGCATTGTACGATTTAGCTTGCATTATAAAAATAATAGTAAACTTTATCGAGAACTCATAAAGTTCTATTCTGAAATCACGGAGTTAAACTTATCTGGATTAATAAATGCAACCCAAAATAAATCAAGAATTATTAATATTCTAGATGATCTCGCATTCAAAGGAAGAAGCTTTATTCCTCCCGAAAGATGGAAGCGAGACATAATGCCAAGTTATAAGAAAATTACGTCTTTAATAAAAGATTCAGGAATGATCCCTCAAATTCATTCTGATGGGGACATAACAGAACTAATATCTCTTTTAGAGGAAGCGGGATTCCAAGGATTACAAGGATGGGAGGGAGGATGTGATCCTTATTATATTAATGATAATTTTCCAAATTTCGTTGTAATTGGGTTTGGGGACGTAAGTAATATACTCCCATATGGATCTATCGAAAAAATAACCAATCATGTAAAAGATTTAATGACGGCATTAAAAGAAAACCGACACTTCGTAATTGGACCTAGTAAAGTCATTCATGAAAAAATTCCCTTGGAAAATATTCAACGTTTTATTTTAGCAGCAGATGAATTCGGTAAATATTCAAATTAACTTTCATTATTTCTATTACAAACAAATGAAAATAGAAAATTGATTGCCATAATTCTGATTTTGGTTATTTTTATTGGATATTTGATTGGTTACTTATGGTACATAAGAATAATATACAAGAGAGAACTCCTACAATCTTGGTTTATTTATTTCTCAATGCTTCTCTTGTTCTCCATTTTGATTATTAATTCTAGTGTTTTTTCAGCTTTTTTTAAAGAAAATCTTAGTTATTTTGGAAATCTTTGGACATGGTTTACTGTATTAGGAATTCTTTTGCTAGTAAGCGGTGTAAGAATAATGCAACTTGCCAATCGCTTACTTGGCAAAAATAAAAAAATTTATTCTACAGAGAAGATTTTTAAGATAATGAGATTTCCTAAGTATTCAGCTCTTTTTTTAATATATTATGGTTTAGCTATCTTACTAGATTCCTTTATTGGAATTCTTTTTATCCCCTTGTTTATAGTTTTATTAGAAATCATTGTTAATCTCGAAGAGAAGAAGGTTTTATTAAAAAAATATAAAAAATCGTATGAAAATTATATGCAAAAAACTCCAGCTAAATTATTTCCCAATCCCTACAATTATGTTATTATAATTATAACTGTACTCATATTTTATATTGGATTTTTTAAATTTTTCATGTAAATTTAAATCTAACTATAAATAAGATTTTCAATGCCTTTCAAATATTTGAATTTCTTTTCGAATTAACTTCTGAAAGTTCTCAATCTCATCCAATCTTTTCTGGAAAACATTCAATTCTTCTATATTTGATCCTGAATGCTTACCTCGATACTTTTCTACATTGAAATTATAGGTTTTTAGTTGGTTAATTGACTTCTCCATTGACGATAAATATGATTTTGGTCCTATCTTAGAATTTTTAAATATCTTTAAAACCAGGTCAAAATTATCAACTGAATTTTTCCAGTTTTTTATCTTTTTTTCCTGCTTCAATTCTATTATTGTTTGATCAATATTCTCTAATAAAATTTTAAAGATAGTTGAGATATCGATCTTCTCTTTTAACTTAGCAGGTTTAGCCTTGCTCTCTATTTCATCGATAATCTTTTTAGTGTGTATTATTGAGATTGGTTTTTCATTATTTCTTTCTTCCTCTTCAGTTTCAATCTCATTCAGTACTTCATAATCCGTTATCAACTTAAATTCATCAACTTCAAGTTGAGTTATGAGTGGAGTGAATCTGACTTGTAATTGAACTTCTGCATAATACTCATCATTTTTTCTTAAAATTTGAGTATAATCTTGAACACTCTCACCACCAATTGGAGCAAATAATACACCTTGCTTTCTATCAAGTTGATTTAATAAAGTATTAATCCTTGAAGTTTCAATTGCTCCTGTCACCAAGATTTTTTGCCAAGGACTAAATTTTGGTAATCCTTCTAATGGATTTTTAATAATCACTTCAATATGATCTTGGAGATTTAACTTTTCAATATTTCTTTGAGTGATTTTCGCAATACGTGAATTAGCTTCTAAAATCTTGATCTTCCCTTTAGGTGCCATCTTATGAGCAAGTGCAGAAATATAACCACTTTTAGCACCTAATACTAAAAGATCATCATCTTCTTTAAGTAATAAATTTTGAAGCATAATAACGATCATATGAGGTGCTGAGATTGTTCTTATGTTTTCTGGATGCTCTTTATCAAAGTAAAAGAGAGTGGGAGAATCTTCGTAAATATTTCCTATATGTAATTTTTGAATGTATTTACGGACTCTTAAAGGAACAAATTCCATAAGGTTCAATTCCAGAAATGCTTTAAACAACCTTATGTCTGATAAATGTCCACCTGAAATCAAATAATATAACAATTGAAGTTTTCCTTGAAATGATTTTGGGTCTTCCAATTTTATCAGTAAACTAAAGATAATAACAACTATTATATTTTGTTATAATAAATATTAAAATTCATTGATTAAAAACTTAGGATTTTAAAGTATGTTCTTTTTAACAATTCAAAGCATTAAAGAATCGAGATTGACACTAGGCATACTTACTGTTAATGTTATTTTATTTTTTATTTTAAATGTCTCCAATTACTCTAATCTTTTTTATTTAATGATATTAATAAATGATAATGTTATTAATCATTTTGAACTCTGGCGTTTATTTACCTCAATGTTTGTTCATGGGGGTTATTCCCATTTATTATCAAATATGTTTGCTTTAGTCTTATTTGGCAGTTACATCGAGCATATTTTTCCAAAAGTTCAATATTTACTTATTTATTTCATATCTGGATTAGTTGGGAATATTTTTACGTTGTTTCTCTTTCCATTGTACACGGTTAGTCTTGGTGCATCTGGTGCAATTTTCGGACTTATTGGAGCTTATTTCATCACGATTTTGTATGAAAGAGAGATTGCACTCTTATATATCGCATTTTTTTACTTATTATTTTTCATAATATCTTCACTTGCTCCAGGTATTAACCTATGGGCACATCTATTTGGGCTTTTAACGGGGTTAGGGATGAGTTACATCTTTGTAAAGTACTCATCCAATCTCTCTAAAGTTGAGTGAATTTATGGTGATCTTTTCTTACTTTTTGCTTTTAATTCCATGGAAAAATCTTTTGGGCAAATTTGATTAAGAGGACACACTTCACATCTAGGATTATTAGGAAGGCAAGTTTCTTGACCAAACCGTACGAGTAACCTATTAATTCTAATCCATTGATCCTTAGGGATTTTTGATTTCAGTTCTTCTTCAGTTTGTTCTGGTTTAGTCGTTTTTACCCACTGAAGGCGATTAGAGATTCGATGGACATGAGTATCAACTGGGATAGCCGGCACCTTAAAAGCATAAACTAAAACACAATTAGCCGTTTTTGGGCCTACTCCTGGTAACTTAATTAAATCCTTATAATCTTTTGGAACTATTCCATTGAATTTTTTCATAATTATACTAGATACTTCTTTTATTCTCTGAGCTTTTACTCTATAAAATCCCGCTTTACGGATTAGATCCTCTAATTTACCAAGATCTGCATTAGCAATCATATCAGGACTCTTATATTTTGAAAATAAGGAATTCGTGGCTTGACGTGTATTTTCATCACGAGTTCGCGCTGAAAGAATGGTTGATATAAGTATTTTAAAAGGGTCTTGCTTTTGAGAAGCCAGTTCATCTAAATGTGCTTCCCCTTCTAAATTTTCTTCGATCGTATTTAAAATGTCTCTATATTCCATCTTAACTTGCTATAACTTTTCAAAAATGTATATTTTTCTTTTAATGACTTGTCCTTTTTTGGCATCAATTAATGATCTGACGCTTTTTTTTTTAAATTGGAGCCTAATATCTGATTTATTAATAATCCTATCAGTATTTAAAACCGGAATTAACTTGAAATCTTTTTCTGCTGCTATTTTTTCTATATTTAATTGAAGATCTTCTCCTTCCAATGTTGATATTATGGGTGCTGTAATTACTATTCTATGATTTGGTTTCAAAAGAAAGCGCGCTTGATCAAAAATCTCCGAATAAAGGGGATTTAATTGGTTTTCAATTAGTTTCATTGTGTCTTCAAAGGTAGGAGAGGTAGTATAGAAAGGTCCTAAATCGGGTTCACTACAAATTCCATCAAAAAAATTTTGGTTATAGTGTTTATGCAAATCTTTTAGTTCAATGTTTTTAATTCGTTCATTTAACAAATACGGAACAGGTTCTTCTAATTCATTTAACAACCATTTAACATTTCGAAGGGTGGATTCAACTTTTTGAGCATCTATATCAGAACCATAAACGTCAAAATCCTCTAAAACTCCAAACAGTATGATGGTTCCATTTCCAACAAACGGATCTAAAATTTTCTTCTTATTTCTCTTTTCGAATAAATTCAAGAAATTTAAAAGCATTAATGCTAATTTAGGGGATATAGCACTTTTGAATTCTTTTGAAGGCTTTTCTTCGTCAATTTTTCTTTTAAAGTTTGGATCGTCACATACAAACGTACGCCCAATATAAAGGCCTTCTTCTGTTATAGCAAAAACAATTTCCGCTCGGTCTTTATTAAATAAACCATACTTAATCAGATGATGGGGAAAAATTGGATTTAAATTACCTTTTTTAATATTTTTTTCAGGATACTTGTAATATAACGATTTCTTTGCTCCCATTTTTAAGAGTAAATTCATAATTTCAGTATTTAAGAAAGGAAGAAAATGCTTGACTAGGACATCTGTATAATAATTTTCATCATAAAAATTAGGATAAATTGAGACTGCAAAAAATATATTTTCTCCTCTTATTTTAGGAAAAACTTTGGTTAAAATTTTTTTAATTATCTCTAAAATTTTATCTCTAGACTTAGATACTTGTTTATATTTTTCAATAAAAAGAGGAAATGCTTCTTCTAAGATGTTAATATGAATAAAATCAAAGATTTTAACAATTTTTTGACATCCTCCCAACATGTATTGCAATTCCATCAATTCATTAATATAATGTTTTTCTTTGAGGATATTATCAAATTCAACTACTGCAACATTAGCAGAGTAATCAACGATCCTACCCTTGAATTTTGAATTCTGCAATACATTATCTAATTCTGCTAATGATAGTTGGAAATTTGAGCCTAATACAAACAAGAATTTATCCATAATTCAATAATTAATAAAAAATAGCAACATTTATGGCTTTTATTATGTAAAGCTTTTAATCATCTAATCCTAAAACATATCTAATGATGCGAATAATATCGGCTTTCCTAGCTTGTTTAGGTAAATGTATCTCATTTCGATTAGCAAATTCTTTTAACTCTTTCACAGTTAAATCTGATAAATTTTCAGGTAAATTTTTTAAAATTTCTTCACGGATTTCTCCTGATTCAAGAGACTCTTCATCATCCTCTAAATCTATAGAAATTTCATATTTTTCTCCCGAAACTTCTTCAATTGCTTGTATGATATCCTTTAGATCTCCTTTCTTTCGTTTTGGAATCAATTCCAGTACTTCATCATCAATTTTTTGATCGAGTTCTTCAGTTTCCCTCATTTCAAATCTTTCTTTCTGCTGTTCCTTAAATTCTTTCATTATGCTCTTATAATTATCTTTAAAGTACTTCAAGCTGACATTTATGATATCTGAAAAATTTATCCAATTATCTTCTTTAATGATTGAATTAGCCCAGTGAAAAAGACTGCGTTGAAGGTCTATTGTTATAACTTTTCCTTCAGAGGAAATATCTAAAGTTAACCAACGTAAAATATTTGCGATAAAAATATCATTATCAAACGCGGAGAAACCATATTCTCTTCCAAGACTAGAAAATATTGATAAACTTCCAAACGCAACCACTTTTCCTTTATAGTATTCTGCTGAAACCACTAATGGAATATTTGGTGAATCCTCTTCAATCCATTTATCATCTACGAATACTTTATGCCAACAATTTAAACCCCCTCTAACAAGGACTTCAACATTCCTTTTCTTGTCATTATCAGAAAATTCTATGGTCTTTATAGAACAAGCACTCGATAGGACAAATTTTTTAATTTGATCTGTAATGTAATGAGGCTTAAAATCTTCGAGAATGGGTCTCTTTTGTAAATTTACGTATTTAACTGAATCAGATATATCGTCAATGGTGAATTCAAACCCGAAATTACGTGTTAATGAATTTAAATTAGTCCTATTAATATAATCTCCTCCCCTAGTACTTACCAAGAGTAAACTCCCTCCATTTTTTACGTATTGCTCCAGATTTTCAAGCTCTTGAGGAGTAAGATTAATATTTTTTGGTGTCGAGATGATGATTGCATTATAATCTTTAAGTTTTACAGCTGAAGCAAATCCTGCCTCAATTTTCCCTAATTTATACCCAGAAGCGAATAAAAATTGGGTAAAATCGGCGTAAGAAGACGCTTCTAATGTAAGCATGTTATTGTGAGAATAATCAAGTCCTATTGTTATGTCGCCACTCATAAAGATTCAAATCTTTTTTCTTCTACTTTAAAGTAATAATATCTTTTCCTTATTTATATCTTATATAATCATCTAGATAATTCATATTAAAGAGTATTATAAAACAAAAAAAATAAGTTAGATTTTAATTTTGATATTTCTTTTTGCAAGTAAATAAGCAATGGCACCTTCAATTAAAATCGGAAGCACACCGAAACATACCATTGTTACTATTGGGGTATTGAGAAGGAATTCTCTCGCAGAATCTACAACAGCACCTATAATAGCATCCCAAATGAAAGCAAGTATAAATAAAAGAAGCATATTCTTACCCATTTCACTTAATAGTGGAACCTTGAAATCTAATTTATCAAATCCATAGAAAATTGTAATAAGGAACCCAGAAGCCCCAATCGCCAATAATGCTAAAGAAGTTGTAGCGTCAAGATGCTCAGCGGGTTGAATCCAATCAAAACAGTAAAAAGCGATAATTGCAATTGTCGAAGCAGGAAGGATCCTTCTCTTAAAACCAATATCAAGATTATTGGGATCCATTTTAAGCCATTGTGAAAAACTAGTTCCTGCGATTGCTATAGCAGCATGATTGAATGCATTAAAAGGGAAGAATAGACTACCACCAGAGAGAAGGTTGAATTTATACTCAAACAAACCTGTAGCATATAGAATAGCATGAATAGTCATTATTCCAATACTTAAATACATTCTATAGCTAGCATTCTTTCTGATTAAGTATGTAGCAAGATAAGCTGCGAACGTACCAATCGCAAGGTTTGCAAGAGTACCATACCATAAAACCTCATCCCAAGGAATTGAACCGTCAAGTATTAGACCTCCTATAAGACCATCATCTAAAAATGCTAACCCATACAAAATTGCAACGCGGGTCAATCCATGCTTCCAAGCAGCCAATGAACCTCTTTTCTCTAATCTACTTTTAAATGCAAGATATCCAACGAAACCTAATATAAACATGAAAATTTGCTGACCGATATCAATAATCGTAATTAAAGCGGGATAACCGTTAAAATATTTAAATCCGTGATTTAGGAGAGGTGGTCCAATCCATGTAGACCCTGGCATGCTTGGATCTCCACTTAAAGGCCAAGTTATCACTGAAATTATTAAAAAAATTATAATTAATCCCCGAAATTGATCCAACCACTCATATCTAACGTGTAATTTATTTTTACTAACAGATTCTTCTTCAGAAATCTTGAACACCTACTTTTTTACCTTAATTATTAGTAACTGAAGATTTCACCTAACTTTATATAAAAATTTCGATCCGATATAGATAAAAATTTATTAATATTGAAGTTTAAATACCTATAAATCAGAGCTTTAAATTGAAGAGTAGAGATGAAAAAGAAAGCAATCTTATCTTTAACTATATTTCTATTGCTAATTCTCATAATTATAATGGATAATGCTTTACTCCTCCCTAATGAAGTGCTAATTGCTGCAGACCTTGGAATCCTTTTTGATTCAATAGGGATTTTGATAGGAATATACACCATCATTCACGGAGTATCAATAATCACTTTTGGATATCTTACAGATAAATATCCCCGGAAAAACCTACTAGTCCTTTCCGGTGCGATCTGGTCGATTGATGTTATGTTATATATTTTTATTACTAACTTTTGGCAATTATTATTAGCAAGGATTATTGCTGCCATAGCTACTGGCATAACTGCTCCACTTGTAATTTCTTATCTCTCAGATTTCATTTCTGCTGACTCACGATCGAAATCTTTCGCATTTTGGGGTTTATTATCTACTTTCTCGGGTTTATTTGCCGGTGTTTTAGCTTTATCATTTAATACTATTGATTTTTCAACACTTAACTCGCTTAATATCACGGAAAAAATAAATTTCATCACTCTTAATTATCCCACAGATTTATACACGTGGAAATTACCCTACTTATATCTTGGAATTATTGCATTTATCCTAACAATCCTCAACTTCTTTTTAACGGTAGAGCCAAAAAGAGGAGGAAAAGATAAAGCATTTCAAGATCTACTTTCTAATGAAGGTCTCCAATATTCTTATAAGATTAAACTCTCAGATTTAAAGTATATTTTTAAAAGAAAATCAAATTTATTCCTAACAATTAATTTTTTTGATGTTGTCGCCTCAGGGTTACTGTTAGCATATATTTTTCCTTACATCGAGCTTGACATCGGAGTAAATGTCATTGATTTTAGAATTATTATTTTACTCGTTATAGCTATAGTTTTCGGTTTGTTTATTGGACAATTTGGATTAGCGCATTGGGGAGATAAAAAAGTAAGGAAGGGAGAGTTAAATGGGAGGGTGAAAGTTGCAACGATATGTTCAATCCTGACTTTACCATTTTTACTTGCCGCATTTGCTATGGCTCCTAATATTCCTTCTCAAACATTCTTTTTCGGGAATTTGTATGTTAATGACCTCGTTTTTTCATTCCTCTGGATTGTTTTTTCCGCTTTACTTGGAATAGGTTTAGCTTTTACGATGGGGATAGGCCCAAATTGGTATTCTTCTTTGATCGATGTTAACTTTCCTGAGAATAGAGGCACGATGATCGCAGCGGGATCTTTCATTGATACAATTGGTCGAGCTTTAGGGGCTATGATTGGAGGTTTCATGGTGACAATCACGGAAAGCTTTTCTTCTACGATCTTTTGGTCAACCCTAATTTTTGGGATTTTATCAATATTCCTTTGGATCCCTCTCTTTTACACTTCAAAAGCTGATTATAAGGCAGTCAATAATGAAATGGAAAGACGAGCTAGAGAATTTAAAAATTCAAAATCTTAAGATACATAAATGTCTAACACAACGTGATAAAGATTCGGTCCATAACTTTTTACAAATCTTTTATCAACTAACTTAGATCTCATGTGATTGTCTTCTACAACTTCTTCAAATTCTTGATATAAACTGAGATAATTATTTTTATCAACCACTCCTTCATAATGATAATATGTACCAGTCTCTTTAATTAAAGTTAATGCTTCCCTGATATATTCTTTTGGAGCGGGAAAAACCCCCATTATGACACGATCAGCACGAACCCCACTTTCACTTAGTTTTAATACCTCTTCCTTACAATCACCATTAACTGGAGTAATTTTATCCTCCAATCGATTAAGTTTAATATTTTCACTCAGAAATTTAAAGGAAAATGGATTTAGTTCAATACTATAAATTTTACGAGGGTTGGCGATCTTTGCGATTGGTAAAGAAAAATACCCAATCCCCGCGAACATGTCAACAACCACCTCCCCATCCTTTACTAAAGTTGCCAAATATTTTCTCTCTGCCAAATTTCCCTGACTAAACATTATTCTAGTAAAATCAAATTTATAGGAAACACCATGTTCTTTATGAATTACTATTGAATTCTCCTTCCCCGCTAGATATTCTATGTTCTCAGGAGTTCGAAAATCACCCTTAATAATACCCTTATTTAAATAAACTGATTCAATAGCAGGTAATAATTCCATTGACTTACGAGCAATTGCTTCTTTATGTTTGATTAAATCCGGATGGAGTTTAAGAATCATGACTTTCCCGAGAGTTTGAAAACCTCTTGGTAATAATTCAAGCTCTTTAGAAGAAATGATTCCTTCTAATTTTGCTTTTAATTTCTCCTTGAATCCCATTTATCCCATTTCCAAAAATGTATAGTAAAATTCGTTTTATCAATTATCGAGTTAAATTATTATATGATTGTAAATCATTGATAATATATTAATTGAGGAACATATTACAAATCTATAGTGAATATAAAATAAAAAGAGTGAATAAAATGACAAGTCTAAACGATCCAGAATTTTTGGTGGATGAAAACAAAGTATGGTTTACTGAAGGATATTGGCCTGAAGGAGTACCTAAGCAGCTTAAAGACGTGGAAGGTATTGAGATCTCACAAATGTGGCAGAATTTCTTAAAATCAGCTGATGAAAATGATAGTTGGGATAAGGAACTCTGCATATTCGTGTATGGCCCCTATATGGAAAAAGTTAAGCTAAAAACCTTAGTTGATTATGCTAAAAAGTTTGGAACTTTTCTGCATGATCTAGGTATTGGAAAAGGAGATGTTGTTGCTATTGATCTCCCCAATTCTATTAATTTTGTAGTAGCATATATGGGATGCATGTATATTGGTGCTGTTGCCCAAGGAATCAACCCTACTTACAAGCCAATGGAACTATTACATTCACTTACGATGGCTAAAGCAAAAGTGCTCGTGTTGATGGATATGCTTTATATCGCAGGTCCCAGCACCATCCTACCAAAAACAAGCGTAAAATTTTTGATTCCATCGAATTTTACCGATTTCCTCACCGCAGATCAAGGTACTATCGACGCTCTTGGAATTCCAAACGCAAAAGATAAGATACCTGATGAAGCAGACGGATATAAAGTTCATTGGATGAAGGATATAATTGATAATACAGATCCAAAGGAAATCACTGTAGAGATTGATCCATGGAAGGATCCGGCAGTCTATTTGATGACAGGAGGCACAACTGGCTTACCTAAGGTTGCGATGCTCAGTCATGCAAATTTAGTCTGTAATCTGTATATGATAAAGCCATGGACCAATTTAGAACCGGGAATGTTGACAATAGGCAGTATTCCATTCTTCCATAGTTTTGGTATGACATGTGTCATGAATGGTGCATTATCCCTTGGAATGCGGATGTTATTATTCCCCAAACCACCTACAGATGAGGATCTTTCAGCAGCAATAAACAAACTTGATACTCCAGAGGGCATTATCTATGTAGGAGTAGAAATGCTTTTTAAGAGATTGACCGATTACGTGGAAGAAGTAGGTGTCGAAGAGTACAAGAAAAAATTTGACTTTTGGAAGAAGCTTCGCTACGCAACTTCAGGCGCAGGTCCTCTTCACGATTATGTCAGAATTCCCTTTGAGGAGATTTTCTGTCCTATTCGAGTTGGTTATGGACTCACAGAAACATCACCTGTAACGAGTGTTGCTCCATTTTGGGGTCCTAATAAGAATGGTAAATTAGGATTACCCGTTCCAGGAGTAGATTGGGCTATTTTTGACGCCGAAAATTTTGAAGCTGGGCCTATTTGTGATGGTACGAAAGCACGAAATAATTTTGGAGTAGAACACACTGGAGAAATCTGCATCGCTGGACCCCACATAATGCTTGGTTACCTAGGAGAACAAAAGGAACAAGAGGATAATTTAAAATTCTGGGGTGGAAAGCGATGGCTTTTGTCTGGCGATATTGGATTTATGGATGAGCATGGTTTTTGTGAGATCAGGGATAGAAAGAAATCCTTGATTAAAGTATCTGGACATTCAGTCTTCCCTAAGGAAGTTGAGGAACTCATGGGAAACCATCCCGCTATTGATGAGGTCGCTGTAGCTGGATTACCTGATGAACAAACAGGAGAAAAAGTAAAAGCGTGGGTGACCTTGAAGAAAGGATACAAGGAAGGAAAAAATATTAGCTCAGAAGAAGTCAAAAAATGGTGCTTAGAAAACATGGCCAAATGGAAAACTCCTGTTCTAATAGAATTTGTGAGGAAGCTTCCAGTAAGTATGACGGGCAAAGTTCAGAGAAGAGAACTCCAAGAAAAAGATCTAGATAAATTGGAGAAAGGAAGAGAACTCAAGGGTTAAAACTTTTTACAATTTTTTTTTCTTTTAGAAGTATACAGTTACAAATTTGGAATTGGTTTTACCAATGTATTAATTTAAATATTTTCAATATATTATTTTTGTAAAAAAAGTAAATATAGGGGAAATTTTTTGAGTGAACCGTTTAAAATTATTAGGCCCGCATGTCCGAAATGTGGTATAATGAAACTTCTTAAAATTCCCAGATCTGTGTTCGATCATAAAACTTATGGGTTCGTGAAAATTCAAGTTCCAAAGGGGGCGGTTTGCCAAGATCACCAGTTTCTTGTAATTGCTGATAGTCAAGCAAGAATTATTGGATATGAAGCGATTGATAAAGCTATCTCACTTGAGGAAGAAAGAAGAGAAGAAATGCTGGTGAAAGATAGAGTCAAAGATTTCAAATTCTCCTTGAAATCTCTAATTAATAAGTTTGGCTTTAACTCTGTCGCTGGTTTTATTCATGCAAAATTGTTTAAATACGATACTTATATAGTGAGGAGCGAAGAACCGGAAATAAACCTTGCCGACTTGAATGAATATTTTGACAAAATGATTCCTGAACCATATAGGAATTCTGTGAAAATTGACGTTATAACGTATGATAATGAAATTTATAACAGTCCTGGTTATTATTATACATTATGTGCTAATAAAAGAACAAGGGCATACCTATTGAATCCACGTAGGCACGTGATCCAAATGCCTTGGAGAACAAGCATCGCTTATGAATCTAACATTATTAATTATGCCCTCCAGAAAGAGGATCCAAATGATCAATATAAGGTTTTAGCAGATTCTATTCAGCGCTTTATCTTAGATTCCGAAGTGACAGAGCAAAAACTTAAGGAAGTAAAAAAAATTTCGGAAAAAAACCTAATTAAAATGTTAGATAAAGAATTAACACTTTCGACAATCAATAAAGATCGCATGAGTATTATTAAGGAGTTTCTTGTTCGAAGGAAATCATCAGATGTTTTATCAAAAGTTAAGTAAATTACTACTTATTATTTAACTTTTTAATCTTTATTAAGCTTTAATAGACATTTAATGTAATTCGTTTAAATTTTTATAGGTTTTTCCCATTACCTTGTATATCCGTAAAAATTCTTCAAAAAGCTTGTCATAGAGTTCTCGATTTGCTGGATTTGGGTCAAAAATTCGCGCAATTTCGGTATATTTAGGAATATCTTCCCATTTTACATAGCCCAAGCCTACTGAGGCGATGAAAGCAGCACCACGTGCATTTGCTTGAATGGGATTTTTGACTTGTTTTACTTTTCTATCGAGAACATCGGCAAAAATCTGACACCAAACATCGCTTTTTGCCCCTCCACCGATGATATTAAGCTCAGGTATGATTTTGCCATCTTGAATTAATTCTGGCTTATTCTTTTGAACCCATTTTTCGATAAATTTTTCTACGTAGATTAGCAACCATTTTATGTTAAAGGCTACTCCTTCAAAAATCGCTCGGATTAAATGTTCCCTAGTTGTGTCAAGTGAGATGTTATAGATTCCTCCTCTAACGGTGTGATCATCAATTGGAGCTCGTTCTCCAAAAAGCCAAGGAGTGAATATTAGATTATGAGCTCCTGGTGGGGTGTTCTCAACAATTTTATCAAAGATTTTATATACATCGGGTACTTGCTCTTCCTTTAACAATTCATCCTTGTGATATAAAATATTATCTCTTAAGAAACTTAATGCTCCACCTGCTATTTCTTGTTCATTTAGAAGCATGTACTTTCCGGGTATCCCTGAAGGTGCAGTCCCCATGTTGTGGAATATATCAACCTTTTTAAACGGGAATTGGCAAAGTAACCAATCAGAGGTTCCTATGCAAAAATGTGATTTATAGTCTTCAACAGCTCCAGAACCAATAGTAGCCGTATGCAAATCAGGGGCACCAGCTATTACTTTGGTATCAGGGTTAATCCCTACCGCTTCAGCAAATTCTTTAGTGACCGTGCCCAAGACATCTGTTGTCTTTACAATTTCTGGAAATTTATTTGGATCTAGTTTTAGCTTTTTTATCAACTTCTTTGAGTACTTTACGTTATTTATATCACGGATATCAGTTATCCAATGCATGTGAATTGTGGCTTCGGAAGACGCGATTTGTCCAGATAATTTAAAATTGACCCAATCCTGGGGTTCTAAAAATTTATACGTTTTTTCATAAATCTCAGGATGATTATCTTTTATCCAGAGGACGTGAGCAATAGAATCCTTACCTGATAATGTGGGGCCACCGCCCGTAATCTTTATCCATTTGAGCATTTTAATCATGTTGTATCCACTCACTTGAATTAATCCTTTATGCAATTTCCTCATTTGCTTCGCTCCCCGTGTATCCATCCAAATAATGCAATTCATCAATTCTTTCCCGTTTTTATCGATAGGAACAGTTCCACTCCATTGACTTGTATTACATACTGCTATGATATCATTTGGATCAACTTTTCTTTTAGCAATTAGTTCTTTGGATCCTTCTACTATACCTCTCCACCAATCTTGAGGGTCTTGTTCCGCTACACCAGGCTCTGGTAAATGTAATGGTACTTCTTTAAGAACCCAGTCAATAACTTCCCCATATACAGATACTATAGCCGGTTTTGGTCCTGAAGTCCCATGATCAATGGCTAAAATATATTTTTTTTCCGAGTTTGACATGATTAATTATATTAATGCTTTTAATCTAAATAAAGCTTTTTTTACAAACGTTTTAGGAGTAGAAATAATGACTCAAGGAAGTCTCATGATTCAATATTGAATTTAAAACAGGAAACTCTGATACAAAAAAACAAAATATGAATTTATACATTAACTTATAGTTGTATGGAATAATCTTATTTTTAATGTAATGTTATCATATTCAGAAAATAATTCAGTATTAACTAACCATAAAGGATGATTTTAAATGGATTATGAAGAAAAAATTGAAAAGATTGAACGGATTGTTAGCAGTCCGATAAGTAAATTCAAACCTGATGAATTAGAAGGCATTATACAGCGATATGAAAAGAATCATAGAAAATCTAAAGAAGTATTTGAAAGAGCACGAAAAATTATACCTGGGGGCGTTGAGCATAACCTTGCCTTTAATTTTCCCTTTCCTTTAGCGAGTAAGAGAGTTTATGATTGTTATATGGAAACTGTTGATGGAGTTGTCTTTACTGATTTCTTAATGGATGGTGGTCCAATAATTTTGGGACACAATAACCCAGAATTGACAGAGAGGATAATAAATGTTATCAAAGAGATTGGCCCTTGTCATGGGATAACTAACGAATATGAATATTTAGCTGCTGAGGAGTTGCAAAAATACTTCCCCTCTTGTGAGATAATTAGATGGTTGCAATCTGGTACTGAAGCGGACATGTTAGCTATTCGATTAGCTAGAGTTGCAACGGGACGTAAATGGATAATTAAAATTGGTGGTAGCTATCATGGTTGGTCTGACCAACTTGTGTATGACATGCACGTGCCTGGAACAAAAAGATTAGAATCACACGGTATACCTAAAGATGTATTGAAATATACTGAATCCGTTCCACCAAATGATATCGAAGCTTTAAGAGAAATGTTTAAAGAAAAGCGAAAGGTCGCTGCTGTAATCATTGAGCCAATGGGTGGCGAATCTGGCGCGATTCCTGTGCGTGATGGATTCAACAAAGAAATAGAGGAACTCTGTCATGAGAATGGAGCATTGCTCATTTCTGATGAAGTTGTTTGTGCTTTTAGACTCGATATGGGAGGAGGTCAAGCATATTATGGATATGAACCCGATTTATCTGTTTTTGGGAAAATTGTTGGACATGGATATCCTTCAGCGGCAGCAATAGGGGGAAAAGAAGAAGTGATGCGGTATTGTGCAGCTGGAGTTGGCGGAGGAAAACGAGCATATAGTGGCGGTACTATAGCAGCAAATCCATTAACATGTGCGGCAGCCTATAACGCGATTAAACTCGTAGCTGAGACTGGAGCGACTGAGAAGGCGGGGAAGGCAGCTCAGAGGCTTTCAACTGGTCTAAACGAAGTTTTTCAAAAATATGACTTGCCATGGTTTTCTTATAATTTAGGAGGAACGGTTCATTTCCACACGAGTTGCTTATTTGGCTTAGATATGGGAAACCCTGAACAAATAGGGCAACTACCAATGCGTAAAGAATTTATGGAGCATATGGGTGCTGCATTGGTAGATCAAGAAATAATTAGTGTTGCTGGTTCAAGATTCTATACTTGTATCCTCCATACAGATGAGATCATTGATGAAACTATCAATAAGATAGATAATATCTGTCAAAAGATAGAATAAAAAATATTTAATTTTACTTTTCACTTAATTTAATACAAAACTTACTTGAGAGCATAAAAAGGGGAACATTAATGGGGACTCAAAATGAAATTACGGAACCTTCAAATTTATTTAAAAAAGATGGTTCGCTCGTTCAAAAAGGTTGGGCTCGTAAGCCAATTCTGAAGTATAATAAGGATAAGATTGGGAAGGGATGGACAAGGATTAAAGAATGGGACCATTATTCTGTTCTAAACAAGGAATTTGGGTTTCAACTCACGATTGGAGATATCGGGTATCTTACGCAAATGAGTTATGGCTTCTTAGATTTCTCTAAAAAAGAACGAGATGGACAAGCGACAATGAAATTTTTTACGAAATCAAAACTCCTACCGTTGAGTTCTTTAGAAGATAGTTTCATTGAATTTCCAACAGATGCATTTAAAGCAACAATTGAAAAAAAAGGGAATAATAGGATCCTTACAATAGATGACCCAATATTTTCAAAGAAGGGGATCAAGGGGAGTATTTCTCTTTTTGATGATCCAGAAATGGATAACACGGTAGTGGCTACTGGATATGGACCAAAAAAACCAAAGTTGTTTTATTATAATCACAAGGTTAACTACATGCCCGCAAAAGGAACCCTCTCTATAGGTGATAAGGATTATTCCTTTGAACCTGGTACTTCCTTCGGCTTAATTGATTGGGGTCGTGGGATATGGCCTTACCATACTCATTGGCTTTGGGGTAGCGCCTGTGGTTTAGTTGATGGAATTCCAGTTGCCTTTAACATTGGCTATGGATTTGGAGATTTAAGCACCCATACTGAAAATATCATTTTTTATGATGGGAAGGCTCATAAAATTGATGAAGTCACCTTTCATCATGAAGATCGGGATCCAACTAAACCGTGGAAATTTACCAGCAACGATGATCGGTTTAACATGACTTTAACACCAATCCTACCCCGCCGAGAGAAATTAAATTACGGTTTGATTTATTTAGATTCATCTCTCCTCCATGGGCTGTATTCGGGAGAATTGATTTTAGATAACGGCGAAAAGATAATGATAGATAAGATGCTTGGACATGCCGAAGATATTTATTGGCGCTGGTAAGGAAACTTTTATACTAAAAAATTGAGATGGTCGTATTTCAAAACCAGCCAGATAAATCAAATCTCTGTATAGTAATTCTAAAATTTTTTTTAAAAATAATAAAAAATTAAAAAAAAAATTATCTTAGACCTAGCTCTTCAATTTTTACCTTGTTTAAGGCAACTTTGTCAGGTGTTAATTTATAAAATTTCCAAAAAAGAAGCACGGTTACAATGACCAAAATCGCAGGAACGATTGCTACGTGAATTCGAATGCCAAAAATTGCCAAGGGTGATTGAGTTGGAGCTCCTTCAACATATCCCGTAAAGAAATGACTCAAAGAGATGGTAACTGCTATAAATGTCTGGCCAAACTTAATAAAGAAGGATTGAAAAGCATAATATATCGCTTGCTGACTCTTACCTGTTCTAATGGCCACATCATCTAACACGTCCCCCATGGTTGGCGGATCGACGTACCAATGACCCCCGATTCCAACTCCAAAGAATAATAAATTAATAATCCATGGAATCAATCCCCAAATAAAAATCATTGGTATAAAAGTGGCAAATAAAACGAATCCAGCGATGACGCTTAATTTTCTGTTATCATTTGTTTTATGTGCAAAATATGTCCATAAAGGAGTTGATATCAATGCTCCTAATAACATGGCTCCTAAGAGAAATGTTATTGCATCTGCTCCCATTCCTAAAATATAAGTAGATATGTATAACGCTGATGTTTGAATCATGACTCCTCCAACTTGATACCCAAAGAAAAATACCGCTTTCATCATGAACGTCTTATCTTTAAGTACGCGTAAATAAGATTTAAAAAACGGCTCTACTTCGTGAGAATCTCGAATTGACTTTCTTTGGGCATAGAGCGCTCTAACTTTTTTATCTTCAAATATTCCAGGAAGCACTAACAGAAACAGGAAAAATCCTACTGATACACTAAATATGGCTGCCTCCACATATGATTCTACTATAAAAGTCTGAATAAACAAGATCGAAGGGAGGATGAAAGCCATGACGAGACCAGTAATTCCTAAAATTGTGCCAAATCCTTGTACAGTCCTTCTATCTGCTAGTCCTCGAAATTTATCTGGATAGAGTGAGATTACATTGACATCATATAAGGTTAAAGCAGTATCATAAATACATAGGGTAAATGTATACCATAAGAATATTTCTACTTGATGAGCTGATACATCTGTGTACCATTGTGAGGGAACCATGAATATTAAAAGATAAGATAACAACCAAGGTACAACGCCGATGATCATCCACGGAAATCTCCTAAAACCTTTTTTTTCCCAAGGCATGTGGACTTTTTCCATTATCCAACCAACCAGAGGATCATTCACAGCATTCCAAACAGAATAAATAATAAACGCTGTCATTGCTAACAATGTTGGTAATCCTATAACATTTTCATAGAAAAAGAAGACAGTAAAACCAAACGCAGCACTAATCCACTGACCGAAGAGCTCTCGTGAACCATAAGACGCCATTATTCTCTTAGGATAGTCGTACTTTCTTTTGCTTGTAATTTCTAATTTCTCGTTCATTTTAATCTCCTAATTAATGGAATTAAATTCCCATTTTTAATAGAATGCAATATTCAATTTTGGATTAAATAAAAACCTTCCAAGTTTTGCAAAAAAAGCTTTTTTACATAGATTGCATTCCATATGGAATATAACGTAAATTCAGGCTGACTGATTTTAGAATTTATTTTTTGAATCGAATTCAATAGATTCCCATTTATGATAAAGTGGCACTAAAACTAGAACGGATTGATGTCTTCAGATGAACTGGGCGTTTCATTTCATTCAAAGTTTATGTTGCTTTAAAAGTGAAAAATGAAAAAAGAAAAAATATAAGTTAGAAATAGTTATAATCCAAGTTCTCGCAGTTTAACTTCATTTTCTTCAACTAGTTCTGGAGTAATATCATACCATTTCCAGAAGATAAATATTGTTATTAAGACAAGTATAGCTGGTATAATCGAACCTTGAATAATAATCCCAAATACAGCTAGTTCGGGGGTTGGACTTAATGCTTGTAATTGAGCCAAACTAGATGCACCTTCTACAAAACCTGTTAATGGATGGACTATTCCAAAGACTACAGCAGTAAAGACTCCGCTTAATCTGATAAAAAATGCATTCCAACCATAGTAAATGGAATTCTCTCTTTTCTTATTGCGTACGGTTAAATCATCAAGTACATCTCCCATTGTTGGAGGATCCATGTACCATTGTCCTCCGAGACCAATGCCCCATAATAACATTGCAATAGCAAGACCAATCAATCCAGTCAATTGCGAAAACATTATCGGGATAAATAAGATGAACATGGCCCATCCAGCATAAAGACTCATCTTTTTGTTATTATCAACTTTCTTTGCTAATCTTAACCAAAAATATGTTGATCCTAATGCTCCTAGTAACATTGCTCCAAGGATTAGTGTAAGGTCCAAATCCGTTCCATTTATAACAAATGTTATAAAGTAAGGTCCTGAAGCTTGAATTAAAGCTGCAGAGGCCTGATAACCAAAGAAAAAGATGACTTTTACCATAAATCTTCTATCACTAAAAACTCTCCACATTGTCTTGAAAAAACCTTCGTATTCGCTCTGTTTCATCAATTCTCTTTGGGTTGAATATTGTTGCCTTAAATCCTTATTTTCCCAAACACCTGGAATCATTAAGAAGAAAAAGATGAAAGCGATACCAAGACTAATCCATGCCATTGTTCGATAACTTGCAGGGACTCCTTGTGTCTTTAGTAAGGGAGGAATTGTCATGGCAATCACAATACCCACCAATCCAATCATTGTACCATACCCTGTTGCCGTTCTACGCTCGTTTAAGGTCCTAAATTTATCGGGATATAATGCAGTTGCATTAATATTCCAGATAGTTAAAAAAGTATCATATAATACCAGAGAAATGAAAAACCACCAGAAAAGTAACCACTGATCACTTACCGGATTCCAATTTAGGGGCACTAAAAATATCATCAAATAACTAAATAGCCAAGGTATTGCAAATAAAACTATCCAGGGAAATCTTTTAAAACCCCATTTTTTTTCCCAAGGCATGTGAAGTCGCTCAACAAGATAACCCATTAACGGATCATTAATCGCATTCCACACACTGAATAAGATAAAGGCCAATACGACAAGTTCCGTTGCCAAACCGATCTCTACCTCATAAAAAAACAGCACGAAAAGTCCAAAAGCACCGGTAATCCACTGAGAAAAAAGTTGATTAGCACCATAACTTGCCATAATGAATCGAGAATTTTCATATCCTCGTTTTTCTTTCCATTTTGCCATTCTAAATACCTTTTTTTTATAAAATACAAATATTAATATCAGATTTGGTTTAAGATTTATATAAAACTTATGGAATTGAAACGATGAATATTTTCGTTATGTAGAATAGAACTCATATTTATAGAATGAATTGAGGAACTTTATTTTTTCAACCAAAAGAATGAGATATTGAATATCTTCTTCTATTTTTTGAAAAGATGTTTTTCTGCATTATATTTAAATAATAAAATGCATGAACTTATAATGCCGAAATTGAATGGAGATATTGTATACCTCTATTATCATTCGAGCCGGGATTATCTATACTATTAAATTTTAATAGTCTGAGAATTAATATTAAGGTTCATTTAAGCATAAAATTAAAGGAATCACCTTATTTTCGGCAATCTATGCCATAATTGATAAAGTTAATTCCCATATTTAAAAATGGAGAGTGAAAGACAATGTTAAACATATTTATCGCGTTTTTAATTCTCATAGGTAGCATTATCCTGATTATTTTTTCCAGTAGCATTGCTGTGAAGCATTCTGCTGCACTTGCCTCAAGTCTGGGGGTTTCCAGCTTGATAATTGGCATTACTTTAGTATCTATTGGGACCGATGTATCAGAGATCTTTAATTCAATAATATCATGTGCTATGGGTCACGGAGATATCGATGTAGGTGATTCTGTAGGATCAGATTTGACCCAATTAACACTTGTTTTTGGGCTTTTGCCTATAATCTGCGGAAGTTTCATCGTTAAAAGAAAAGAATTTCTCATAATTGGTTCATGCGAAGTTCTTTCACTTATTTTAATATTTACTGTTGTAGAAAAGGGATATTTTACACGAGTAGACGCCCTTTTCATGATGCTTAGTTTTTTATTCTATACAATGGTGACTTATAACGTGACGAAAAGCGATATGCTTACAAAGGTTGATCTAATGATACATGAGAATCATGATCATTCAAATCGAACAAGAATACATTTTTTACTGTTTGCCATTATTGGATTTGCAGGCGTTACTCTAAGCTCATTTCTCATCGTTCAAAGTATTATTTATTTATCTAGTCGATTTTATGTCAATGAATTCATTCTGAGTTTTTTTCTCTTGAGTATTGGCACTTCTTTACCAGAGCTTAGCGTGGACATCACAGCATTGAGAAAAAAAGATTATAATCTTGCGATTGGAGATATAATTGGTAGTTGTATTGTTGATTCTACTATTTCAATTGCGATCGGGCAATTTCTATTCCCTCAATCTGTATCGGCTCATTTAGCAATACCCACTATCCTCTATACTGTTTGTGTTTCATTGATCGTTATTATCGTGGTTTCGAAACGACAAATTATGGATTGGAAATCTGGAATTGTATTCATTTCGATTTACGTTTTAGGATTTCCTCTTCTGCTTGCTATATTTTTTAATTCTTAAAAAAAATAGCTTATTCTTTTGAAATAAAACAAAATATTTACATTTTTTAATAATTTTTTATAACTTGCTTAGAGAACATTATTAATAATTATATTGAGTTATGTAAAATGAAAATTTATATATTTGAGCCGCATCCAGACGATTTACTATTCGGACCAGGTCCGATATTACTCGATTGGATAGAGGATAAAAATGAGATTTATATTATAACAGTCACGGATGGAAGAGCCTGTTATCGTTCTGGAGAGGATAAGTATTCTGATGACGTTGCTAATATGACAGAAGATGATGTAGCGGAAATGAGAATAAGTGAAGCAAAACGCGCGACAGATTTTTTAGGATTACCACATGAGAATCATCATCTATTAAGATTTCATGACGCAGATGGGGATAAATATGTTCCGGAAGCTATTGAAAAAGTGAAAATGCTTATTAAGGATGCTGACCGATTAGTTATGCCTAGTGATAATAATCTGCACGTAGACCATCAAGCAACTCATGATATTGCTATAGGTGCTGCGAAAGAGCTAGAATTGAAGGATGCCGAATATTTTGTCTACTTTATTTCTTCATATGGAAAATTCCACGAAGATTCAAAAGACAAGCAATTTGAATATACAATTGATGAACAAAAAGCTATGATTTTGAATGATTGGCTTGACATTTACCAGTCACAAGCAAAACTCAAATGGACGTGGAAAATGTATAAGAGATATATTAAAAAAGTACGAGATTGGACTTATGCAGTTTTCAGATACGATGATATTGGAAAGTATTTCAACTTCTAAGCAATTAAAACTCCTTTTTACTAAAAATTTTTAGATTGAGATTATGCAATGGAATTATTCTAAATTTCTATTCTGGTAAGTAAAATTTACACACGCTACATTGTTTTGCTTTTAAACGTCTATCTGGACCTAAAATAATGTATTTCGTGTTCATTTCACCGCCACATTTTGGACAATTCTTAACAAAGTTTTCTCTGATTGACTCTAAAACTTTTTGGATATTTTTTTCTAATTTGAGTAATTCATTAGCATTTTCGATGATGTTAGCTGCTGAAATGATCCCAATCCCTTTAATCCATGCCAGTTCTTCTGGTGTAGCATTCGCTATTTCCTGTACCGTTTTAACACCTGCTTTTTCAAGATTTAATGCAGCAGCAGGGCCAATTCCTCTTATTCTCTGTAACTCATTCGACATTGTCCCATTTGAACCATAAAATGAGGGTTTTAATTTTAATAAAGCAATTTGGAGTTAATTCAATCCAGAAATTGATATTTTAAATATATTATGTGATTTCTACAAGATAAAATTTGAGATGATAAAAAAATAAAATTAAAATAGTTAATTATTTTTCCAATTGCCTTCCCACACCTCTGTAAATTAGGAAGGCAGAGATTATTGCCAGAATTATCCCTGTGAGTCCCATTCCAATCCGAAAGGTCGGATTATTTAGTGTATTTGATAGGAATACGCCATACATGAACACAGTTAAGCATAAGAATCCGTAAATAAAGGATTTCCATTTCTGTTTTAAAGTCTCATCTTGAAATTTCTTGTATATTAAGAGAGATAAGTAAAATATTGTAATCGTTACTATTAGTTCAGCACCAGTTAAATACCAGAAAAATGGTAAAGACCACACTGGAGATAAATTCTCATCTAAGGTGACTCCATATCCTGGTGTGATAATGAAGAATATCATGCAAAACATTACAACTCCAAATACCACTAAGATTAAAGCTTGTTTGGCTGTATTAATTACTTTTTCAGATTTTAATAATATTAAATCAAAGACAACAAGAAAAATTGGAGAGTAAAATATTCCAAAATTTGTGAGGTAATTCAGAAACAGAATTAGTGGTACATATGTCATAGGACCGTATAAAAAATTAATAAAAAAGCCAATAACTGGGGAAATATAAAATCCAGCGAATATAATATTTAACCTTTTTTTGTCTCGTCTTAATATCTTTATTGCGAGGTAAAGAAATACCGCGAAAACTATTCCTTGTGCTATGTAAATGGTGAAAAATCGAGTTATAGACATCTGATATAACATGATTTAATAGTTACCTTCTTTTGTTTTTTTTAGAAATTTTGTATTTAATATTGTAATTCAATAATATAAATGCATTTAACAGTAAAAGAATTTTAAAGAATTTTTGTCACAATTGTTTAGCAACGCCGTAATAAATGAAATATAAAGATGCTAAACAAGGTAAAGATAGAAATGACCATATTAATCTGAACGTAGGATCAGCTAATGTGTTCGAAAGAGATGTTCCATAATAAAGAAAGAAATAACCAGCAATACCTATAAGAAAATATCTCCATTTCCTCTTTAAGTTCCTAAATTTAAAGCTCTTATCAATTTTTAAAGAATAATAAATGGTAGGACCTATTGCAAAGACACTACATACAATAATGCTATACAAAAAGAAAAACCAACTCCATTCAGGTTTCCATGATGTTGAAGGCCCGATAGTAATGCCATTAGGAATGAACCATAGACCCAAAATCAAGATACTAAATATAAAAATGAGAAGGAGTTGTTTTTGAACGGTGACTACATTTTCGGATTTTAATAACACTAACACGAAAATGAGTAGGAATATGAGTGAGAGACAAAGTAAATAGTATGTAATGAAATGTAAAATATGAACGATATACTCATCAAATATATTAATGTAAATCATGTTTAATATGACACCTGCTGCAACAAATAAATAAAAGTTACTTAAAATCAAGTTTAAACCACGTGCTTCCCTTTTTAGGATTTTAAGCCATACAAATAAATAAAATAACCCTGCAAAACCTTGCACAATGAAGACTTGTATGAATCTTGCTAAATCCATTCCTTGTACTATTATCAAGATCAAACCTAATCCCCTTATAAAAACATTTTCTTGTCTTGATTAAAATATTATTTTAATTCTTTTTAATTTTTGATTTTTCAATTATTTTTTTAGGATATAGAATCAGATTCAAAAATTATTATACTTATAAATTTAGGGATTATGATTTAATAAAGACCCAAGTAAGGAAATTTATTGCTCTCTCCACTCAACGCCACATTTACCACATCGATACTTTTTACCGTATACTCGAGGATAATCACTTATTATGTGGCCTTTATCAACACTCTCGTGAATCATATTTTTATTTTCTTCACCACATTTGGGGCATTTCCGACGACCTTCAGATTTTTCAATAGTCAATAATCCATCAGGGTTTTCATCCATTTTTATTTTTCATCTCTCATTCAATTTTTTGTTATTGGTAAAAACAAATATATAATGCGATTAAGCGTTATTAAATTTTTTCAACTTTTTCAGATGAATTCAATCCAAATCCTTTTACTTTTTCATAGAGTTCTGGATTTGAAATTTTAAATTTAGTCACGCTATCTTCAAGAATTTTCTTAAATAAATCGTATAAATCTTTATTAGGATCTTTAATCTCAAAACAATATTCTAAACCTAATTCATTACATTTCCGAATCAATCGATGGCGACTAATTCTTACTTCATTGATTGAGGAATCATTTTTTGTAGATTTCAAATCAAATGCTATTAAAACCGATGACCCTCTAAAATTAATTTCATTACATAATTCCTTATAGAGGTGTTTTTCATAATCATTAAGCGAATCATCATCGTAAATATTTAATACAAGAAAAAGAAAATCAAAACCATTTACATAATCTAAATCTGATAACACCCCATTCATAGTATCATACTGCTTTACATGAATTTTAATTGGAATGTATTTGTGTATGATTTGAAATACTAAACTTTCAAGGGCTCCTTCTTGTCTATTGATCGCGAGTTTTTTTAAACATCTCAAAATCAACTCATTTCCAGTGGGTTCTTTTCCGATAATTGCAATTTTAAGTTTATAGTTAATTTTCCTCATTCTTATGAATTACAAAAAAGTAATATGCTTTTACATTTTATATGATAAGTAAAGATTTTTACTATAAATTCTTGATTAAATTAATGTTTAGGAGATATTTACTTCTTTTTTTAATGATTTGTATTTGGGGTTTTTCTTTTGTATTAGTAGATATTGCCATACAAATTATCCCTCCTTTATCGATTGCCTTATATCGATTTGTAATTGCATCACTTACATATATAGTAATTGATATTGTTTTATTTATTAGAAAGCATTTCTTTAAAAAAGAACAGCACTCTGAAACAAAAAGCAAGTATTCTAAAAAGGAGATTATTCTATTAATTTTATCTAGCTTTTTCGGAGTTTCCTTATTCTTTTTAATTCAATATACTTCTATTGAGTTAGTTGGACCTACTTTACCAGCACTCTTTGTATGTTTATTGTCCCCTTTATTTATAACTTTATTAGCACTCCTTTTTTTCAATGAAAAATTAACGAAGTTACGAATGTTAGGATTTATAATTTCATCAATTGGGGCATTTCTTTTAATTACGGGAGGGAATTTAAAGAATTTGATTTTAGGATCACCAAATTTTCTTGGATATTTTTTAGCATTACTCACTCCATTTTTATGGTCGCTTTATTCAACATTTACAAAGAAAATCTCGAAAAAACGATCAACTATGATTTTAAATAAATATATTAGCTACTTTGGCACTTTAGAGCTTTTAATATTTGTTTTAATAACTAATGAAATCAAGATTTTCCTTGAGAACATTTTTAACGTGGTCATTATCACTTCTGGATTGTATTTGGGCGTAGGGTGTTATGTTTTAGGGTATTATATATGGCAAAACTCCCAACATACATTGAAATCATTTAAAGTTGCATCATTTCTATATGTAGAACCCTTTATTACGTTGCTATTTTCAATTATTCTTCAAAGAACCGATATTTTAGTGATTTGGAATATAGTAGGGGGTGTAATAGTATTATTGGGAGTTTTATTAATAGATTATCGCTAAACTCAATACGTCTTTCCAATATATTTTTAAAATTTACAAATTCTTTTTTACTATTGAATCAAACTCATTTTTTAGAGTTCCATCAACTGGATATTTCGGGCTATTAGTGCTTAATTTATTTGCTAAATCAATCGCCCTTTTGCGAGTCGATTTAGAGCCTGCAGATTTCCATGCTTCTCTTGACATCCTGTCAATTATAGGTCCAGTGATGAATAATTCTTTTCTAAAAAGATTTAGAGTAGTAGAATGTGATAATAATTCTTCGTTTTCGCTATAATCCTTGAGTATATCAAGGGCAAAAGGAGAGCCGTAATCTTCAACACCTCGTATCAATCTTTTTACCATACCGACTATCTCATTATCGATTATTAATTTCTCAATACTCTGTGTAGATTCAAAATCTAGCATCCCTGGTCCAGAAATCATGTTTATTCCCGCTAATCCTGCGAGCATTGCACCCATTCCACCTTCAAATCCTGCTTGTGCATCTGGGACTTTTGAATCACTCAAACTCATGTAGGCATGAGTCGGTAGATTTAGAAATTTCCCCATCTCGACATCGCCCAAATTGATCATCATGGTTTCTATGGCTCCCATAGGAGTTGTTCCCGCTTTCATATCTAAAATCGCGGGAGAACCTCCCCAAATAAGGGGGGCACCTTTATTTGCTAACTGTACTATCACAACTCCAGCTAAACATTCTGCACAATGTTGAGTTATTGAACCAATTAATGTAATTGGAGCACTCGCGCCGGATAATGGCATAGATACAAATTCAGAGGGGATATTATATCTTGCAGCGTCTATTAGGGATTGAGATGTTAAATCTGACCACTTTAATGGAGGACTTGGACAAGCATCAAAAATAGCGAGAGGTTTTTTAGCAAGATCGTCTTCTGATAATCTACATGCTAAAAGCAAATCTTTCATTATTTTGAAACTTTCTTTCCTAAATGTACCAGTTACCACGGGTTTATGGCAATGAAGTAGTGCTAAATAAAGGCGATGCCAATCTTGAGCACTTTTTGGGACATCTTGATATACTAATGCCGTGCTTTGGGCATCAATATTTTTAAGTTGAGAGACAATCTTCGAAAAGCGAATGAAATCGCTGGATTGTGCCTCTCTGATCTTTCCAGATTGTTCATCCAAAATTAATATTGCTGCAGAACCAGGATCAAAATGAATTTCATCACCCTTTAATTCTAAACTTTCACTCCCCTCTCTGTCATAAAGCTTAATTTCAGAAGGAGTAGTATTTAAAGAGGCATCCACTAAATCCGAAGGAATAAAAAATCGTTCTCCCTCATTAGGAACTCCTTTCTTTTTTAATAATTCTTTAGCTTCAGCATTTTCGATGTAAACGCCAAGCTTTTCGAGGATTAGTTTTGCTTCGTTATGAATTAACTCTTTATGGTTTTCATCTAAAACTTTAATTTTAGGCCTAAGAATTGTCATCTAATTTTCATTTCCTTATTTAATTTCTATTTTCTAATCTGCTTCTTATTTCTTTTATCGTTTGAGGAGATGTACCACAACATCCTCCCACAATCTTCGCTCCTTCATCAATAATTTTCATGATATCACTTGCGAATTCTTGAACTGATTGGTCATACACGGTCTTAGTTCCACCTTCAAGACGTGGCTTACCTGCATTAGGTTTGATTGATATTGGCTTTTTGGTTAACTTTGAAATTTCAGTTGTTAATTCGATCATTTCGTGGGAACCTAATGTACAATTTGATCCAATTACATCCACTCCCTCATTGGATTGAATATCTACGCACTTTTCAAGGGAATCTCCCATGATTGTAAAAAAGCCTCTTTTAGTTCGTTTATAAGTCATTGAACTTATTATTGGTTTTGAAGAGACTTCCTTAACAGCTCGAATTGCTGCTTGCATTTCAATAATATCGGAGATTGTCTCTATGTGCCATAGATCGACTCCATTTTCTAAAATCTCGACTTGTTTTTTATAGCTTACCTGCCATATCTCAAGACTAGCTTTACCAATAGGAGGTCTAAAAACTCCAGAAGGACCAATATCTCCCACTATGAGGGCTGTTGAAGGTTTACTCTTTTTAATATTTTCTAGTGCTTTTAAATTGATAAGTATAATTTTATCTTCACTTTTATGATTTTGTAAATTGAGATAATTGGCGCCAAATGTATTTGTCTGACACATATTCGATCCCGCTTCAAAATAAGCCTTATGGATCTCTGCTATTACTTCTGGTTCTTCAATGTTTAATATATCCGGAAGTTTTCCGGGTTTTAGCCCTCGTTTGATCACTTCTGACCCCATTCCCCCATCGAATAAAATCGTTTTTGAAGGATCGTTCAGCCAATCTTGAAATCTCATTACAGTTCCCACCTATTTATTCAAAAAACTTTTAAATAATGCAGCTGCACTTACAGCATTATCTGCATATCCATCAGCTCCACATTCTTCCACCCAACTTCTTGATACAGGGGCTCCTCCTAATATCACCTTAAATTTATCACGAATATTTTTCTCAAGTAAGATATCGACCACTCTTTTTTGTCCCGTCATGGTTGTGGTGAGTAATGCGGAAACACCTATGAATTGCGCTCCGCTTTTAAGAGCCTCATCAACAATTCTTTCTGCCGGTACATCTGCTCCAAGATCATGCACGTCAAATCCATTTGCTGATAACATTGTTGCTACAATTGTCTTTCCAATAGAATGGATATCGCCTTCAATAGTGGCGATTACAACAGTACCAAGTGAAATTTTTTGTGATTGTTCTTTTAGGTGGGGTATTAAAATTTTCATCGCATCTTGCATGATGTTACCCCCTAGCATTAATTCTGGGAGGAAAATTTCACCTTCATCCCATAAATCTCCAATTTTACGGATACCCTCTCCAAATCCTTTTTCCACAACTTCAAGTAAGTCCATTTGCTCATTAACCGCACGATTAGCTAAATCTAATGCTTTATCTTTATCAAGGCTTACTATAGCATCTGAAATTTCATTAAGCATTTTCTCTGTCGACATGAAATCATTTTTCCAAAACTGATAAGTATATAATTTTATTTATTTTGTATGTAATTAACATTTCGAAAATAACTAGTAAGCATTTATATTATTACGTGAAAAACTCTTGCCTAAAGTTTGTAAATGGTATTCTTATTGTCCGATAAAATATTATGTGGAACAAGGAAAACTCGAAAGAAAATGGATTGAGAACTATTGTTTAGTTGGAAATAAGGAGTGTGTTAGATATAAAATGGAAGAAAATGGGGATTATCATCCAGATAATTTACTTCCAAATGGAAAACTCAGAAAAAATTTAAATTAGACAAGCTAAGTCGAATTATTAATATATCAATCTTTGGCTGATTTTCTTATTTAACAAAATTCATGCAGAATCACTTATGATAAATATAGATACATTTTTCAGTTTTAGGGATTAATAAACTTCTTCCTAAATATTTAAATCTCTATCTTTATATATTCATTTTTTTTTCATAAATTGACAAATAAGAAACATCAATTTCTTAAGATCTAAGTACAGAATTATAGAATAAAGAAGTCGCATTTCAAAATTAATTTGAAATTTGGGAGAACATATGAATGCTTGGAAATTAAGACTTTTGCTTATCGGTGCTATTAATGCAATTATAGGCATAATTTTAGGGATTAATAGAGGGTTTTCAATCTTAATTATTGTCTATATTGCTGTTGCATTAGGAGTGTGTTTGATTGGATTAATTTGGAAACCAAAAGAGAAGAAAAAAGTCAATAACGTCAATTAATATTGATAATTTAGAAAATAAAAAAAAATAAAACATATCAAACCTAAAATGTATAAAAATAACAAAAGAGGTACAAAATATGCCATGGTTCTGGAATTTAAAATATAGGTTCATGATAGCGGGATGTATTGTTGGAATTATAGGCGTAATACTTCTCATTATACGCCCTGATTTGTTCATTTCTTATGTACTAATAATTGTGGGAATAATTGCATTAGTGATCGGGTTAATTTGGAAATCTAAACCTAAAGTGAAACCAGAGAACAATCGTACTAACTGATAAAATTTATAATAACTTAACTTGAAAAAAATACAATAAAAATCGAAAATGAGCTAAATTATGATTAGAATTGAAAATTTGACCAAGAAGTATGGAGAACTGATCGCTGTTGATAACATTTCGTTACAAATTGAAGAAGGGGAAGTATTTGGTTTGCTTGGCCCTAATGGAGCCGGTAAGACAACTACTATTCGGGTGCTTTGTGGTCTCATCTCTAAAACAAGCGGGAATGCAGTATTGAATAACTTATCCATTGATGATAAAAAAAGTAGGATTGAAATTCGTAAAATGATTGGATTATTACCAGAAAATGTTGGGCTTTATGAAAGCTTGTCTGCTTATAAGAATTTAGATTTCTATGCAAAACTTTACCAAGTTACTGAAAGCCATCGGAAAGAACGAATTGAATATTATCTAAAAATGTTTGATCTCTGGGATAAAAAAAATGTGGCTGCGGGAACATTTTCCAAAGGAATGAAACAAAAGTTGGCATTAGCTCGAGTTTTAGTTCACGATCCAAAAATCCTATTTTTAGATGAGCCAACGGCAAATCTGGATCCAGAAGCTACTAAAATGGTAAGGGATTATATCCTTGAATTGAAAAAAGAAAAGCGGACCATTTTCTTGAACACGCACATGCTCGATGAGGCGGAACGGATCTGCGACCGAGTTGGAATTTTAAAAACCCAATTATTGGACATTGGATCCCCCGAAAAATTACGGGAGTCCTTGTTGGGAAAGAAATCTGTTGTTGAGGTGGATGCAGTTACTGATGACATCCTCAAAAGTATAAAATCACTTGGATTTGAACAGATTTTGGTAGATAACAATAAAATGACTATCGACGTTAATGACCCTCGCAAGGATAATCCTTCCATCATACGGGCAATTCAGGATGCTGGAGGGCTAGTTCAATCTATTTCCGAACTCCTTCCAAGCTTAGAAGATATTTATTTAAAAAAAGTACGGAGGAGAGAGTAAAATGAATCGTAAAAATGTTTGGACGATAACCGCTAAGGATCTTTGGCTTTTTCGTAAAAAGAAAACGATCCTGTATTCTGCATTGATTTTACCGTTAGGTCTCTCAATTGGACTACCTATGATAGCCTGGTATGTTGTAAACAACAGAAATGTGCCAATACAAGTCCTGTTTCCAATTTTTGATGCGTTTAGTTTCTTCTTCCTCGTCCTTGCCGCCATAATTCCAACGGTCATTGGATCTTACAGTTTCGTGGGGGAAAAAACTGAAAAAACTCTTGAACCCTTATTGGCAACTCCAACGACTGACGATGAAATCTTACTCGGGAAGAGTTTAGCGGCATTCCTGCCTGTAATAGTCATGATATTTATTGGTGCTGTTGTATTTACGGTACTCATGGATATTTTTACTTTCGCGAAAGTTGGTTATCTATACTTCCCAAATTGGAACTTCATTATTATAGTTCTCTTGAATTCTCCATTAGCAAGCATCATGAGTATAGAATTCAGCGTCTTAGTTTCTTCTCGCGTGAATGATATTCGATCCGCCCAACAATTAGCAGCCCTCATTATTATTCCATTCTTCGCACTATATTTACTTACTGAAATTAGTGTAATTACACTCGATACTAACACATTGCTACTGATTGGGGGAATTATTGCTTTAATCGATATAGGTCTGTTTTTTGCTAACCGAGTTATATTTCAACGAGAAGAGATCTTAACGAAGTGGAAATAGATACAAAAATATTTCATTTTTTTCTAAATTTTTAAGAGAAAGTAAGAAAAAAGAAAGATGTTCTTGATCATAAGTGATTATGTTAAAGATCACGATCAGAGCTTTTTATAAAAAAATCCTATTAATCCTATGTTACAAATTTTTTTAAACCTACAATCTATCTTTATTGTAATGAAAGCGTTTAGAATTGAAAAAGAGTGATGATTTGTGAGCCGTAGATATTACGCTAAGGGAAAAAAAACGTATGCTAAGGACCAGAACTTTGATCAGGATCAAGTTGGCGAAGAAAAGGAGCGTTACTTGATTAATATATCCCTAATGAGCTTGAAGACGTTGAAGGACTATGATTTATTTGGTTGGCGGGGTGAATTTTATTTTAAATCCGATGGCGAAAAACTCTTTAAAGCCCGCTGGCCAAATAAAGGAACAATCAAATTGCAGAAAAATCAAGAATTTACTTCTAAAGCAGATATGTCTTTATGGAGTCAATTTAAAACCGTGCGTGCTGATGAAAGCATTGTTGTACCTGTAAAAGTTGAATTAAGGGAAAAAGATCACTTAAAGAAAGATTCCGTAATTGCTGAACAAACGTTTGAAATACGATTACCTCAGAAAACAGAATACGTAATCCTTCAGGATGATAAAGAAAGAACTAAAGCGAAACTTCGAATTCAAGCAACCAGAACTAGATATTAAAGAACTACTTTTTACCTTTTATTTTATATTTCATTTCTACATTTTATTCACAAGTGAGATTGCTTAATTCATTATTTGATGAGATTATAAACTTTAAATTCAAATTTTAAAGAATAATGTATTCATATTGGGACCCTTAATCCCGAAAACAAGAGAGAAATGAGAGTTCTAATAGCTATAGTAACTATTCTTTTGAGTATTCGTTACTTAAATCTTCTGCTAATTTAAAGCCAAACTCAAAAAAATCTTTCATAGATTTATAAAATAAGTCACCAACGACTTCTCCTACTCCTTCACTCAGTTCTTCTTTTTTATTCACCAAAAATTCATCAATTTTGGGCAAATCTTTTGTTAAATCTTCCATCTTTCCATTTTCACCTTCTTTAATTATTCTTCTTTTTTTGGCTTAAGAGAGTTGATAATCTTTATTATATCTTCAGCCAATTCATATCTTTGGTCTCGATATTTTTCACGTGTAAGTCTTTTTTCTACCTTCAATGGGGTCCCAACTTTTACTCTCAAACCTGGACTATCAAATGTTCCAAATATTTTGCTTTTTTCAGTATAGATAGCTAAGGGGATAATTGGGGCATCTCCAGCAACCGCAAACTTTAAAATCCCTGCCATGGCTTTTATTTGGATATCGGGTTCTAATTTAGATTCAGGTGTCATTGCTACTAAATCTCCTTCTTCATTAAGGTATTGAAACACCTTATCTATCGGTTCGGTATCGTCTTTATCTATTGTACTACGGAACATCCCTAAAGATTTCAATACAGGTCCATATATTTGATGTTTCATAAGTTTATGATGAACCATGAAGTGAATTCTCCTTCCTGAGACTTGGCTGATTATCGCCATATCTCGTAAGGCATTATCGCTAATGGTAGTTAAAATAGCTTTCCCTCTCAATGGGATGTTCTGTTTTCCTTCAATCTTAAGATCAGAAAATATGGTAAGTCCTAAACCGCTAATACCTTTCACTGCACCATACAAGACATCAAGCATGGTATCTTGATCGATTACTTTTTCCTTGCCTTCCGTTTCCGGAGTTTCTTGATTTCCAGACGCTGTGCCACTCATGAGTGATCATCCAAAAATATCGAGTTACTTTCCTAATTTATTTTAATTAAATGCTTATTTTTTTAATTAAATAAAAATCTAATCATACAAAAGACACACAGAATAGTGTTATTATGCAAACATAAGAATTTTAATAATAATTATCTATCTATTAACCTCAATTACGTCAACGATCCACTCTGGATCATTGATTCTCAAAATTAAGTCTTGTTATTTTAAAAAATAGATGGATTTCACAGAAATTTCCCCCTTAAAGTACTTCTTTTCGCCTTCCTTATTAAATCCTACGGATACTTTGGTTTAGTTGTATATTTTTTCTTAGCATTAAGAAAAAAACCGTCCAAACTATTAAGAGATAAAAGTATCTAAAGATAAGTAAAAAAGCAAATGAGATCGTTAAAAACCCTTCTAGTTGAAACTTCATGCATGTTTCACTGGTTTTACTTAATTAACTATTTTCTAAAGAAAAAGGCATTACTCTCGTACTTTTTCTCTAATTGATAATTTTCTAATATTCGGGTATTCTTCTTCAAATTTATGTAAGATCTCTTTACATGATTTGCATATTGATCCTTCTGATACTATTAGTACTTCTCCATCTAAGAGTTTTTCCAACTCCCACAAATCTGCCATGGTAACAATCAATTTTCTTACTGCATGATACCATTCTTTATCTCCTGCTACATTCTTTACCTTAAACACTTTAGAAACAGGCGATATTGGATCGATGATTATGTCTTTTTTTCCATTTTTTGTTTCTATTATTGCAGTCCCCGGTATGAATTGCTTACCTTCGATTGCCATGATATACCCTTTATGGACTACATTTTCAGGAAATGTGTAATTGAATTTAACATAAGCTATATTCCCACTATCTTTATGCCACCCTTGTACTTTTCTCACATTTTCAATGATGATTTGGTCAGAGAAATTCGAACTTTTTTCAATGTTTAGTTTCTGTTTTATAGCGTCAATGAGCTCTTGATCGGATAAATTTTCTGATGATACTACCCAAGTCATCCTATTTTGATATTTTTCTAATTCCGCAGTGGATAGAAATTCAATTTTATTCTTCTCATCATTCAGAATGGATTAGCACCTAAAATTTCGTTTTATTTTTAATCAATGAATATAATCCTTATAAACGTTTCAGATCTTCATTTCATAATTTTATTTTATCAACAAATAACCAAAAAAGTGAATAAAAAAATTATAATTGATATTTTATACGTCTTTCACATCATACATGAGTAAACTCTTTAATTGAGCCATCATGTTATCCGTTAAACGTTTTAATTCGTCATATTCGGGCATTGTTTTTCCCCAATATTGCTTATGTTCCATGAAGGGAGGTCCGGCTTTTAAGATACTTCCCTTATAAAAATTTAACATTTTAGCATGTTTAGGATAAGTATCTTCTGTACCCGTAATACCAATTAAACAAATCGGGACTTGTTTTTCAATTGCTAATCGTACTGCTCCTGTATGGCCTTCTAGTATCTGACCCCCTCCAAGATTAGTGGTTCCTTCGGGATATATGCATACCAACTGTCCTTTATCTAAGAGATCTCTTGCAAAGTTAAAAGAATCGACATCATGCTGACCTCGCTTCAAAGGAAACGCATGATGATTTCTAATCCAGGCATTTACGATTGGAATCTTGAATAAGGATTGCTTGGACATTTGATAGATAACCCGGCGTGGTTCATTGTAAATGATGCTCGTAGCTAAAAGAATGACATCCCATTCGGAATTATGGGTTGTGCATAATACGGCTGAACCTGTTTTTGGAAGGTATTTATCAAAATCAATCGCCTTATAGGGGATCATTACTTGATTCCAGTTATGCACGATTTCACCGGATATAGTGTAAACTACTTTTTGGAATTGTTCCCTCAAACCAAATTCTTCTAAAGATCGTAAGAATCCATACCAGATGTCGTCGATGGACCATAATGCCCCCATCGTAAAATCTTTAAACCACTTTTTAATATTAAATGACTCTTTCTTTTCAGGTTGTTGCGCTGATTCTGCTAATTCTTCTTCGGTCTTTCCATAGGTCCCCTCACGGAGCTCAAATACAATAGTGCGAAGCTCTTCGGTAAGTTTTCGTATGTCTTCATAACTTACTTTATTGGTATCATATTTATCATAATAGAGAGGATCACCAACCCTAGCAAAAACGTGAGTCGGCTTCATCATGAGGCCTCCTTTTGGTAATGCTTTATCTGAACCTATGATTGCCATTGGTACTATTGGTACTCCCGTCTCAATTGCTAATCTCACTGCACCAGTTTTGAACTGGCCCAATTCTCCTTCTGTTGAACGAGTACCCTCTGGAAAAATTCCAACCCACTCACCTTGATCTAATATCTCTTTTGCTTTCTTCCATCCTAACGCGGGATTATCTCGATCTAGTTTGAAAGCACCAAGATTCGTGAATAAACTTCTCACTATTGGGGTTTTAAAATTGTCTAATTTACTCATAAAACGGATTTTCCTATGGCAAGCCATACCACAGAAAAATGGGTCAATGTGGCTCTGATGATTGCTGACAACGATACCTGGGCCATAATCAGGAAACATATTTCCTTTAGGATAATAATATTTGAAATTCCACAGTACACGCCCAATAAATTTTATATAAAACGTGGCTAGCCACCATTGAAGCCTCTGCTCCGTGAATTCAACATCTAATCGTCGAATAACTTCACGATATTGGTCATTCAAGAAATCTATAGGATTATTCTTTAGTAATTTATAGAGAAAATTTTCATGACCTTTTTCATATTGCAGGTCTTCTTTCATTTTTTCCTCGAGGATCTTCTCGTGGTTGACTTCCCCGTAGGATTCATACGCCTCATAATCGCGTTTTTCGAGTTCTACCATTTTTAGCACTTTTAAAATATTAAAATAAGGGATAAAAATTAATAATACACGTGAAATAACGTTATTTTTTACTATTAAATTTACTAAAATACCCTTTTATATAAAAAGCTATTGACTACTGTAATATGCGATCGAGTATGAAACATGAAAAAAGACCTAGATTACTTTTAAAAGAGATTGATCATTTAGGAATGAAATTTCTAATTCAATAATTATTAAAGGCTTACTTCAGCTTTTTCACCAAAATGAATTTAGGAATTTACTTTCATGCTCTCTTGAGAATTAGGATCTTCGACTATTCTTTTTTCAATAATATCGATAAGCTGATTGAGATTATCAATTATCATGTTAGGCTCGAAATTTGAAAGTATTTCCCTACTACTTACACCAGTCATAACCGCAATAGTCCAAATTCCTGCTTCATTCCCGGCTTCTATATCGGAGGGCATATCTCCAATCATTATGAATTCATTTGCTTTTTTTGATCTATAGTTTTCAAAAATTGGATTTAATGATTCAGGATCTGGCTTTAAGGCGGGAAGCAAATCAGTTCCATATATACCTTTAAAAAAACCTTTTATCTTATGTTTTTCAAGATGTTCCATGATGTTTTTAGTTTGATTGTGAGACACGATAAAAAGATCAAACGACTTTTTCAGTTTTTTTAATATATTAACCGTATCAGGAAAAAGAGGTGCTTCTTTGGCATAGGTTAGATAACGCGAGAAAATTTTCGTCGCTATTTCCAACTTTTTCATAAAGGAAAGTGATTGAAGAGACGTGATATGTTTGAACATCTCATGAGATTGAAGTATGATTTTTGGTAATGGATACCCTTGAATTGTTTCCATGAGTGCGCCAATTTCTTGAATAGTTGAATCAATTTCCGCATTAATTTTATTATCACTATAAATTTCATCAATGGAATTTCTTAATGGTTCGCTGATATCTAAAAGTGTCCCATCAAAATCGAAAATGATCCCTTTAATATCTCCATTTTGCAGTCGTTTAATTAACTGTTTATCTGAAACCATGATTCAGCACTATTGATATGCTTAAGTATCTTTATTTAAAGCTTGCTTCTATAAAAACCTAATCATACTAAAAAGTGTATTATATTCAGTAAATTTTATTCATTAGTGCAATTTCCAATGATTTGTGCAAGCACGATAATTTAAAATTTCAATGCTCATTTTACCCACCATATTTATTTGGAAAGTGGGGAGGTTTGGCATGGAAGAAGTCGATCTTTTGAAACCGAAAGGACGGATCAGATTTAATAAGATTTTATGGCCAATTTACTTTCTTAATGGATTTCAAAGTGTCTTATGGGGCGGGATTACTTTTCTTATTGTTCCACTCGCAAGAATCATATGGGGGGATCCCGAACATGCATTAGAAATGGGCATTATCATAACCTCACTTTCATGGTCTGCGTCTATTTCAGGATTACTATTTGGTCATTTTATTGATAGATATTCTCGCAAATTAATAATCATTATATTATCAGTGTTTAGGGGATTTTCTGCATTAATGCTGGGATTTGGAATAGAACAAGGTGGTACTGAAACATGGTTGTTCTTTCTTACATTTGTTTCTATTTTTGGAGTATTTGCGGGCTTATCTTGGCCAGCCGTAATTTCATTGACTAACGATATTGTTCCCAAGGGTCAGAGATCCCGATTTTTTGGAATGTATGAACTTATTAGGTCTTTAACCATGACTTTAGGATTTCTCTTTGGAGCATTACTAGTTCAAATTGGATTTTGGAGACAATTCTTCTGGAGTGTAGGAGCAGGGATATTAATCTTTGGCGTTGTCTTTGCTATTCGTGTTGATGAACCCCCAAGAGGCGCTCAACAAGAGGAACTAGGGCATATAATGCAAGAGAATGTTATATACGACTTCAAAATTAATCGAGAAATGATGAAAAGAACGATGTTAAGCAAGACCAACATGGCGGCTCTGATTGAAGGTATATTTACATGGATTTTAATGGGATCCATAAATTTTTTGATACTCAATTTAATTCAAAACGATCCTCATAACATTTCTGAATTTTCAACGAGCATATTCATGATTTGTTTCGGGTTAACAGGAGGAATAGTTGGCCAACTGGGCTTAGCGAGATTGAGTGATAAGTTAGCAATGAATAATTCAAAAATGAGAATATATATGATAATCGTTGCCATCATTGGAGGAATAGTGAGTTTCGCACTTTTTTTCTTTATCCCTTGGCCCCATTTAACTGTTGAGCAAGGAAAAGATGTTTTATATTTGATGACATTACCAATAATTTGGCTTATGGGTTCCATGTTTTTCTTTTCAAGATCTATTTTTTCATTATATATCGTAAACCAAAGTCCTGTTCTCCAACAAATCAACCTTCCAGAAGCTCAAGGTCAAATTGTTTCTTGGAACCAATTTTTAGAGAATTTTGGTCGTGGTATTGGTCCAACATTGAGTGGATTCATCCTCGTGTTCACTTTCTATGATTATCGCCTTACAATTTTAATTTTGATTGCTTGTATTTTACCAGGGGCAATTTTGTGGTCTTTGGCAATAAAATGGTTCCCCCAAGATAGCCAGCAAATAAAAGATATCTTAAATGAAAGAGCAATAATGTTAAAGGAAAGAAATAAATAATTTTTAAGAAATTCTTTTGATTTTTAAACATTATTTAAATAACTGTACTTATAATAAAGATTTAAATTCATAATCTTTCATGATATAGCTAGGTTTATCATTTTCATATATTAATTCAATATAACGTACTTTTATTATTATGAATGAATATAAATTCAAATTGTGCATAATCGGAGACGGAGGTGTAGGAAAAACCTCTCTTACACGCAGATATCTAGAAGGCGTATTTAAAGCTAATTGGAAAATGACGATCGGAGTCGATTTTTATCTTAAAAAGCTAAATTTTAATGATCAAAAAGTATCGCTTCAAGTGTGGGATTTCGCTGGAGAAGAAAAATTTAGGTTCCTATTACCTGGTATTTTAATGGGTGCAAATGGGACTATTTTCATGTATGATATTACTAGATATTCTACGTTCAATAACTTAGATCATTGGTTAGAGGTATTTAATGATACAAATAAAGAACACGGACAAGTTATCTCTAAAATTTTAGTCGGAAGTAAAACCGATTTAAATGATAATAGAGTAGTTTCTAAAGATGATGCGATAAGATATGCCGAAAATGCGAACTTTTCAAACTATTTCGAATGTTCTTCTAAGAGCGGTGATAACGTAGAGGAAGTATTTGATAGAATCGCCAGAATAATGCTTGAACATGCAACTCAACTAAAAGTGAAATAAAACTATTTTTATTAAAATTTTAAATGAACTATTTTTCCAGCTTTTATTCCCTCGATTTCACCCTACTAAGCTGAGATCGAATTAAAGTACTTAATCAATTGGAAAACACTTAATTTTAGCGAGCTGTAAAACTTTAATATCTTAAGTGCTTTTACAGAGTATAAACAATATAATCTCTTTTTTATTATATTACTGAGTAAAGAATTATGAAGTCAATGCACGAGTTAGGAACTCCAGTTCCCTCTAAACGCTCTTTAGTTGTAAGAAATATTAAGGATGTCACGAAGGAACAGCGTGAAATTGCCTTAAGAAAAACTGAGTATAGTATGTTCTCATTTCCCGCTGACTTATTAGTCCTTGACTTTCTATCTGATAGTGGAACTACAACAATGACAGATTTGCAGTGGTCAGCGTTATTTCATGGTGATGAATCTTATGGTAGAAATAAAGGGTATTACGTTCTTCTTGATGCTATTAGAGATACTTTTGAACGAGGAAATCATCCAAAGAAATCTGTAGATCTCATATTATCTGGAGAAACAAATGTAAACAGACTAATGGATGAGTTATACCTCACTTCATATAAAGGAGGCTTTGTAAATGGAGGAATTTATCAGCTTGAACGACCAAATAGTTTTATCGTACCTCAAGGGCGGTGTGCAGAAAATTTACTATTTTCTACACTCCAACAAATAAAAAAAGAATTAAAAATAAAACAAGATTGGTACATCCCTAACAATGGACATTTTGATACAACTGAAGCCAATATCGCTGCTGCTGGCATGAATCCCGTTAATATGTTCTCAGATAGTTTATTTGAAGAATTTAATCTTGATGATATGGATAAGACTAATCCATTTAAAGGAAACATGGAAGTAACGGATTTAGAAGATTTCCTCAATGATAGAGGTGTGGACTGCATTCCATTAATATATTTAACGGTTACAAACAATACAGCAGCGGGACAACCTGTTTCAATGAAAAATATTAAAGAGGTATATGATATAGCTAAAAATAATGAGATTCCCTTGTTTTTTGATGCTTGTAGATTTGCAGAAAACGCTATTTTTATCAAGAAATTTGAAAAAGGTTATAATAAAATCTCAATCCCCGAAATTGTAAAGGAGATTTTCTCATATGCCGATGGCTTTACCATTAGCTTCAAAAAAGATGGATTGGCAAATATGGGGGGAGGATTATTTTTCAAAGATAAAGGATTGTTTCATAGAAAGTTTTCTGAGAATAAAGACGTAGGGATCAGATTAAAAGAACGCCAAATTCTTGCTTATGGGAATGATTCTTATGGCGGTTTATCAGGAAGGGATATTATGGCACTTGCAGTAGGCCTTTATGAAGTAATGCGAGAATCTTATTTAAATGACCGGATTAGACTTGTTAGAGAATTCGCTTATAAATTAGCAAAAAATGGTGTTCCTGTAGTGTTACCCGCTGGAGGTCATGCGGTCTATCTAAATATGAATAAGTTTTTTGAAGGTACGAAAATGAGCCTTGATGAATTTGGGGGAGTTGGTTTTACCATAGAATTAGTAAGACATTATGGAATCAGAGGAGCTGAATTGGGACCTTTTGCATTTGAATGGGATAATAAAACCGAAGAGGAACGAAAAGGCATTTTAAACTTAGTTCGATTCGCAGTCCCACGAAATGTCTATGAATCCTCCCACATTGATTATGCTGTAGCTGCGATTACTGAGCTATATAAAAATAAAGAACAAATTCCTAAAGTAAAGATTTCGCGTGGAGTAAAGTTAAGATTGCGACATTTTCAATCAGGTCTTGAGCCAGTATATGGTAAATAATTTCTATTTTCAAACAAAATTTCTCGAATCAATTATGAACTATCTCAATTGATTAAAAATAAGATAATAATTGAAATCTAATTAAATATCCAGGGTTCTTAATCTTTGGGACATGTTCTTTCTTCTAAGGATTTTTATGAAATCGTTTTCCCTCTGTTTTAAGCGACTCAAAAAGCTATCAAGTTTATCAAAATTATTAAAGAAATGCTCTTTTCCATTCACAATTATTTTAACTCCTTTATGCTCACTGGTTAATATCGCATAAATCCCTCCTATTTCTGAATCGTGTTTAATAAATACTTTCATATCTTCATTCTCTCCCTTTTCATTCCCTTTCTTAGCCCAAAACTGATTTTTTAAAAGATAACTTCTATACATGCTCATTTTTTTCACACACAACCTTTATTTTTTTCACGGATTATCGTGATATATGTAATACCAACCCATGAAATAGTATCCTAGTATTATAGGGTAAAGTACTTTTTTAGAACCATATGTTATGGGTATATAATCCACGTATTATGCTGTTTTTTTACCCTATATTATATCACAAAACCTAGCTATAGTATATAAGTTACAAAGTAAAATCTTCGATACCAGTTAGTACAAGACAGTTTGGTACCGTCGATTTCCAATGGAAATTAAAATTCGGTAGACCCCCCAGAGTTAAATAATAGGATGTGATCTCGCAACTTGTCTGAAATGATGATGGAATCCACTTTTTATATCGATATATTTGACGAATATCTACATACCGAGGATGATCCTCAAAAAAAGTTTATGTGGGTGCTCAAATCGATCATAGATCTTATGCAGAAAGCAAAAGGGTTAGATGATGATTTTTGCGAAAATGGATTAAGGATGATATTAACTCTTTTTAATGACTATAAGATTGAACCCTGGGAAATCCTCGTAAATGAAGAACAAAATGAAAAAAGTTTATTTGATGATTCTGATCTTGTGAATATTCTATTCGAAGAAGTGAGTTAATCCCTCAAGAAAAAGATTTTTCGAATTTCCAAACGTCATCTTGAATCGTGTGAAGATTTTTTACCACTTTCCCTGATTTCTTTGCTTCCATTTCTTTTGCATCATATAATGCTTTTCCTACTGCTATTGAACGATCATGTGTCTCGTCTACTATGTCAATGATATCACCCTTTTTTATTAAGGGGTCAATATTTGTAATTCCTGGCCTCATTATGTCAGCAGCATTCGCAATAAATCGAATGGCCCCCATATCTACGACTACTTTCTTTAACTTTACTTTATTCTCTAAGAGTAACGTCAATACAGGTATGATACCCTCTTCTGACTTCCATAGCTTTAAATCATCATTTATCGCATATAGAACATCTCCCGCTTCTGTTTCTATGAATTCTATCTTCGCTTTATCTGGAATAATCTGAGCAAGAAAATCTTCGTCATATTGGCTTAAAATTTCCTCTTTTAAGTCTTTTATTTGTGATTTCTGAATGAAATGCCTTTGTTTAATATTCATATCATTATGTTAATACCCATTATTGAATAAAAATCTTATACCTCAAATTTTGAATGACGTTTTTAATTTAAAACCATAAAGAACTAATAAGAATCGAAATGAATATTCAACAAAAGTGAGTACTTTAAGAAAAACTAACTTGATATTATGAGTAAAGTTTATACTTCTGCAGTCGTGATTATTCCTCCAGAAGATGAATGGATTTTAATCCAACAAATTAGAAAGTTATATGATTGGCAAATAAACAGATGGATGCCACATATCACCCTCCTATATCCATTTAGACCAGAACATCTTTTTAATAAAATCTTAGGCAATTTTAAAAACACGTGTAAAAATATTACCTCATTTAATATCACCTTGAAAGAGATCAAATCTTTCACTCATGGAAAAAGTAGTCATACAATCTGGTTATCTCCAGAACCTATCGAACTAATAAAAGAACTTCAAGAAAAACTACTGAAAATAGTACCAGATTGCGATGATGTGAATAAACACGTGAAAGAATATACTCCTCATCTAAGTATTGGACAATTAAAAAGCTCTAAAGACGATCTAAGTAAAATTATCAATCAAATTCAGGAAAATTGGAAGCCAATCGTCTTTTTGATAGAAAAAATTGCTTTTATCTCGCGTGAAAAAGAAAAAAAGAGTAGATTTCAAATAAAAAAGGAAATATTTTTAAAATGATTCACAATACAAATTTTTAAAGCTGGGTTTTCGTTAATGGAATATTAACACTATTGTATTAAACCAATGCAAAATTAAGATGAACTCAAAGATTCGCTGCTAATATGATGACGCAAATAGTAGATTGGTTACTATTTTAGATATTCAATTGGTTAGAGGTTTCTATTAAATGGTATTTAGTAACCCGATAAAAAACAAGAAAATAAAGGTTGGTATCCCCAGAGCACTCCATTTCTATCGTTACTACCCTTTTTGGAAAAAATTACTCGAAGAATTAGATGTTGATATCATTGTAAGTTCTCCAACAAATAAAACAATAGTAAATCTAGGGGTCACCCATGGTTTTGGTGAACTTTGTATCCCTGTAAAAATATATTATGGACAAGTCATAAATTTAATCGAGAAATATTCTGATTTAGATTTTCTTTTTGTCCCAAGATATGTATCTGAAGATCCTGATTCCTATTTTTGTCCTAAATTTATTTCACTCCCTGATGTAATTAAAATTCTACCTAAAATGCCAAAGATACTAAATTTTGAGGTAAATGCAAAAGAATTTCCCATTGCAATTTCTGCCATAGAACTTGGAAAACAACTTGGTAAAAATCCCATTGTATCTCTTAAGGCGTATAGGAAAGCACAATCATACTTCTATGAATATCACAGATTTCTCCGTGAAGGAGGTTCAGTAAATTATGCTTTACGTTTAGTTCAGCGTAATTTACCTTTTAAACTCCCGAAAAAGCAACTTAAGGGGGAAATTCGATTTCTCTTATTAGGTCACGCCTATAACCTATTTGATACTTTTATTAATTTAGATTTTATTAAAAAATTACAAGATCAAAATGTAGAAGTACTCACTATTGAAAACCTCCCAGAATATATCTTCAAAAAACCAGTTATAGTAAATCCAAACGGAGGGAAATTAAGGAATTATTGGCGTCATGAAGAAGAAATAATGCAAGCCATTCGATTTTTTCTTACTAAGGGTCGAAATGAAATAGATGGTGTCATTTTTTTAATTAGCTTTGCATGTGGTCCAGATAGTCTTATCTCTGAATTAATAATGCGCGATATGAAAGTAGTTGGATTACCATTTCTGGAGATAATAATGGATGAACATTCGGGAGAAGCAGGAATGATGACTCGAATAGAGAGTTTTGTTGAAATGGTCCGTCGAAAAAGAAAGAAACTTGGTTTAGAACCGAGATGGAAATCAAAAACTAACTTTTCAGAAGATGTTTAAGAAAGATTTGATTTCAATTATTTAAAGGAGATAACTATTAATACAAGGATTATATTTCAATTTTGTTCTTAATAGACTTAACTTACATCAAATTAGTTATTCCTTTTTCAAGACTTTTTGATGTTTTCCATTAAATAATCAAAAAGTAATTTCTCTAAATTTTACCAATAATTATAGTCTAAAATCTACATAAAAATTAATTATTCTTATGCATTTCGTTCATTTTACAAAAATAATGAGAAAATGTATAGTTTTCTTAAAAAAAAACCCATAATAATACTACTAAAAATATCAATTGTTTGAAGTTTTAAAGTTAAAGGATAATTTATTTATTTAAGGCTATGATATTAAATCAAAGATCCAATTAATTAAGATATTAAATCACTTTAAAAAATAAAAAAACTATGCTTATATCCTTTCCGAATTTAGGTAATTCATGGCCTGCCTTTAAAACGTTGTTTACGGCGTTGGACCTAGATGTAATCCTTCCCGATCCCACAAATCGAGAGGCAATCAAAATTGGGGTTAAATATAGCCCTGAGTTTGTATGTTTTCCCTTTAAAGCAACACTTGGCGATTTTGTTAGTGCTATTAAGAAAGGAGCAGATACTTTGGTAATGGCAATCGATTGTGGACCTTGTCGCTTTGGGTTTTATGCAAGTGTTCAAGAACGGATTTTAAAGGACATGGGATATGAGAACATACATGTAATTCCCTTAGATCAAGCTGATCTTTTGGAATTTCATTGGGTCAAGACGCTTCAAGACTTAAATGGTCGAAAAGACTTGTTTATGTACTCGAAATTTGTTAAAGCAGTAATGTATTTCTTGAAAAAAACAAAATTAATACAAGATATTCAAACAGCAGAAGGATTATTCCGTGCTTATGAACGTAATTTAGGAGCTACGACTCAAGTCGTCAACAATTTATTACAGAAGTTAGATGAAGCTAACTCTTTACCAGAACTACGGAATTTTAAAAATGTGATCAAAAAAAATTTTAATACCATTGATGTTGATAAGACACGAACACCCTTAAGGGTTGGACTTTCAGGTGAGATTCATATTAGCCTTGAGCCATATGTAAATTTAGATATTAGGCGAAAATTAGGGGAGATGGGTGTTGAAATTCATCAGAATTTAAGTCTTTATGATTGGGTTATTCATAAATTTCATCTTAATTTTCACCGAAAATGGCTTGAACATTTAGCAAAACCTTATGTACCAATGGATATTGGCGGTGAATGTGTTTGGGTTATTGGAGAATACATAGATAAAGCAAATGCGGGGTTTGACGGGTTCGTTCATTCCTATCCTTTTACGTGCATGCCTGAAGTGACTGCTCGGACAATTATAACCAATAAGCTTAAGAAAATTTACGATCTTCCAATAATTTATTTCTCTTTTGACGAGCAAAGTGGTCAAGAGGGTTTTCGAACACGATTAGAGGCCTTTTATGATTTAATGCAAGCCAGGCGTGACCAAGAAATTAAGAATACTCCAGAATTTATGGCAAATAGCAAACAGAAGATTTATCCATATTTTGGAGATAATTTTTATAATGAGATAGCTCAATTAATCCAAACAGAGTGAAAATGTAAATGGTTGAAGTTTCAGATAAAGTAAAAAGTGATGAGAGGAAAAAAGAAGCTTTTTTAGGCATTGATATTGGTTCAGTTTCCTGTAAATTTGTACTCATGAATATAAATGGGGAAGTTTTGACAAGTGTGTTTTTACGAAATCGAGGTTCTCCGATAGATTCAGCAAAAGCGGGGATGTCAGAATTGAGAACAAAAATACAAGAAAATGAAGAATTCCAAGATTATGTCATAAAGTGTTGCGGAACCACGGGTTCGGCACGTTATTTAACTAAAGCGGTCGTTGGTGGTGATTTAGCGAAAACAGAGATAATTGCTCATGCTGTTGCTACTCAATCAATGTATCCCGAGGTGCGCACAATTTTAGAGATCGGTGGGCAAGATTCGAAAATTATCATTTTGCGGGATGGAATAATAGTTGATTTCGCAATGAATTCGGTTTGTGCCGCAGGTACAGGTTCATTTCTTGATCACCAAGCAGGTAGGTTATGTATACCAATAGAAGAATTTGGAGATTATGCTATTCGATCAACAAATCCGGTTAGCATTGCCGGAAGATGCACTGTATTTGCTGAATCAGACATGATCCATAAACAAAACGCGGGTTATTCCAAGGAAGATATTATTGCTGGCTTATGCGATTCCTTAGTACGTAATTATATGAATAATCTTGGAAAAGGAAAAGAACTGGAAGAACCTGTTGTATTTCAAGGAGGCGTTTCATATAATAAAGGAATTGTTGAGGCTTTTGAGCGCCATTTAGGCTGTAGGGTAATTGTACCGAAATATAATGTTTTTATGGGGGCATTAGGGATGGCAATATTGGTAAGGGATTATTATCTAGAAAATGGGAATGAAACTATATTTCGAGGTTTAGAAGTATCTGATATTGAATTTAAAACTTCTGCTTTTCACTGTGGGGATTGTCCTAATAATTGTGAAATTGTACAAGTCCAAATTCCCGAACAAGGTAATAAAATAATTGCTAGATGGGGATCAAGATGTGGAAAGTGGGATCAGTTAACATGATTGTAAATACTTAGAGGTATATGTGATATGGCAGAATTTTTGAAGCAATTGATGGAATTGGGAGAAGAATTTTTCGAAACCATCAAACACAAGACTAAATTATCTACCTTTTTTGATATGTACACCGAAAAAGTTATTCCTACATTTGTTTCTGAGAAAGATTTAAAAGAGTATTACGAGAAGCGGATGGAGGATGTAAATAAACTTATTGATAAATTATAAACTAACTCAAAATTTACGATATAAAATACTGCACAAAAAGGACCAGAAGTTATGGGAATAGACAATATCTTTAATAGGGTTTTAATGGGAAACATTCTCTTTTTGGATTTAATTATGCAATAATAATCATACATTTTGGTTGGTTCCCGAACTTGTTAAACTAATGAAGGATCTTAAAGAAAATTATTTTATTTAGTATCAGATTTTGACGATGTGAATAAATTCACCATTGAAAATTTAATTTTACTTATAACCATATGAAAAGCTTTCAAAGATAAATCTTTTATTAGATACTATCTCAAATTATAGTAAGACAAAAAGATTAATTTTAGATTTTAGATAAAGTGGAAGTTATGTCGAAAAAAGATGAGGAATTTCGTGATGTATTGGAGGGAATAAAGGAAGATAATACATTAAATTCAAAGATTTCGCTATTAATTAAGCTATTAGAGAAAATGAGTAATAATGTGGATAAAGCGGAAGCTTTTAGGGAATTATTGATAGCAATGCGGCAGGGAGATTTACTGAAGCGATATTTTTCGAAGGCTTTAAGTTTAGCGGAAGATATCAGATATGACGATGATTATTTCCGTACATTTGCTGATCTATTAGATGTGATTCATAACACGGAATTGTTAAAGAATAATTTTCAAGTCATTTTAAATACTGTAGAAAATATGGAAAACGATTATGATAGAATATATGCCTTTGCAGAAGTACTAAGAGTTATTCACGGATCTGAACTAATGAATAATTTCTACCTTCGAATTGAGACAATATGTGCTAAAGTTGTAGACACACTAGAAAAAATTGATTTTCCATTTCAGATGCATACCGGAGGAGTAATCTATTATTATAGGGAGAGGGCTTGCAAAGTTTTATTAGAAGTAATAAAAGGCAGTAGACTTGAGGAAAAATTCGGCAGTCGAATTGAAAGGATATGTATGGTAAAGCTTCATCTGAAATATCAAGAATTCAAGAAAAAATTACCATTTACGACCTCACAAATTTATGAAGCCTATATTTTTAATAATGAAGAAAATTGTATTCACGAGTTTAACCAATATGAGGATGATGTCTTCTTTGATGATGCTGGATCAGAAATGTATTTAAGCGGTAAAATGTTAATGAATTTTTTTATTCAACATCTCTCCGATGGCCATTATATTGAAGTTTATCTCGATTCTAATAAACTTGTTGGCCTACATCCCAATCATTTTCCTTTTCTATATGATTAAGGAATTTGATAATCTGTCCAACTTGATAGACAATATAAGTTAAAAGGAGTCTGATAGTTAGGGGAGTACTTCCCGCTGACATAAAATGTATGTCTCTCTCTGGAGTGATAAAATTTGGTTCATTTCTCACAATAACGATTAAACCTCTAAGTTTCAAATTAAATGTTAATCAAACTAAAATTATCTCTTTAAGGACTAATTAATTTTTTGTTTGTTAGTAAATTAGTTAAATAAGCCACTCTTTTAATAAGGTATAAACCAATTGATTTAAAAAAAGCGAATATATAATATAAATAATCGAGATTAATATTTCAACACTGATTATAATGAGTAAAGACTCTAGTGATATTGTTTTCCAAGGTCGAACTGAGGCAATATTTAAAGTAATTGTTATTGGAGATCCCGCCGTGGGGAAAACTAGCTTACTTACCAAGTTTTCTACTAATAAGTTTGAGGAGCGTTACGTGGCAACGGTTGGGGTAAATATAGTTAAAGAACCAATCTCCTTAGAAACGCAGAACGTCACGGTGAACTTGATGTTTTGGGACGTTGCTGGACAACCCCAATTTTACATGCTTCATCGACCATATTTCAATGGAGCGGACGGTATGATTTTAGTATTTGATGTCACGCGTTCTAGCACGTTCAGTAATGTAAATAATTGGTATACTACAGCAGTCAAGTATGGATTAAGCCATATTCCTCGCATTTTAATAGGAAATAAAATTGATCTTAACGATGAAAGAAAAATCATTCTACCAATGGCTGAACATTTAAGTGAAAAACTAAACGCTCCATATTTAGAGACTTCGGCATTAACTGGTGAGAACGTGAAATTCGTGTTCAATAAAATCGCGCAATTGGTATATGAGTCAAAAGCTTCATAAATTTCATTTTTCTCTCTAAATTTTTTCTGAATGATTATTCAAAACACTTAAAAGAGAATCTTCTTTTGTTTGCATACTTATTTAATTTTATTCAATAGTAATTAAGACAATATGGTATTGATATGACAGAAATTAAATTACAAATAAATGACAAAGAAATTCGATTAAATGAAATAATGAGCACAGTTCTTACTAACATTAATATGGGCTTTATTAATGCATTAAATGACATTCCAGAGGAAAAAAAGAAGCTAACTCTCGAAATTTCTTTTTAAATCTCATTAATGCATTGAAAAAGAAGAAAATCTTTGTGTCTAATCCAACAACTTATAGACTTTGTTGATGAAGATTTTTAGATTTTGATGATAAATTAAACAATTCTACGAGCTTTCTTCTCATTTTTACAATTAGACAAGGATTAGTACTAATCTTTCACATCTAACTTGTTTATCCAGAAAGTAATTCGTTCTTGCAAGTATTTATCAAAAGCAGTTGAATCTGGATCATTTTTATCAAAAGGATCAGAGAATGACTTAATGCTATTTAACCTGTTAATAACTTGAGATATCTCATAATTTATCCTGTGTCCTCCTGTAAATTCAAAAATCTCTTCCTTAATCTTTCCTAGCGGCTTTACGAGAGTTTGTGGATCACTAATTGAACTTATTTGGTCCTTCAAATCGTTAAATTGCTTGATGATTCCTAATTTAACATCTGTAGCAACTTTTTCTCTTTTTATTGTTCCCAATTCTTTATCATCATCTTTAGAAATAGTCTTTACATTTTGTACAAGGTTTTGAATAAGCTCTAAGTCTTTTCGAAGTTGCCTTTGGCTTTCTATTACTGTGTTGAGTTGAGGCTTCATGCTTTTTATATCCAGGGTTGCTTGACTTAAATCATTAACCTTATCGGTAAGTTTGTTAAGTTTTAAATTAGTTTGACCCAACTTTGTAATTAAATCAAGTCCAAATTTTTCTAAAATTGAAGAAAATTGAGAAAGTTTTTCCTCAAGTTCTCTAAACTTGTCATCAATATAGTTTTTATCCACCATGCGAACTTTTTCACTTTTATTTTGTAAGATTACCTGAGAGAAAATTATAAACTGGGTGGAAAATAACAATTTTTTTATTATTCTTCTTTATTTATTAATATAATATTCAAATTTAAATTCAAGCTTTATTGAGAAAAGAAAGTAAGTACAAATCTTAACGATTGCGTGATTACAATTATACAATATTTAAACCTCTTAACTAAGGACGGAAAGAGTCTCATTTTTAGGAACTATGGGAGCTCGGACGTAGATAGAGATTTATTAGCTGGTTTTCTAAGTGCGTTTTCAGGGTTTATGAAAGAGATAAGTCAACAAGAGATAAGATCTACAGCTACAGACGAATTTAAATACTATTATACCATAATTGATGACATAATTATTGTCGTGTGTGCTGATTTGGATGATGACGATACAACAATTAATTCAAAAATCACCACCATAAAAAATAAATTCATAGAAAATTATGGTGAGATTATATCTGATGGGTCATGGGCAGGAAATCGCTCTGTTTTCAATTCTTTTGAGAAAGTAATCGATGATACCATTTTAGGTGCAATAAAAGTTTCAATCATCGGAATGGGTGGCGTAGGTAAAACAACTTTACTTCATCTAATTTGTGGAACTGATGTTGATCTAGAATATATTCCAACGATTAATGTCGACATCACGAATTATGATGGTTCAGAATTAGGGTTGAATCGTAGTATAGTTCTATGGGACTTTGCAGGCCAAGAAAATTTTCGATCCTTATGGAAAAGCCTTTTAGATTCTACGGATATTGCGTTATTGGTATTAGATTCAAGCTTCGAAAATGTTAATTCCAGTAAAGATATCATTGCCGATATATTGGATAAATATTATAAAGATGTTCTTGTAATCGGAATAGCAAACAAACAAGATCTGCCTAATCGATTAACATCCGATTTCTGTGAAAAAATCATTGCAAAAGCAGACAGACACCCCCCTATTAAAGTTCATGGGATGATCGCGATCAATCATGTATATAGAGAAAAAATTCATGCTATTTTAACAGAAGCGATAAATCAATTGTATCCGATAAAATAAAGATACATTCAAATGATATTACATATCAATCATCCTTTAGGTGTTCATTTCTTATTTTTAATTATTAGCCTAAATGTTTTTAAAAATTACATTACTACTTGTTAATATAATTTCTGGGGTATACATTGTGTTAGAATACGAAATGGAAGAAATAGAAATAATAAAAGATGAGAAGATACAAAAAGTAATATTACCGAGATTAACAGAGGAGGAGAAAGGAATCATTGATCCTATCGTAGCACCTACCTCTGGATTAAGAATACAAATTTTAGATGAAAATGATCAAAATCATAAAACTAAATACATATTAACAAAAAGAAAATTCTATCTCTATTTAAGAGTCTTAAAAGCAATAAGTATCAAGTATCAACAACTTAAGAGTGATAATCAGTTAAAAGTGTTAATAGTAACTGATGATCGACCAACGAGACACGTACTACTGAAGTATAGTTCCCAAATATTTGCTCAAGATGGATTTGAAGTCTATTTCCAAAGTGATGATGATGACGAGTCTCGTATATCCTCTCCATATGGAGCTGCTTCGGTCAGATTGTTAAAGGATATAGACTTGATTATCGTTTTAACTGCATCTCATAATGATTTAACGTGGAATGGTATAAAATTTTATATTGACTATCCGATCCCCATGTCGGGGGATCTTTTTAAAGAAATTTCATCAATCGCATTAAACTTAAATGAAATTGAATTGAAAACAGACCTGATAATACATAGAATTGATGCTGAGAAAAAAAATAATGAATATGTAATGAATTTACTAAAGGGAGTATTAGAAATTGAGAGTATTAAGGGAAAAAACATAGTGATTTGGCCTTATCTCGGTAAAGCAAATGGAATTGTAAATTTATTTAAGAATTTTGGGGCCAATGTCATTTTAATTAATGAGGAGATCAACCCTCCAAATCCCATCTTAGTAGTTAAGGAGGATAAATTACAAAAAGTAATGAGAGAAAACAATTCTAATCTTGCTCTATTATTAGATGCTGATCGCGATAGAATTGCATTATATGTGCATGAAAAGCAAAAAGACGAGTTTTCATATTACATTCCCAATGAAATTTATTCTGCCATGCACAATATATTAGCTAAAGAATATCAAAAACGTATAATCAATGTCAGGACAATTCCAAGTGATTTAAGGGCTGATAAGTCGAGTTTCTTAAATATTTTAACTGGTGTAGGATATAAGCATATAGGTATTATTCTTTACTTTTTATTGGGAATTGATGTTGAAAAGTCGAAAGTAGAATCTGCGATCCTTTATTTACAAGCTGAAAATGGAGAGCTCATAAAAATCAATAACCCAAAGACCCTTAAAGAAGAAATTACAAAATGCTTGAATAGAAATGGAATTATCAATTCAAAATTTATAATAGTTATGTGGGAGGAGTCAGGTGGGCACACGCTCAATGTGATTTCAATCGAAAAAGATGAAGAACAAGGCTACAAATTTAAAGCTGAATTTCCTCTTATCGCAGATAAATATCCAGTACCGGCTTTAGTTATCGCTGCTGAGTTGATCTCCCGTGGATATGTTATCTCTGAATCAATTGACTGGTCAATAAAGGGAATTAATAGAACTATTCCCGCAAATGATGAAGAAAAGGTGAAAATTATGAAAAACTTTGAAGAAAATGATGGAAAAACAATTCAAATTAAGGATAAAAAGTATCAAGTGCGAGCATTATCCGACAATAGTGGAGAGGTAGACATCTACCAATTGAAAAGTAAGGATTCTACATTATACTTTAGACCTAGTGGCACTGGTCCAGAGGTTAGGTTTTATATATTTGGCAAAAGGGAAACGCATTTAGATGAGATAAAAACCGTTCAACAATACGTAAAAAATAACTATTCCTGAATTATTCCTGGAATAATTATTCTATTCGCTTCGATTCGAATCAACCCTTTTTCTTGTAACTTCTTCATTGTTGATAAGGTCTCTTCTTCATCCCATTCTAAGCTACTCATAAAATCATCTTTCGATAAAGGTTTTTTAAAAAGAGCATGCGAAATGAACTTCTTTTCTTTTTGAGTTAATTTAATATCCTTGAATAAGAAAATCTGATGTTCATTTAAAGTTAATGATGAAGAAACTAGGCTCAATTCCATCAACTCTTTTAGGGTAGATAGAATGATCTCTTCCTTAATATCAGGGAATTTTTTTAAAATATAGCTCTGAATTTTTTCAAATTGAGCCATTCCTCCGTTGAGAATTGAATACTTTTCGTGAAAACGTAAAATTCTTTGAGATATTGCTTCATCTAATTCGGTTGATTCATTGATCATTTTTTTCTTTGGGAGGCTTTTAACCGAAGGTTTTTTATCAAATTTAATTTTTGGTAACTTTTCTTCAGTTTTTACATCTTTTTGTTCAAGCTCGTTTAATTCGCTTAGATCTTCATGGACTTCTTTCTTTACCTTCTCAATTTGCGATTTTAACCTTTTCTTAAGCTCTTGCCGTCGTATCTCTTTCTCTTCTTGTTTTTTTTTCTCAAATTGGATTTGAGCATTAAAAAAATCTTTCCATTTATTTACTTCCGATTCATCTTTAAAACATTCGACGATGATTTGATCATTTAATATCTCAAGTAATTTCTTATGTTTCATCCCTGATAATACTTTTTCTGTATACTGATAATCCCATTGAGTGAGTTCAAGTAATTTTTCAATACTTAAATTTGGATAGTCGTATGCAAATGAAAGAACTACTTTTTCTGGATTAGTAATTTCAATATCTAAATTCTTAGTAATTATGAAGTAGAAAAAAGGATTAATTTCAATGACATCTCGAATAAGATTAGTCTCTTTCATTAAATTGAATATTGGTAAAATGTCTTCATCCTTTAGGTTTTTAACCGTTGAAAAGATATGATATTTAATTTCCTGAATTGGAATTAAATCTTGTTTATCGAGATTATTCTCTCGTATAATTTTAAGAAACCTTCGAGACATTTTTTCATAAAACATTCCCTTTCCAATGTCAACTTTCTTTTCTGTCCGAAGATCTTGATCCAAGGCTTCGAGTTTCTCAATAGTATCCGAAAGATTTGTTAAATCCTCTGCTAATTCTTTTTTTGATTTTGGCAATGCTGACATTAAGCCAGCAGTAGTCAAGCGATATTCCTTTCCTCCTTTCTCAATTAGTTCTGTTTCAAACCCTTCAGATTGTGCCCTTGCCAATTTCATTTTTTGGCTTACATCATCTTCGATATACTTTTCTGTTTCTGCTATGATTTTTGATATTTTTAAAAGCTTTTCTTTAATTACATCTTTTGATTCCTCTCTGATTATGACATTTTGAGAGCTAATTTGATCTTTCGTCTCGATTTCTGATTTTAGTGATTCGATATGTTTCTTATATCTCCAGCTGTAAAGTAAAAAAAATATCGTAAAAACCAATGAGATAACTAAAGAAATAATCAAAGCTTCCATAATTTTATTCAGTTATTACTTTTGTTTACTAATTAATGAATTTATTTCATTAAAATATTTTTATCCCTATTCTATAACTCCAATTTTTGACATTAAAAATTTAATTGCAATAAAAAATTTAGACTACTTAAATTATATTCCTTCTAAATACAAGATACAAAATTGAAGTGAAAATGCAAGAAAAAATTATTAACGATGAAATAAATGAAAAAATGACCTTGGAAAACGTATTTAAGATTTTTAATGACAACGTGTTTCCAATGTTAAATGAGGAAGAAAAGGAATTTTGTAACGATCTCCAAGAATTTTCATTAGATCTTCATCCTAAAATTGATAAGTCTAAAGATGTATATGTTCTATTTCCTGAATTAGGGAAAAGAGGCTACATGCAACGCATCAATAAATGGAAAGATTTCACTCCTTATGGCATGAAGAAAGAAATCCTCCTTGGCATGCATCTTTCGATGCTTGATCCTCAACTCGAATTAGCTCGATTGGCTTCTGGAATACTTTGTGGAAATCCCACCTTCCATTATTATCAACATGGTGGTAAAGGAGATACAATTCAGAGGGTTCAAGACGAGTTAATGTCTGGACAGAAAATAGGGTGCATCGGAATTACAGAACCTTCCAGAGGTTCTGATGCCGTGAATTTGACGACCATTGCGACTAAAACTGATGATAGTGTGATTTATAATGGAGAAAAAGTATACACGACTAACGGACCTAAAGCAGATTATTTCTGTACTTATGGTGTCTATAATGATCAAGATCCACGAGGGACAATGGTTCAAGCAATGATAAAACGTGAATTTGGTGTTAGAACCGAACGTTTAAAGATAAATTCAGTGCCTCGAGTTCATATTGCTCACACAATTCTTAAAGACGTGAAAATTCCAAAAGATTATATTCTTGCCGATGATGGAATGGGTTACGTGAGACTTTTCGAAGGTCTAGTTCCTGAGAGGCTTGGTATTATGGGTTCTGGAATTGGTATCTGTTGGGCAGGATTGATCTATGGAATTATCTATACGAATCTAAGAAAGCAATTTGGCAAGCCCGTAATGAGATATCAAGGTGTAGGATATGGATTAGCGGATTTACTGACTAAATCTACAGCAGCTACAAGCTTAGCTTTGCAAGCAGCTACAATTTATGATGATAAAATTTTATTTTCAGAAACGAAAAATAAAGAAGCAGAAAAGTGGGTAGCAGGGATCTCATCTCAAGGAAAATATTACACAGCAAAGCTTACTCATGAGATTTGTTATGAGGTTCAGCAACATATGGGAGGTGTTTCTGTTACTGATAATACTCCTGTCGATGAATTAACCGATGTGAGCAAAATCGAAGAAGTTATAGGTGGAGCAAGAAACATTCAATTGTTATTGATTCAAAATCAAATCCTGAGATATTTAAAATTTCTCTAATTTTTTTATTTTTTTGGTTTTTTTAGATTTTATTCTCATATTTTACCTCTAATTTATCATCATCTCATTATGAACTATAAATTTTAGTTGAAATCGTTTTATATTAGTATTGGAAAAATGTTATTATATTACCTTTTAGAATAAACAATTTGTAAATTATGGATCGAAAAAAAACCATGTTCTTAATTGCCCATAGGGGCGCGAGTGACCTTGAGCCTGAAAATACTTTGAAAGCTTTTGAATTAGCAATTGAATTAGGAGCAGACTTTATTGAATTTGATGTTAGAAAGACACAGGATGAAGAAATTGTGATAATGCATGATCCGGGAGTATTTCGCATGACACATAAACTTGGATTAGTTAAAAACCTGACTTTAAAGAAAATTAAATCGTTAAACACTAGTGATGGTGAAAGAATACCTACTTTGAAAGAATTATTACAAGCTACTAAGGGGAAGATTGGTTACATGTGTGAAATTAAAGTTAAAGGTATTGTTGATGATGTAGTACAAATTCTTAGTAAAAATAATGTCCTTGATTCAACTATACTAATTTCTTTCAAGCATCAAGAACTCTTAAAAAGTCAAAATGAGCATCCTGGACTAAAATTAGGCGCAATAATTCCCTCGGGATTTAGATGGATTACGAGCTTGTTTTGTAGAAAGGGATTGATCTCTAGATTAAGTGAGAAGAACTTTTTTTCTATAAATCCCTTTTATCCCTTGGTAAATAAAAAGTTTGTAAACCTTGCTCACCAAAATGGACTTAAAGTATTTCCATGGACCGTTAATTCAAAAAATAAAATGGAGAAGTTAAGTAGTATGGGAGTGGATGGAATTTTAACTAATCATATCAAAAAATTTAAAACTTCGGTTCAAGAATAAGATTCAAAAGAATTTAATATAGGAGATACCTTAAGGCTAGATCTTCAAAAATGTAAGCCCAAAAATAATTTAAAGTAATTTAAAAAAAGTGAATCAAACTTTTACTTGCTTTTAACTTTAATGAGGGTAATAATTTTAGGATAAAAGTATATTAAGATAACTATTCCTGCTAATAAAATTAAGCCTATTAAAAAGGTTTGAATAGCTACTCTCATGACTAAATATATACTCGAAGATATTAGTTGAATCAACGTGATAATAGCTCCCAATTTCATAAATGTGGAAAAACTCAACTCATATCCATAGTTTCTAACCATTAGGATTAACACTAAGTTATCTCCCATTATGGATAAGTTTTCTCCCAAAGTCGCTCCTATGGACACGCCTGAAAAAAAAGTGTGTTGAGTTCCCATAGTGGAGATGTCATTTACAATCGGTATGAAAATCTTAGTAATAGGGGCATTGTGAACGACAGAACTAAGTAATCCAGAGATCCATAAAAGTACTAATGTGGTAGCGACTTCATTCCCGTTAGTTACATAATTTATTCCATATGCTACAGAATTTAATATTCCAGTAAATTCAATAGCACCAGACACAAATAAAATACAAAAGAGATAGAATATTAACTCAAGATCTAATTGTTTCCACAAGGATTCAAAACTCTTATTAAATATTAACAAGGCTGTAATTATTCCCCCCAATAAAGCAAGAACATCTATTGTTATGGTACTAAATATAGGTACAATTATTACAGAAAGAACGGTCATAATGAACATTATAAATGATTCATAGAATTTGCGTTTAGATGTTACAAACATCCATGGATCATAATCAATTAAGCGTTCAATATAGTTATTTTCAGATGTTTCTAGCTTATTTTCATTATATCTGATTAAAAATACGAGACTTATGAAAAAAAGGAACAATGAAAAAATGCCAACTTCCATAAAGTATTCTGGAAAGGACCAGTCGATTGAATTGCTAATCAATATGTTAGGAATTGAACTTATAACAAACAAAAGGCCTCCAGTATTTACAACCATCCCTTCTGAAAGAATGAATGGAAGTGGATTAATTCTTAATATTTTACAAATTGTAATGGTGAGTGGGATTACTATAAAAATACATAAAATATTCATTGAGACAGAAGAAAATATAAATGTAAAGCTACATAAAATTATGAGTATATATAGGCTCTTACCTTTTGAAAATTGCACTAATCTAAATGCAATATAGTTGAAAACACCACTTTTTATGCAAGCAGTAATTATCATCATCATACCGAAAATAAATAATATTGTATGAAGATTAGCATTATCTGTGCCAAAAATGAAGCTTACTACAATTGTTACATTAACATTATCAACATAGAGTAAAAAAAAGGCCACAATTATAGCACCTATAAAAGCAGCCAATAAACGGTTCATTTTCACTGCAATTATTAAAATTATGATTAAAGCAAGCATCATTGGGGCAATTATTGTCGATATCATGGCAATTTAACACTCTAAAAGAAATTTTTTTGTTTTTTTTGACTGTATAAATTTATCTATAATAAATCTGATATTTAATTCTCATTACTTAATACAATAATTAAATAAGAAAATGCGAGATAAACGATTTGTTGCAGTGCATCGGGGAGGCCCCCTCACCAAGGATCATCATCATCAATTAATTAAATGGGCAAGAAAATGTTCAGAACACGTGCTAACACTTATCGATCAAGAGATAGATCCACGGTTAATTCATGCTTTAAATGTTGCAAAAGAATGGGAACAAGATAACACTATAGTAGGTGAAGCACGAAAGGCGTCTTTAGGAGCAATCGCAGTAGCAAATGAAACCCCAAACCCTATTATAACTGCGGTATCCCGATCCATTGGACACGCAGTAGCGACAGCCCATATGGCAGACCACTCAGTAGGTGCTGCTGAATATGCTCTTAAAGCAGTGAAACTTTCAGGGGGCTCAATTGAACTCGAAAGGAAATGGCAAGATGCAAAATTAAATCCTGAAATTTCAGAACTTGTTTTAACAACAAGAGAAAAGAAGAAACTTAGGCTATAAAATCCTTTAATTGATAAAACATTTTTATGAATTCATAAATATCTCCAATCACTTTTGAAAGTACATTTTAAGGTTAATAAATACTCTTAGAAGACTTTTTTATTTTCACTTATTTAAAATTGTGCAAAAAGCTTAAATAAAATCTTGATGATAAACTCACAATTAAATAACCTTGATAACGATATCAAAAATTTTTTGGAGGATTTAAGAATGGTAATTAGTATACATTCTCATTTAGCGCATAAGAATATGTGGTCAGATAAGTTTTGGGATTTTGTTGCAAGTAATTATAGTTCTGCCTTAGGAATGCCTAAAGAAGCAGTTTTCCAAAACTTAATGCCTATGTTCTGGGCATCTAATGCTGAGAATTATATAAAAGTAATGGATGAAGCTGGTATTAAAAAGACAATCATAATGGGCGTTGATTATGGGATGTCAGAGGTTGGGGAAGCTAATTGGACTGTAGAAGAGATGAATAAATGGGTTGCTGAACAAGCTGATGAATATCCTGATAAGCTAAAATCTCTATGTGCTGTTGATCCAAGAAGAGGTGAAAAGGCTATCGATTTGGTTGAAAAAGCAGTTCAAGAATGGGGGATGATTGGAGTAAAGTTTCATCCAACTGCAGGATTTTATCCCGATAACCCTCAGTTTTATCCTTTATATGAAAAATGTGTAGAGCTATCGGTTCCACTTCATTCTCATACTGCAGCTACGATTTCCGCTCCTATGGTTTCCAAATACGCTGATCCAATTTACCTCGACACGATTGCGGCTAAATTTCCAGAATTAAAGATTGTTTTGGTCCACTTTGGAAGCTTAAGTTACACACTTAAATGTGCAGAAATTATGGGATCAAGATCAAACGTCTATGCAGAACTTTCAGGTTATCAAATACAAGCATATTCGATGCCAGAATATTTTTTAAGAACATTAAGGGGGATACTTAATATGAAAGCTCTTTTAGGAGCTCCCCTAAAAGATAGAATAATGTTTGGAACAGATTGGCCATATCTAGAAACAGCTCTAGAGTCTAAAAAATGGGTGCAATGGGTTAAAGATATTCCAGAGAAAGGCAAAGAATATGGTTTAGTATTTACTCAAGAGGAAATTAATAATATACTTAGCGAAAATGCCCAAAAAATTCTAAAACTATAAGCTTTAATTCTAACCTTTTTTTTAATTCATAAATATCTGTAAGAGTAGGCTATAGAAGTCGAATTTATTAGGTAAATCCATAGAATTTAATCTATGAGAAAGAGTGCTTTCAATTATTCATTTTCTTTTAGAGTAACTTTTAGATGTGAACTATAACGAGAGAAAATAATCCTATAAGAGACAACAAAATTGATTTTAAACTCATGATCAAAAGAAAACAGAATATGGTAATTTGAAATAATGTCGAGGATATTTTTGGCGTAATCTTGTGTCCTAATCTAGTTGCAATATAGATGATAGGGATTCCTAACAAAAGCACAAGAACTAGCTCATAGGGAAATATATTTCCAATAAAATAAAATGGAATTCTAGAAAATGATAAAACTGAACCGACTGCTGCAAAATTTTCTATAAAATTTTCCTTATAATGTCCCGTATGTTCCAATAAAGCCACGTTTAAGGGACCAGCTGCGCTAATTAAACCTGACAATATCCCATAAGAGAATCCGCCAAAGATGATTAAATTTGATTTATTATTTAAATCTCTCGAGTCTAAAGCGGAAGTAACTCGAAAAAAATACTTAGCTAATTTTATGGAAGCATAAACAAAAACAAATAATCCAAAAATTAATTCTATCCATTCAAACTGTAGATCTATTATTAGAAAAGTTCCAAGTATGGTAGCTGGAACCCCTAATGATAAAAACCTTAAAAAATAACTCTTATCCAGAAGATGTCTATATTTTATAAAATTAACGGTAGAAGTTATGGTACCCCATAAGTTAACTAAGATTACTGAATCTTTAATTCCAATTATTGGGGTTATAATCGGAATCAATATAAGTGCATCGGCAAACCCAATGATTCCATAAACCAAACTGGAGAAAAAGACCGCGATGAGTGATAAATAAATGAACATAAATCTTAAACCGTTGTTTTAATTTAGAATCAAATTTCATCTAAACGTTTTTGAGGGTTTTTAACGTCAAATAGTATCTCTTTGTTTTTTTGAACAAATTTCCATCCATACCCTTTTAACTTAGTAAGAGGTCCCTCAATGCCTTTTGGATTTCCAGTCCTTGTATAGATTATCCTCGTACTTTTAATCGCTTTTATCACACTGAAAGGTGTTTTAAAATGCTCAATCAATTCTTTCGCTTTTTTGGGGCCACTATCTATTAAGCCTTCTATGATGAAAGCTCTCCTTTCTTCAGGACTCATAGTTTTTGGAGCTTTTCTCGAAATAAAAGTTTCCTTTCCTTTCGATTGTTCTCTATATGCAATTCTTTCAATTGCAATTGCAGTATCCTCGATATTTCGGGTAGGAATAATAGGAACTTGCATGACATATGCAACTTTACACAATGCGCCATAGATTGAAGCGATATTCATTCCTGTTTGCTGGAACACGTCATCATTCAGACCTTCTAATATCAAGATGGGTTTATCATATGTTTCTTTCAATCTTACTAATTGTTCAAACAATCGATTATCAATAATGGAAGAAACAAAATCATTTCCCTCTTTTCTTTCAATAGCCACTTCCTCACTTATGATAATATCGGCAATATCAAGTTGTTCAACGCTATATGATATAATCTCCTTTCGTTCGTCAAAAATCTTCATTAACTTACGTTCTCGAGTGTCTAAAATAATCTTCAATATATTCTCTTTCAACATTATAATCGCAAAATTTGGTTTATTATCATCTTGAATTAAGGCTTTTTAAACAAAAAGAGCCTTAGTTTTAATATTATTTTGTATTAAATAATGAAATATTTTCTTGAATTTAAAGAGCTTATTGTGAACGAGTATAAATATAAGACTGCTCAAGCCAATAATTTCAGTGCTCTGGACTAATGGATCAAAAAGTAATTTATTAACCCAGTAAAGTATCGGATCTTCAATTATTTCAAAGTTGTATTGAATGAATGGAGCGAACAGTGGAACTGCAGGCAGGTCCAGTAAAAGATGAAATAATACTCCAATAACTAATGAATTCGCTATTAAGGTCTTCTTTTTCATTACTAAAAAGACTGTCACATATAAGATCGCTACAAAAAGTAGAGAATGAGAATATCCTCTACCCGATCCCATGCTCAAGAGAAGGATCGGTTTATCTATAAGATCTGGTAATAATGCTCCAATAATTAATGCTAAACGGTTAAAGTTTAGAAAGGACTTGATTCGTGGAATTTCAAAAACCAATAAAGGGATAGCTACATGAAAAAGTAAAAACATGATTATAAACCCATTCTGGACTAATTTAACTTAAAATCCATATATTAATAATACAAAATTCAATATATCTCGAAAATAGATTAGAAGTATCAATATTATTGCCATTTGAATTGAGATCCATAGTGATCGTCTCATCAAGTATGAATAACTAACTTGTTTACTATCACTCATAAAATTCCCTAAGATTCACTCTAATCTGCATTCTTTTAATGCTTCTTCTACTTGGTAATTCTCGTGTGTAATTTTACATATGGCCTTAACCAATTCTGTAGGATTTATAGATTGAAATATGTTTCTTCCAAAAGCTACTCCCGCACCTCCAGCTTGTATTGAATCATATACGACACCTAATAAATCCTTAGTTGTATCCATCTTTGGCCCCCCAGCTATAATCACGGGAATATGTACGCTTTTTACAATATATTTAAAAGAATCAATGTCTCCCGTATAATTAGTTTTAACGATATCAGCTCCCAATTCCGCTCCTGCGCGCACGGCGATATTTACAACTTCAGGATCATTTTCATTTTCAATTTTCTTTCCACGAGAATACATCATCGCGATGAGTGGTACTCCCCATTCTCGGGATGCCTCGACAACTTCTTTCGCATCTTTTAACATTTCAGGTTCTTCGTCGGCTCCAATGTTAATGTGAATAGAAACCGCATCAGCACCCATCTTCAAAGCTCGTTCAACTGAACAAACTAATACTTTCCTGTCAGGATCCGGAGCAAGGCTTGTAGCCCCCGATAAATGAATAATTAATCCTATATCTTTTCCGTGACGGCGATGACCTGCCATGACCATGCCAGAATGCATGAGTACTGCGTTAGCTCCTCCTAAAGCTACCTTATCAACGACATCTGTTAGATCTTCTAAACCTTTGATGGTTCCCATTGTCAATCCATGATCCATGGGTACAATTATAGTTCTATTACTCTTTCTATCAATAATCCGTTCAATTCGGATGCTTTTACCAAGATTCATATTTTTTTCCACTCTTGAGAGATTCAGACTATTCAATTTTAATTCGAATTACCATATAAAATTATATATATATGATCAATTTTTATTTACCATGGTCGTCTTAAGGTAGTTGGTCTTACCATTTTTGATTTATCTGGATAATCAACATTATAATGAATTCCTCGGCTTTCTTTCCTTGATATTGCACTTACAATGATTAATTTCGCAACCGTAGCAAGATTTCTCAATTCAACAAGATTTTTTTCAATTTTAAAATCCCAATAATATTGGTTTATCTCGTCAAGTAATAAATTAATCCTTTTTTTAGCTCTTTGTAAGCGTTTATCCGTCCTTACAATTCCAACATAATTCCACATAAATCTACGTATTTCATCCCAATTCTGGGTGATTACAACCGCCTCCGTGGAAGGAACGGCATGTCCCGCCTCCCACTCTTTAAATTCATTAATTGTAAGGTCATTGAACTTACTTGATAGAACTCTGGCGCATTCATTAGCACAAACTAATCCTTCTAATAAACTATTAGAAGCAAGCCTGTTAGCACCATGTAATCCAGTACATGACGACTCACCAATAGCATATAGATTCTTTACCTTAGTTGAACCATCTACTTTTACCAATATTCCCCCACATGAGTAATGCGCAGCGGGAACTACTGGTATGGGTTCCTTGGTTATATCAATACCAAACTTTAAACACTGATCATGTACACCGGGGAAATGTGTTTTAATAAAATCCGCATCACGGTAAGAAGCAATGTCTAGAAGAACGTGATCTTCTCCGCTACGCTTTAACTCCGAATCAATTGCTCGAGATACAATATCGCGAGGTGCCAATTCCTTAAGAGGATGATATTTTTCCATGAATTCATTCCCTTTAAGATCTTTTAAAATAGCACCCTCTCCTCTCATAGCTTCCGTAATCAAAAACGATTTCGCAAAAGGATGATAGAGACATGTTGGGTGGAACTGATAGAATTCCATGTTTGCAATAATAGCGCCCGCACGATAAGCCATCGCAATTCCATCTCCTGAGGCTACATCTGGATTAGTTGTATAAAGATAAATCTTACCCGCACCTCCTGTAGCCAAGACGGTTGCTTTGGAAGCAACATTATGAATTTCAGCAGTCTCTTGATTTAATACATATGCCCCGTCACATCGGAAGTTGCTTGCGTATAGGTTAATTGCACACCAATTCTCTTTAATTAAAACGTTAGGAATCCTTTTGACTCTCTCAATCAATTTTTCTTCAATGCTTTGACCTGTTAGGTCATTTACATGGAAGATCCGTCGTTCAGAATGACCTCCTTCCCTTCCTAAATCAAATTCACCGTTCTCATCTCGAGAAAAGTCAACACCAAGTTCAATCAGGTCATTAATCATCTCTGGTGATTTTTTTATGATAAATTCAACTACTTTTTCATCGCATAATCCATCCCCAGCAATTATAGTATCTTTTATGTGTTTTTCAAAGATATCATTTTCATCATGAACACTTGCTATTCCTCCTTGAGCATAGAAAGTGTTACATTCTTCAATATTCTCTTTCGTAATGAGTAAAATTTTTTCATCTGGAATTAATTCTGACAATTTAATTGCGAGAGTTAAACCAGAGACTCCTCCTCCAATGATCAAAATATCAGTTTTAATCTTCAAAAAAATGCAATCTTATAATCCGAATTATAGAAATTACTTATTAGAATTAAAATTTTAAAATAAAATTTTATGATTAAAATTATAAAAATTTTAAATTTCTTTCTAATCTCTTAATCTCAATTCATTCATATTTGTAATTTAATAAGTCTTTTATGATAAAGAAATGGTAGAGAATTGCTTGCTCATTGATTTGCATCTTTACCAATATACCCCACAACAGTAATTTGCTAAAAAAATTTTACTAGAAAATTACTTATTAGTATATTCTTCATCCTTCTCTCTATTTGGTAATGAATTCTTTGATAACAATTTTTTTTACATTCGTTTAATTCTTATTTGCAATCAGAAGGATTTTAAGTTTTGAATGAGAAATATGGAAAAAATAGAGAATGTATTATTTATATGTAGCGGGAACACTTGTAGAAGTCCTTTTGCAGAATATTACGCCAAGTGGCTTCAAAAAACTAAATATCCTGAGAGATTAAAAGAGGTTAGGTTTGATTCTGCAGGGATATATCATTATTTCAATAAACCCCAAGAAGGGACAGTACGTTATTTGAATTTCAAGGGGATTGATATAAGTGATTTTAAGGCAAAAACGGTAAATGAAGAAATGTTAGAGAAACAAGATTTAATTTTAGGTTTCGAAAGGAAATTTCACATAGATAAATTAATAAGAAAGTTCAAGAACCTTCATGGATTAAATACAAAACTTTCGCTATTATTAGAATTCACTGAAGAACAAGGTCAACTTGATATCATCGATCCTTTTGGCTTGGAAAAGGAAGAATATAACAAGATCCTTCATAAAATAGAAGTTGCTGTTGAAAAGGCTTTAGTAAAAATAATTAAAATCAATGCTCTTAACTATAGAAATGGTGATCAATATAAATGAGTAAAGTTAATAGTATTCTCTTCGTATGTTTAGGAAATACTGCTAGATCTCCTGTTGCGGAATATTTAGCTAAATTCTATGCTAAGAAATATAATCTTCACTTGAATATTGAAAGTGCAGGATTCATAAATGCATTTGCTAATATGCAACCAGAATCACATGAATACTTGAAGCAAAAAAACATACCACATTCTGACTTTTCGCCACAAATAATCACCAAATCCTTATGTAACAAATTTGATTTGATTTTGACTATGGAGAAGACACATCGAGATGATATTATTAAAATGTATATTAATAAAGAGAATATCAGTACAAAAACGTTTACTTTAAAACAATATAATCATTCTGAAGGAAATTTAGACATTATTGATCCTTATTATACTTCTCATGAAAAGTTCAAAGAAATTCTTAAAACCATTGATCAAGAAGTTGAGAAGGCAATTCTTAATATTAAAAGGTTGGATTTAGCCTAAGAATAGTAATGCGTTGACACTTTAGTCCAATTCTCGACAAAATATAAATCCACCAAAAAATCTGCTAATATAATGCTCCCTATAATTCAAAAGTATATAGTGGAGAAGAATAACAATTTGAAGAATATTTCAATATGCCTTGAAAACTTACCTGATTACAAAGATTTTGAAGTAACCTTAACTCAACTATCTTAATGAATCTAAATATCAATTTCCTAATAACTTAAATTTTTAATTATATAATATTATAAATTATTATCTTAACGGGATATTTTTGTAAAGATCATGAGTATCGATGAATTAAACTATAAACTCCAAAATAATAAGGAAAATATAAATTCCTTAAAGGGTTTAGAGATTATCTGCGAAGCAATTGTATATAAAGTTCTTGATTTATTTGGTAAAAACGCCCTGTTATCGATTTTATTTCAAATAGGAGCCGGACCAGGTGAACAAATCTCTAAAAGATTGAAAGAAATTTATGCTAAAGATCAATTTGAACCACTAGAAGCATTTGAAGTATTGTTTAAAGAATTAAGTAATTACTATTCCATCCAAGTGAGGGATATTCAAGAAGATGATGAAAAGATTAAATTGATCCTCGAGAATCATTGTTTTTTACGAAAACCTATAAAGAATAGAGCAAATTTAAAACATGGAAAAGCATTTTGCAGAGTAAATAAAGGTTATGTTGAAACAGCACTTAAAAAATTGATAGGAGATAAAATTTCTGGTTTGGAACTTAAATTTCTTTATAACGATGATTATAAAGATGCTTGTGTTGAAGAACTTCTTTTGTATAAAAATAAAAAATTAAACTTGGTTTAGACCTTTAACTAGCATTGATTAGGATTTAATTCACAAAATCTAATTGATTCAACAAGGTCTTCCTCTCCAATTAAGCCAAGAACAATCTCATTTTCTTCTGTAACCGCAACAATATGTGGATTTGTTTTCATTTGACTCATTTTTTTCAAAACAAGTTTTCCAGTATCATTTTCTTTAATTTCAGGAATTTGGGAAATCCTTTCCATGACATAACCAACAATAGTTTTATCTCTCTGGAACTCTGGGACATTTTTTATAGTTTCGATATCAATTATGCCCACAATCATGTTTCCCCTTATAACTGGAAAGTAGGATTTTTTGTAAGGAACAAAGTAATATTTAATCGCATTTGTTATAGTTGTATCGAATGGAATTTCCAGTTTTGGTAAAGTCATGATATCTTTAGCTTTCAATTTTGATAATGTAAGTTCGTTGCGAGTTTGAAGATAGGCTTGTTTTGTTTGACTATTCAAAAAGATTCCTATGATTATCAACCAAAATCCACTGAATAAACCAATAAAAAACGTAGAGAATAACCCATAACCAATTAAACCATATGCTAAGACGCTTCCCACTCTAGATGCTGTTTTTGTTGCTGAAATAATATCGTGCCTTCTACTCCAAAGTATTGCACGTAAAACTCTCCCGCCATCCATTGGATATGCTGGTAGTATGTTAAAAATCCCTAAACCAATGTTAGTAATTCCCGAATATAATAAAGTAACATAGAGTATTGCAGATACACTTAAAGGATTGAACAATAATCCAGCAAGAAATACAAATCCAATCAATAAACTAGATAATGGTCCTACAATTGATATCACCAATTCACTTTTAGGAGTCTTCGGTTCCTCTTCAATTTTTGACGCTCCACCAAAAATGTACATCTCTATCTCTGTCACCTTCAAACCATACCTTTGAGCTACAATTGAATGGAATAATTCATGAATCAAAACAGAAAATAGAATGATCACTCCATTTATAAGTCCCACTAATATCAAAGCCGTTAAAGTTGCTCCAGCAATAATTGATCCATAGAATATAGCTGCATAAAAACCGACTAATGCTACTATCACTAATGTGCTCAAGTGAAGTTTAATATCTATTCCGTTTATTTTAGCAATTTTCATTATTTTACCTTCGTTATTATTATACAATCAATTGAAAATTGGACTATTAAGGCATGCATCTTATAGAATTAAATTAAATTCCTTTTCTACATTATAGAAGTAAATCAAAATTCATGATTTTCTTTAAAAACCCAAACCATTTTTAGAGGAAAATCTTTATTGATTTCATGTTTTAGATCATCGAATATTGCAATCTAAAACATGAAATGTCAAAATTAAAAAAAAAACCTTGATTTAATATCTTGTCAAAATTTAAAAACAAAATCATTTAAAAAAGGTTGAAATTAAAAAATGAACGTTTTAGTATTAGGTGCTGGTTTAATGGGCTCAGGAATTGCTCAAGTAGCCCTTATGGCAGGTTATAATGTGAAACTAGTCGATATCAAAGACGAATTCGTTGATGGTGGCTATAAAAAAATCAAAACTGGATTGGAGAAGCTTGAATCTAAAGGTGCTCTTGGAGAGGGAGTTACTGCTGACGATGTTTTATCGCGATTAGAAAAATCAATAGATTTAGCATCAGCAGTTAAAGATGTCGACATCGTGATTGAAGCTGTCATTGAAAAAATGGACATCAAGAAGCAAGTTTGCAAGACCGTAATGGATAATGGTTCTTCTCAAGTGATTTTTGCATCCAATACATCCACGATGAGTATATCTGAGATTGGAAAGGATAGCGGTGCTCCTGAAAGGGTTTGTGGCATGCACTTCTTTAATCCCGTTCCGTTAATGAGATGTATTGAAATTATTAAAGGAGATGCTACTTCAGATGATACTTTCAATACTGCTATGGAAGTGGCAGGAAAATTACCCTGCTTGAGAGGAAATAGATATATTGCTCCAGTATTAAAAGACCGACCTGGTTTCATTGTAAATCGAATGAATGCTCCCGCAAATATATATATCGGTTGGGTTTTCGATCAAGCTAATGAAAAAGGTATTGATTGGGCTCGAATTGACGCTGATGCTGGTGGAAAAATGCCAATGGGACCATGTGAATTAGCAGATTACGTGGGATTGGATACAATGATCCATGTGGGAAATTATTATAAAGAAACATTATCTTCCGACTTTGAACCCCCAAAAGTTGTTAAAGAAATGGTTGAAGCAGGAAATTTGGGTGCTAAATCTGGCAAAGGGTTTTATGATTGGAGCCAAGGAAGAGATGCTATTAAAGCGAAAGTAAAAGCTGCTGAACCTGCAGGTTTGTTCAGTTTAGAGAATTCTATGGCCATCCTATTAAATGAAGGATGTAGAATACTCGAAGAGGGTATTGCATCAGGTTATAAAATTATAGATGATGCAAATATGGCTGGTATGAACTCTCCTGGACCATTTGCAGCTGGCAAGAAGAATTACGAGAAATGGAGCAAGTTATTAGAAGATTTAGCAGATAAAACCGGAAAAGATTACCTCAGACCTTGCGAATTGATGAAATCCGGCGAATTCGTTAAAATGAGAAAGTAATCTTAATACTTTATTTTTTTCTTTTTAATCACTCTTTTACTGAAAAAATGAATTATAATTTTCAAAATCGAATATAAATTTTTGAAAATTTTTAATTGAAGAAAAAATATTACTAGTTATTCAAATTAACAGTAAAAAATTCAATAAATAAAATAAGAATAGGTAAAAAAAATGACTGAAGAATTTGAGACTTTAAAAATTGATTGGCCCACTGCTACTGATGACCAAGGGAACGTTATTCGAGAAGGAACTGTAGATGGAAATTACGCGATTATTTCATTAAATCGCCCGGATAGGTTAAATGCATTAACTGAACAAGTCACTTCAGAAATTGCTAAAGCATTGAGAATGATGGAAACGGATATGTCAGTCCGTGCTGTCGTAATTAGAGGCACGAAAGATTTTACTAAAAAACCTGCATTTTCTGCTGGGGCTGATTTAGCAGCAGCTTTTAGCAAAGATTTAAAACCAAATATCGCATGGCATATGGCACAAGCAATGAGAATTAGACATCGGGATTATGATGAATTTGAGCAATTTAATAAACCTCTCATTGCCGCTGTTGACGGATTTGCTTTAGGTGGTGGCTTAGAAATCGTATTATGTTGTGATGTCGTAATAGCATCCGATAGATCTTTATTTGGTGTTCCTGAAATAAATCGAGGTATTTTTCCAGCTAATGGAGGTGTTACTAGACTAGCTGCAAGAGTAGGATTAAATCGAGCAATGCGAATGGCCATGTTTGGTGAACATTTTGATTCAAAACAAATGTTAGAGTGGGGCTTAGTAACTTGGATGGCTCCAGCTGGAGAAGAATTTGAAAAATTAGTGCATGAAAAAGCAAAATGGTTAGGAGATGCTCCCACAACAGCTTTATTTGTCATTAAAAAATGTGTGAAATTTGGGACTCGTTATGTACAACTTGGGTTAATGATGGAACAATTAGGTTTTGGGGTTAACCAAGTCAGTGATGATGCCAAAGAAGGAATATTAGCTTTTAATAGGAAAGTTAAATGTCCTGTCTGTGGTGGTAAAGGCAAGATGGAAGATGGAAGTACTTGTGAAAATTGTAAAGGTAGAAGAAAAGTGAAAGACGTTCCCCATTTCAAGGGGATTTAATTCATTCTTTTTTTTAAATTTAATTTTTATTATATTTATCTTTAATTTAGAATTATGCATATTTGCAAGTAAAATTCTTAGTGACTATTTTGGTTAAAGAAATTGAAATCATTGAGACGATAAGTGATGGATCGCTCAATTTAAGGCGTTTAACAAAAGAAGATACCAAGTTTTTTTATGAAAGCCTTTTAAATAAAGAAATTACTAATTATTTAGCTCTTGGACCTCTAAATTCAGTAGATCACGCGAAAAAACTGATTAAAAACTATATAAAATATTGGGATCGATATCAACAATTTAACTATATTATTAAAAGTGACACAAATAAATTAGGCTCGATCAGTTTGTGGAGTATAAGTTGGTTGCACCAAAGAGCCGAAGTTGGAATTTGGATACTTCCAAAGTATTGGAATCAAGGCTTTGGAAAAAGAACAATAGAGTTAATTAAAATTATCGCATTTAACCATCTTCATCTGAATAGATTAGAGTCTCATATTGCTATTAAGAATAAAAGATCTATTCAAATGTTTAAAGCATGTGGTTTCAAAGAAGAAGGGATTTTAAAGGAGTATCTGCATCTTAATGGTAAATTTCAAGATGCAATGATCCTAAGTCACCTGAAGAGTATTTGAATCATTCAATCCATATAACTTTTCTAGTTTGTGTAAATCTTCATTAAAAATCTTGAATCTTGTAATGTTTCCATCGAAATTCTTTAACTTTTTATTGAATTTTTCTACGAAGCAATCCAGAATCTTCTCTGCTAATTCATCTAATGACTTTTTCTTTCTTATATCATCATCAATATCAGACTTACACTTACAAATGATGTGGATGTTAGTTGCCGGATGAGTATAGAAAAAAAAGGCAGATTTATCTAATTTAAGGCAATTGAGCGTTTCTTTAAATCCAAACCGAGCAAAACGACAAATTTGCTCAAAATAACTGGCTATAATTTGATAATTTTGATTCTTAGAAGAACTGTCTGAAAAATTATGATAGAACAATGGAATACCGTCACTAGATAAAATTGTCAATTCCTGGATCAAGATTGACTCAAAATATATTTTGTTGAGATCTTATTTAATACCTTTGTTAATGAGAGTAACAGCGATCTTATTTATTAAGATGGTTATTAAAATGAGAATAAATCGTTATTTCCTACTGTACTCAATTAAAAGCTTTCTTATTTCTTTAAAATAAACTAGAGATTTATTGAAATTTTCATTTTTTAATGCTTGTACAGCTTCTTTAGCTAAAGAATTAATAATAGTTGTAGTTTCTTTTAACTGTCTAAATTTTTGAATCTTTACTTTAATCTGGTTTAATAATTCAGAGTACATGTCTACGTATCTCTGTTGACCTATAAACCGTGATATTTTAATAATTTGCTCGCATTCATTCATCGCTTTACTGAATAGTCCATCTGAAATGCTAGTTCTAATACTTAATTCTAAATTCTCCATATCATTGAATAATTTATTATATTTTTCTTCGGCATCGATCAATGTTTTTTTTTTAATCTCAAAATCTTTTATGTATTGGGGAGATCTTATTTTATCTATTATCTCATCTAAATCCTTAATCAATTCTCTTCCCTCCTGAAATTGATATGAATCAGTAAACAAAGAAATTTTATCTAAAGAAGTAGATACTTTCTTCTCTATATCTTTTTCATGGATATGTTCATTCAACTGTTCTTTATAGGCTTGCCAAGTCTCCCTAATTATACTTGCACTACTATCTACTTGCTTTAATAGATCTTCTGCCTTATTTAAGGTATCTTGAGCAAGCTTGAGATTATTTGTTTTAACATAACTATTAAATTGAATTTCAAGAGGATCCAACTGTTTTTTTAATATAACTTGTTTATTTTGATAATTTTGCCATAATAATCTATCTCTATCTAAAAAATCTTCAATTTGATGAATTTCTCCTAATTCTATAACTTTTTCAAATTTATGTTTAAAATTTTCTATAAGTACATGTGCATCTTCAAAATCCTCAATTCCTACAAGTTTTTTATATTTATATCGTAGTTCTTCGAATTCTTCCCTAATAAAACCTAACTTACCTTCATCAATTAATTTTCTAACTTTGAATATAAAATCTTCTTGTTCCTCAATTATTGATGCCAAATTAGCTTTCTTTGCAAGTTCTAATATAAGTTCTGATACCTTGATTGCTTCATAATACTTCTTCATGAGATAATGATTATTTGCTACGACTTTTAACTGATCAATCTCCGAAATAACCTGTATTTTTTCTGATTCAATTTCTCTATTAAAATTCGTTTTATTCATAATTTTATGACTTTCTCCAAATTGTCAATTATCTCGTTTAATATGGATAATGATAGATTCACGTTTCTTTCTTCCAGAAGTTTAGCCATGGATTGGGTTTTTCTTTGGATATCTTTCTTAATTTTTCCCGTTAATATTTTTACATTCTCTTCATTTTTATTCCATTTTAAATTCAATTTAGCATTTTTAACAATTCTTAATAAATCATGAGCTTTGGAAATTTGAATTTTGGCTTTTTCTAAATTAAATTGATTTAGGGATTCATTAAAATCAATATCTAATTCCTTAAGTACTCCAACAATTTTATTCTTTTTATCCTCACTTCTTTTTTTTACTTCTTGGAATACTGAAATCATATCTTGTACTGACTGAATCTCTTCAATATTATATTCTCCATACTTAGTTAAAAAACCACTAATCAGATCATAAATCTCTAAATATTCTGAATCCTTATTTAGAGAATTTATTTTTCTATTGATTATATTTGCTTCTTTTTTAATTTCATTAAAAATTGAGAGTGCTTTATTTTTAATTCTTGCCTCTTCAATGAAACTCTGTTGATCGTTAACTAAAGTCACGTCATTTACTTCACGGGCTAAATTTTGAACAGTTTGTGAAACTTCGATTGCCTTGTCAAAATTCTCTTCAATAAATAATTTGTCTGCATTCTCTTTTAATCTGTTAATTTCAGAAAATACCGGTAAAGACTTAGATTCTTGAGTTTTCAATTTTTTTTCTAATCTAGTGCCATCTATTTCCATCATCTCAAAAAAATTATCTGGCTCAGAACCAGATTCAATTGTAATATTACGTAAAATGTACATCTCCGGATATTCTGCTGAAAAAGTGTGTCTTATCGTAGCTATATGACCCTTCAAGCTTTGTGCTGCTTTCTTACCAATCCAAACGAATAACGTTTTCTTGAATGGGGAATAAATTGCAATGATATTGTATAAATTGAAGTTATCAATAAGATTCTCTTCTGGTAACTCCGTAAAATTCCCCGAATAAGTTAATTTAAAAAATTTTAGATCTTTATTCATTTTTCTCTATTTTTTAAAATATTAAAAATTAAATAAAAGTTGTATTAGTGACTATTTTTCTCATTGTTAAGACTAGCGCTAAAACAATTAGATTTTTAGATTTAAAAAATGTTTTTCTACTGATTATACAAATAATTTTGATATTAATAATTTACAACATTATCAGGTAATAAAAAAAGTAAAAAAAAGTTATTATTATTTTTCAATAGGTGTCTTCTTTATATCAGTTGGCTCTAAAGACTGCTTTGGAACAGGTTTACCTTTTAAAAGTTTTGAACTTTTATCATATTCTGAATGATAACTGTGTTTTGTGGCCGATTCTCGACTAACTATATCAACATTGGGATCTTTTTCTTTATTCAATGTCTTTCTATATTTCCTTACCTTTCTAACTGCTTTTGGATACTTCAAATATGTTTGATATAATATTATATACGCGCCTAATGCACCAGCTGCAATTAAAGCTAACGTAAGCAATGCAATAAATAAACCTCTCTCTATAGGGGACTGAACTGCAGTTACAGTAATTTCATATCTTTCAAAATCATAGTCATCACCTGCATAAGCTGAAATTGTGAAAGTGTGTGAGCCAAGTGGTATATTTGGAACAGTAGTTTCATAAACTCCATCTTTATTGGAATCAGTTAATATGCCTGATCCACCCTCCCAACTATATGAAACGGTAGCGTTCAATACCGGTTTATTAAAATCAAGATCATCCAGAATTACGGATAAAGTGATTTGATTGCCTGGGGTAGTATTAATAACGTTAGTTCCGGTGGAAGATGTGATATTTGTTCTTATTCTCCGCACATCTAACCTAATATCTATGGTTTGAATCTGATAATTGTTCCTTTGTGCTACAATGGTCAATATTCTAACTCCAATATCTAATGATTGTTTTGTATTTAAATTGAAACTATAAATTTCGTTTGTAGGATCTTCGATCAAGCTTGCATCTAAACCCTCTCCAATTAAATTTACTGTTGCTCCGCTTACAAAAAGATCATTTGAATCAATATATGATATCGAAAAATTAACACTTGCTCCTATTGGAACCTCTAAGTAGGGATCATCTGTGTTATTTACGTTATTCAAAAATAAACCCAATCTTGTTTTCCTTTCAGTAATTTCTATAGTAATTTGAGCTGCTTGCGATAGATATCCTGATTTTGTGGCCACTACGTTTATTATGTCAATTCCTTGATCTAAATCAGCAGCATCTACGATGTAGGTATATTGTTGTTTTGTTTCCTCTTCTATAAATTCTCCAAAGCCAAGCAAATCAATGGTGGCATTTGTTAAATGGTTCGTCGTAATTAGATCCTTAAAAGTCACTGTTATATTTATCGTTTGCCACACTTCAACGGTAATATAATTGTTTGGATAAGCAGTACCATTCAATTTAACGTCTAGGATACTGCCTCTCTCAACTATGAAAATAGTTAGAACTTCCGAAGCTATTGTATGGTTCTCTAACGATGCTATGATGTTCAAAAATTTAGCACCTACTCCTAAGATAGATGAATTAAATTCAATACTATATTGGTTTGTCAGCAAATTCTCAGTCAAATTATCGGAATAGTAACTACTTTGAATACTTGCTTCTGCTCCAGTAATGGGGTTATTCGTAGTACTATCTTTATATTTAAAGGTGACATTTAGTAATTCACCTGCAGTTAT
>CAZWEM010000013.1:89006-91439 GCA_964632315.1 uncultured archaeon
ATACCAATATTAAGATTTTCAGACCATTGTAATTCTATAGTCGTTTGTTCAATTCCATTAAGGTTGATTTTATCAATATACGAATTTCTTTCGAGTACTTCGATCTTAAATCTAATGGATTGAGTTGTGGAGTTTTCTTTTTGAGCAATAACAGTCAAAAACGAATTTCCCAAGCCTAACTCTGCTGTATTGACAAAAATGGAATAATGATTTAAAATTGGGATTAAATTCCTTGGGGCTCCAATTCCTTCTAATTGAACTGTAGCACCATCAATATAAGTAGCAGGAATGTTTTCGATATCTTGATATGTGATAGTTATGTTTCCATCATTACCATAAATCATTTGAATAGATTTATCTAAAGTTTTATCTTGTTCATTAAGAAAAAGCTTTATGTCAGTATCTCTTTCAAGCACTTTAATGTTGAAAAGGATGAGAATTCGCTCATAATAACGCTTTTCAGCAGATAATTGAAAATAATTATTTCCTAAAACCATATCTCGTGTATCGAGGGTAATGTTATATTGTTGTAGCAGCAGATTTTCTGTTAAGTTTACTGGATCTGTCTGTGGATTCAATTGAACTTTTGCTTCTGGGATGTAGTTGCTTAAAGAATCCTTATAGACCACAGTAACATTTACTTTCGTACCCCATTTTACTTCTATCGATTTTTCTAATGTTTTATCTTGTGACTTGAGAAATAAGCTTAGTGATGTTGTATCCTCGATAATATTTACCACATATGAAATATCTAGCGTTACATTAGTGATTGAAACGATGATCTTCTGATCTAATGAAAATTCATCAGCTAAATAAACCTGGATGGAAATAGATATATTTTGATCTTTCAGAATTAAGTTTGTAACATCAAAACCCCCATCTTTGATGTCTTCAAATGTTAGACTAGCATTTTCTAACTTTCTTGCTTCTGAATGAAGACGATTATTGATAAAAACTCGAATTTCAGAATTAGGTGATTTTGAAGTTGGCCAAACTTGGTTAATCTTGTATTTGAAATTAACCGTAGCATTTACAATATCTACGTTCGCACCCGTAATTTTATTTCCTATCTGATTCCAAGAAAGAGAAGTAAATTGATTGATTTTCTTCTCATATGTGAATTGTAAATCTACCGATTTTATGATTAATAACCGCCAATTATCAGCATCTTGTCCAAAATTATCTTCACACCAAATCCTCATTCCTATTGAAATCCTAAAGTGCTTAAAATCATAGTTTAATACTGATGTTAAATAAAATAGTAATATATTTTCTGGAATAGTGACCATTACTGTATCATCTATGTGATCTATTAATGGCGAATCTTGGCCTAAGTTTGTGGTTTGATTATAGGCTATCTCAAAAATACTATTGTTTGCCGGATCAGATATCCAGACATAGAATCGAACATAATCTCCGGTAGAACCTTGAAAGTAACCACCTGTTGGATCTGTGTCAACTCCAGCGTCGCTTAACGTATCAATAGCGCCTGTAAATTCCTCTGCACCATTATTATCAATTGAAGGCGTTGCTTGAACTGAGGCATTAAAAATTGCTGTAACATCTGCAGATGTAATTTCATAATCAGACATGTTGACTGGCATGGTGAGTATCCGATTCCAATTTACTGCAACGGACTGATCGGCAGTTTCATCCCAATAGTGGCTTACGGAAGCACCACTGCCATTAATTAAAGCGGTATCTGGGTATGCAGGGAAGTTTGGATTTTTCGACTTATTCCAATTTGAATCTTGAGTTAAGTCAGAATAAAAGTCATATTCATTTTGTTCACCTAAAATTTCATAATTTGCTTGATTTGTGCCAATAGTTGCATTTACATCGGAACTATCTCCTTGCGTAGTGTTATACCATGGATCCACAGGGCTCTCAAATGTAGGATTATCTAACCACTGAACAGTATATTGGTCTTGTACAATTCCCTGTGGTTTAATTGAATTCTCAAGCGAACTAGTTGATAATTTTGAATTATTTACATTTAAGATTAAAAATGCTAAAGGAGTGGAACTGATTACAATTCCAATTGTTAGTATTGATGCTATTTTCTGCATTCTCTTTTTGTTTAAAAATCTCATTATTATTATACCTCAACCATTTTGAGTAAAAATTATTTAAATTAATTGAATTGTATAAACTATTTTTCAAATTGGTTCTTGGTTTGAAATTATGTCACAATATGACCATTAATGCATTTATAATTCTCGGTTTTTTTATAAAAAAATTTGAATGGTCTAAGTTAAAAATAAAAATTTCATTCAAGGTAAAAAAAAATAATATCTTTTAAAATTAGAGATTATTAGATTCTTCTTCTGAAATATTTGATTGTTGCTTTTCAGCCAATTTATCAACAATCTTTGGAGATGTTTGGACTTTAGGTTTTTGTAATTTGTTTGGAGTGCTGACTTCATCCTTGTT
>CAZWEM010000014.1:0-90778 GCA_964632315.1 uncultured archaeon
AGTTATAAATATGTTTTTTGCCCCCCATAAAATTCTCGCAAATTCTTTTAGCAGATCTTTTTTAATTTTCAATGTTTTTCTCATTGCTTTTGGCTCTTCGTAAATTTCTTTAAGCATAAAATGTTCAAATCCTTCTTTTTCTGCAGCATCGATACTCCATTCAATATCCATTGACTCTTTCTGTATTGGTGACTCAATGTTGTTAAGATCATAAAATTCTACATTTCCGGGAGTTAACACTGCCATTTCATCATCATCTAAAATGAAACATTGCTTCGTGTATGGTAATAAAGCAGGGATATCAGACGCACAATATGCAGTTTTGCCCTCATCAATCCCGACTACTAATGGAGATTCTCTTCGAACAACTATGATCTTATCGGGATGACTTGCGTGACAAACTGCTAATGCAAATGCCCCTTCGCATTTTCCAATAGTTTTATATATTGCATCCTTAAAGTTCAAACCTTCCTTCATGGATTCTTCAATCAAATGTGGGATTATTTCAGTATCAGTATCAGAGAGGAAAGTATGGCCTTTCTTTTTTAGTTCCTTTTTTAATTCCATAAAGTTTTCAAGTATTCCATTATGGATTACGGCTATTTTACTATTACAGTCAAGGTGAGGGTGGCTATTAATCTTTGTAGGCGCACCATGGGTTGCCCATCTAGTGTGTGCAAGTGCCAATCTGGAACCTTTAGGAAAATCCTCGAAATTTAATTTTTGATTTATTTCATCAATCTTCCCCGAATCTTTTTTAACATATAGTTTCGAATCGTACTGAGCAACAATACCACAAGAATCATAACCTCGATATTCTAAACGTTTAATTCCATCTAGCACATACTTCCCAATTGATATTTCTTGATTCGTAACAATCCCAAAGATACCACACATATTAATACTCCATCTCTTCGTTTTGCCTTTAAGGTAATAATACTATCGAATAAATTAAAAAATTATGATATGTATTTTAAGATTATCCTAGCTAAATTGTATCTGATTTTAAAATTATATTACTCCTCGAAGTGAAAAAACTAGTGAACAAAATTAAAGTTGACAAAGAAAATAAGAATTTAGGTGTTTTAACTGAAAAAGAAATTTATGAAATACCTAGTTGTTTGAGAAAAGCACTGGATCAGAAGAATGAAATTCACAAAGTTAGTAATAAGATACTTGGCCATAATGTTGCACATATCTATATTATAGGAGCAGGTAGTTCATATCACGCAGGTTTCGCTATGAGTTATATGTTTAATAGGATAACTCGCATACCTACATATCCAGAATATTCTATGGAGTTCCAATATTTAATTGCCCCTATATTAACAAAAGAGGATTGTGTTATTGCTCTTTCTCAAAGTGGAGAAACAAAAGACACGATTCAATCTGTCAAGTTAGCTAAAGAATTAGGATGTCTGAATATTGGAATTACAAATAATAAAGATTCACCACTTTCAAAAATTTGTGCTCATCATATATCCTTACACTGCGGACAAGAGAAATCTGTGCTTGCTACAAAGACCTATGTTTCTGAGCTTTCAGTTTTAGCGATGCTTGCTTTAGAGATTGCGAAAGAAAAGAAATCCCTAAATAATGAAGAACACAATCAGTTACTAATTGAATTAATTCGCATTCCAGAGAAAATACATTCCTTACTACCTATAATGCATGATAAAATCAAAAGATATTCCAAATATTTTAAGTTTACAACGTTCTGTTTTATACTTGGAAGTGGATCTGATTATGCCACAGCAATGGAAGCGTCTTTAAAATTAAAGGAAGGTGCTAGAATTTTTGGCCAAGCTTATTCCACAGCAGAATTCCCACATGGCCCCATTACTCTTGCAGATTCTAAAACAGCAATTATTGCAGTTATCCCGCATGAAGAGGATACAAGAAGAATAAATTTACTTAATCTATTGAAAAGAATAAAAGAAAGAAATGCAACGATATTTGCAGTTTATGAAGGAAAGCAAGAAGAGAATTTGCCTGAATCAATAGATTTTGGTATAGCTGTGCCTGATACATTTAAAGATTTACAGCCGATTTTTATGATATTGGCAATTCAGTTATTAACCCTTGAAATCTCTCGAATAAACGGAATAAATTGCGATACTCCAAAGTATCTTTCTAAAGTTTCTGGGATTTAATGCAGCGATACTCTAAATCAATTTTATTTCTCGCATTTTTGCTTCTGTAAGTTTATTTAATTTAATAGACTCGTCTAAGCTGATATTTGATTCTCCTGATATTCTTAAATAAGGACTTGTTCCCGATCTTCTGATTAAAATCCATCCATCATCGAAATCGAAACGACATCCATCAAGTTGGTTTATTTTTTCTGTTTTTTTATCTAATGAATTAAATAAATCTTTCATAGCTCCAATTATTTTTTGATTAATTTCACTTGTAAAGGGAATATCTCTTTTCAAGCGAAATTGATTACGATAATAAGGATACTCAGGAATCTCATTTAATAGTTCATTCAATCTTTTTCCCTTGTTAACAATCATCTGTAACACTTTAGCAATTGTAATTATTGAGTCAGGTCCATAATGGAAGTTAGGCCAAATATAAGTCCCAGACGTTTCTCCGCCCAAGAATCCTCCTTGTTCTTTTAATGCAATAGCTACTTTAATATCTCCAACTTCTGTTCTAATTACCTCGCAATCTAAAGGATGTAATACATCTTCAATCAAACCAGATGAATTTATTGGCGTAGATACTTTAAAATCTTTTTTCGAAGTTAAACTTTCGTTTTCCTCAATCTCATATTTGGCTAAAAGGGCGAGTAATCTTATTGGATCTACAATTTCACCATCCTCATCTAAGAAAATAACCCTATCCCCGTCTCCATCTAATGCGATCCCAATATCATTTTGTTCTGATGATTTTAAAAATATTGAGATTTGTCTTAAATTCTCTTCACTTGGTTCTGAAGCTCTACCAGGAAATCGTCCATCCATATTAGCGTTTAATGTCACTATGTTAATATCGTAACTAGTAAGTAATTTTGGAACAATATCGCATCCTGAGCCATTTCCCGGATCTACAATAACACTTAAATTATTTCCCTTGAATAATATCTTGTTAGTTATATCAGATATATGCGTATCGTTGATGTCATTAACTTGAGTTACCTTTCCAATGTTATACCATTTAATATTGTTAAAGGTTTTTTCATTGAATATCCTTTCAAGTTCTTCTTCTTGAGCTGGCGAATATCCTAATCCAGAAGGATTCCATAATTTAAGACCTATATATTCAGGAGTATTATGGCTTGCGGTGATCATCACTCCACCCGCTGCATTCAAGTATCGCAATGACATAGCTAAAGTAGGAGTTGTTACCACCCCTAAAGTTATTACCTTGCATCCTGTACTAACTAATCCTGAAATTAATGCATATTCAATGGGAAGAGCTGATGTTCTGATATCCTTTCCAATCACAACAATGCCTCCATTTAAATATGTTCCAAGAGCTAGACCCACTTCAAGTGCCATCTGAGGAGTGAACATGAGATCTGATTCAGAATAGTTCTGAAAAATACGTCTTATACCACTTGTACCAAATATATTGCTTGTCAAAAATTAAGCACCTAATAACTTACAGTCAAATTATATTTTTTTGTCTTATTTTGATAGATGGGAGTGAGAATTTATCATATGTAATAAATTTTTCATGAATTCATTTTAGAATGAAAAATAAAAAGAAAATCAATGTTAAGGAAGCTAGGATTAAATTATAATAAGAGTAAAATATTAATTTATTAGTGGATTATAGAATCCTAATTTACTCTTAATTAGGAGCATCCGATAAATTTTTTCATTATTTTACTGGTAGATGTGTATGATATACCAAGGAGTCTTTAATATTTTGAGTTTATATCTAGATGAACTAGACGTTTTTTATGATAAAATTGATAGGTATTTTATGGATAAAATCACCTCAGTTAGGTTAAATAAAAACCTTAAGAGATTGAAAAATGAAGAAACTTTAGAGGATATACTCAAAATAATAAAAGGGGAATTGATGAAATTAGGTTTTGATTCATTAGATTTAGAGAACCGGATGATGGACCCCTTTTTTGAGCTATCTTCAGAAGATTCAATACGAAATTTGAATGACTTATATAATAAAAAAGTAGCTCCTATCATATACGAAATATTTCTTGAAAAAATCGTTGATTATCTTGTTGGTGTTAAATCTATTCCTATAATGTTAAATCTAAAATCAAAAGGATTTTTTGATTTAGGTTTTATTATTGAACTTCGTAACTTAAAGAATTTAATGGATGCATTCCCCGAAAAGAAGGAGAATTTAAACCATTATATCAGCTTAAGTGAAAAAATAACTGATAAATTAATTCAAAACAAGGAAAGCATTGAAAATCTTGAAGCCTTAGATGAACCACAGGATAAATTACAATTAATCTACCTTATTTATCGAATTATAAGCTTTTTCCACCTAGAGAAAAGATTTGATTTCTCTCACATGAAAGAATATTTACCCAATAACATGAAAGATTGGATGACATCAATTCCATTAGTTACATTAAAAAATCCAGACCTTTATTACTGCGGACTGTTTCTTGCTAAAAATCTTAACATAGACCTTGAAAGAGATACAGTTAAAGAATATTTACTTGAATTATATGAAGAAGGTACAGATGAATTTGAAGCGCCATTGGTTGAGGCGACTGATGGGCTCTATTATTTCCTAAAATCCACGCAAGATCTGGGTTTATGGTTGAAGCATTATCAAATTGCCAGATTAGTTGAGACAGATGATGAGTATTTTGATCCATCTTATCTAAAGAATTTAGAGACTTCTCAATTGGTGGTTATATTAAAAATTTATAATATGCTCGATATGAAGGATCAGCAACATATTAATGCAATTTTAGAAGAAATAGAGACCCGAGTAACTCCAGAAGGTATTTTTCAATATAGAGATAGCTTTATTTCTTCAGAAGCAACATATTACATCATTTTTCTGAATTATATGAGGAGTACATTAGATAAATTACAAGATTACAATCTTTTGGGAATTATAATCTCCCGAATTTACCGAAATTTGGAAATTTTAGATTTTTCAGCAAATATGAATTTTGATTTATTATCTGAACTTTTTTATTCTTTAGAGTCCCTGAAATTGTTCAATTGTATAGAAACTAAAGAAATGATTATTCATTTAGCAAAATTTTTATTTCCTCAAGAAGTCGTAAATAAAGTTACAAATACTAAAGAATTAATTAAACCTAAAAAAGCACGATTTAGGCATTTAAAAGTCAACAAAATCACGGGAGAAACAATTTATTAAAAGATAAATCTAAATCACATCATCTCACATTAATTTATTTGTGAGAAAAGTTATTAAGGATCTTGAACAAATTTCCTAAATTTGCCCTCAAGTTTCATAAAAGTATTGAATTTGTTCATTACAACTCATTAAAATGCGAACTATTTTAATTTTCGAAAACTATATTTCCTATCCTTTATTTCAAAATTTATAGTACAATATACAATTAGGTAAAGCCATGCCCTTTTTTAAGAATCAAGGAGGCTATAATTTATATTATGAAGATATAAATGGAGAAAGAAAAGAACAAACTGATAGTACGATCATTCTCCTCCATGGCTTTGCCTCTTCCGCTTCATTTTTTCGGCATCAAATTAAAATATTAAGTCAATCATATAGAATCATTGCTTTTGATGCGTTAGGACATGGGAGAAGTGATCATCCCAAAGAGTTGAATCTATCAGAAAATTTGAGGTATGAAATCATCAGAGATCTCGAAGATTTACTCTATTATTTGAATGTAGAAGAGAAATATGGGATAATCGGACATAGTCTTGTCGGTGGTATGATTGGTCAGTTATATACTATGAAACATCCGAATGATGTGAAATTTTTAATTTTATTGAATTCAGGTTATATTATGATCGATAATGTAATTAGGAATATCTTTTATAATCTACTCCCATATTTTATTCGAATGAATTTTTTGGAAGTGGTTTCTAATTCAGTTGAAGAAATTTTAGATAAGATAATTCCTTATATTCTCACATCTCTTTCTGATACATTAAATGGGATGAAAATCTCTAAAGATCAACTATATATGACTATTGAAGAACAAATCTTTTCAATGATTAATGAAATAAATGAATATGATCCATCAAATATTCAATGTCCTACACTTATTATAGGCGGAAGGCTTGATAATTTTGCACCCGAGCAAATGTCTGAAGAGTTGCATAAAAAAATACCTCACTCTATTTTAAAAATCATTGATATGGCTGGACATTTTGCTCCTGCTCAACGCAAGAGCGTAATTAATGAGTTAATAACAGAATTTATTAAAAATAATCGGTAAAGATACTTAATTTTTCCAAATTCTGGTTTTTATCTTGAATGATAGTGAAGTTAATATCGAATATTTTAAACAAGAAATGAAGAAATTCATTGAAGAGAGAAAGTGGATTAAATACCATACTCCTAAAAATTTAATTCAAGCATTAGGTATAGAAGTAGCAGAATTATCAGAAATCTTCTTATTTAGAGATATAAGTTTAGAAATGATTTTAAATGATGAAAATCTTTATGAACGAATCTGTGATGAGACAGCTGACGTTTTCATATACTTAATCAGCTTGATAAATGTGCTAAAAATAGATTTAACGACGTCTTTCTTAAATAAAATGCAGAAAAACCGTAAAAAATATTCTACTAGTGAGTTTAATAGAGGAAATTATCAAAAAAAATGATATCTTCTATGAAATTTATTATTTAATGGTTAATAATTCCCCATTAAAATACATCTAAAAAATTTTTATGGAATTTGCTATTTTATTATACATGCTAACTGATAATATTGATGAAATCATTAGGAATCAATTAGAGAAGACTTTAACTGATACAAATTTTACATCACTTGGTAAGCTCTACAAAGGAAAGGTTAGAGATAATTATATACAAGACGATAAACGAATCATTATTGCTACAGACCGACTCTCAGCATTTGATCGCGTTATAACTACTATTCCTTTTAAAGGTCAAATGCTTAATCAAATTTCGTCTTTTTGGTTTGAAAAAACAAAAAATATTGCGAAAAATCATTTAATAGAGATTCCTGATCCTAATGTTGCTGTAGTTCGTCAATGTGAACTCATTCCGGTGGAAATGATCGTAAGGTCTTATATAACTGGAACTATGTGGAGGAATTATTTAAAAGGAGTGTCTACTTCTGGAATAGAATTGCCTCAAGGACTAAAAAAGAATCAGAAGTTAGACGAAATAATTGTTACTCCCTCAACTAAAGCGAAATCAGGGCATGATATCTACATTTCCAAGGAGAAAATTATCTCCGAAGGATTAGTAGAAAAGGATATTTATGAACAAATGGAAAATGCATCAATTAATTTATTTAAGTTTGGGTCCAAGTATTGTGAAAAACAAGGATTAATTTTAGTTGATACTAAATATGAATTTGGAATGAAGAATGGAGAATTATTCGTGATTGACGAGATACATACTCAAGATTCTTCAAGATTTTGGATTTTAGACTCTTATATTGCTAAATTTGATGCGGAGGATGAACCGGAGATATTAGATAAAGAAATTTTTAGAGGATGGTTGATGAATACGTATCCTGAAATATTTCCGAATATTAAGCCAGATCAAGATATCCCTCCCATCTCTACTGAAATCAAGATTGAACTTGCTAAACGATACATGCGAAGTTTTGAAAAAATTACAGGCAATCCTTTTAAAGCTGAAGTTTCCGATGTTAAATCTCGTATTAAAGAAAATTTACAGAGAGCAAATTACCTATAATTAATACGAAAAAATTTATATAACATTCTCACGTTATTTTTTAATAATGTTTAATTTTATACTCGTCATAGCTTCTTTTGTCTGTTTAATAGGGAGCTTTATTTTGTATTTATTTGATCTTTCTTCCTCAAAGTCAGATAATGGTAGAGAAAATAACTTACCTAAGTTAAGCAGTTATGGATTTTTCTTATGTTTATTTGCGTTAATGCTCCTTATAATTCCAAGCTTAGGTTACGTTTTTTAGAAAGATTAATTCTTTAGTGAGATTATTCTGTTTATATAGAAGGGCAAACATTTTTTGTCGATTTAAACTTAGAGGAATTATTTTTTAATTAATAAGAATTATTAAAATTATAATAGAACTTCTTTTATTTAATCAAGTGAAATGGAATTTATTCTAAATGAAATTAATTAACTTTTTAGAGTAATAAATTATGTTGTGGGAAGTAGAAGTGGTTTTAGAGAATAAAAAGGCTGCCAGAGACCCAGTTGGTGAAACTATTAAAAGAGATTTACTTGCCAAAAAGGGTTATAATACGATTTCGCAGGTACGAAGTGGGCAATATCTACGGATAAATATAGAATCTTCCAGTCAAGAACAAGCAAAAAATACGGTAGAAAAGATGTGTAATGATCTCAGAATATTTAATCCCGTGACGCAAACTTTAACAATATTGAATGTGAAACAATCATGACAATTAAAATAGCAGTAATTCAATTTCCTGCTGCAAATTGTGATTTAGATGCAATTCATGTTCTAAATAATGTTGTTAATATTGAAGCAGATCTAGTGTGGCATAACCATTTTAAAGAAAAGGATTATGATGGAGTCATTTTACCCGGAGGATTTAGTTTTGGAGACTACTTAAGAGCGGGAATTATTGCGGCCCATAGTCCTGCAATTGACCAAGCAAGGGTGATGTTAAAAGATGGTAGACCAATATTAGGAATCTGCAATGGTTTTCAAATTTTAACAGAAGCAGAATTTCTTCCCGGAGCCTTGTTAAAGAATGATTCACTGAAATTTATTTGTAAGTGGGTGAACCTAAGGGTAGAGAATACCTCAACAGCATTTACTAATCAATTAAAAATTGGCGATGTAATTGATATTCCAATTGCTCATGGTGAAGGAAGATATTTCACGGATAATTTTAAAGAATTAGAAGAGAATGACCAAATTGTGTTTAGATATTCGAATCCTAAAGGTGAAATCACAAGCAAAAGCAATCCTAATGGATCAATGGAGAATATTGCTGGAGTAAAAAATTTAGCAGGGAATTGTGTAGGGCTTATGCCTCATCCAGAAAGAGCGTCTGAAGAGATTTTAAGTCCAAACAATACAAAACATGGAAAATTGATATTTGATTCAATGATTCAATTTATTAAAGAGGGATATAAGTAATGCCAAAAGTAAATACCGATGGAAATGAGTTGCAGGTTGATTTAACAGAAAATGAAATCAAGCAAATCAAGAATGAACTTGATCATAACCCCACTTTAACTGAATGGGGGATGTTTGACGTAATGCATTCAGAACACTGTTCTTATAAGTCATCACGACCAAAATTAAAGTTATTTGAAGATGCCGAGAAAAATTATGACTATGTATTAGCTGGTCCGGGTCAAGACGCTGGCGTGATCGACATTGGAGATGGTTATGCTTTAGCTTTTCGAATTGAGTCTCACAATCATCCTTCTGCCATTGAACCGTATCATGGGGCGGCTACAGGAATTGGAGGAATTATTAGAGACATCTTATGTATGGGTGTACGACCAATAGCATTATTAGATCCTTTGAGATTTGGTACATTAAAAGATAATCCCCATTCTCAGTGGCTTTTCAAATACGTTGTAAAGGGAATTGCAGATTATGGAAATTGTACAGGAATTCCAACTATAGGAGGAGAAGTTGAATTTGATAAGAGTTTTGAGAGTAATTGCTTAGTTAATGTAGCATGCATTGGTTTAGGTACTATAGATGATTTCAAGTATGCTCCAAGTAGAGCATATAATCCAGGAGATTATATCATTCTAATGGGGGGGTCCACTGGAAGAGATGGAATTCATGGGGTAACTTTTGCATCTCGCACTTTAACCGAAATGTCAGAGGCAGATAGGCCAGCAGTTCAAATTGGTGATCCATTTACGAAAAAACTCATAATCGAGGCAACATTGGAGGCAATAAGAACAGGATTTGTAAGGGGATTAAAGGATCTAGGTGGAGGCGGATTTTCCTGCGCTTTAAGTGAATTAACTGGAGATGGAGGTACTGGAGCAAGTATTGATATGAGAAAGATCTTTACTAGAGAACCTGGAATGAACTCTTTTGAAGTGATGTTATCAGAATCACAGGAAAGAATGGCTTTTGTTGTCAAACCTGAAGGTTTAAATAAGGTATTGGAAGTATTTGAAAAGTATGAAATGGCTCATGCTGTTGTAGGAAGAACGGATGATTCTAAAATATTAAAAGTCTATGATGGAGAGAATTTAGTCGTTAGTCTACCAGCGACAGCACTCTCTGATGCGCCCACAATTCCTCGAAAAGAAAAAAGACCTTCGAATCTAGATGCCTTAATAACTCAAAAAACTCCTCCTCCTCCCATAGAACTTGATGAAATTATATATAAATTGATTTCTTCAGAAAACATTTGTAGTAAGGAATGGGTTTATAGACAATATGATCATGAAGTTGGAGTGCGATCGATAGTTAAATGTGGAGAAGGTGATTCCGGAGTTCTAAGAATTATAGGAACAAACAAATTTATCGCAGCAAGTGTCGGAACAAACTCTAAACACTGCTATCTGGACCCCTATAATGGTGCAAAAGAAGCATTAGTCGAGGAATGTGATAATGTGATTGCAAATGGAGCAAAACCGAAAGCAATGGTTAATTGTTGTAATTTTGGGAACCCAGAAATACCAGAATCTTTCTGGTACTTTGCAGAATCCGTGAGGGGGATGGCAGATGGTTGTCGAGAACTTAGGATTCCAGTAGTAGGGGGAAATGTTTCGTTTTATAATGAAGATGAGGTTAATAAAACCGCGATCAAAGCTACTCCAGAAGTAATGATAGTAGGTATCATCGAAGGATATGAAAATATCATAACTTTACCATTTAAAAAAAGAGGAGATGATATTTACATCATTGGTGATACCAAGGCAGAATTAGGAGGCTCAGAATATCACTCGATAATTCATGAAATTGAGGGAGGAAATCCTCCTAGCGTGAATTTATCTGATATCAAATTGAGATGGGATTTTCTCTTTAATCTCTATGAAGAACACCTTGTTAAGGCAAATCATGATGTTAATAAAGGAGGATTTATTATCACCATCACAGAAATGTGTTTTAAAGAAAATTTTGGTGCGAATATTGATCTAAAAGATTATAACTCCTATGGTTTACATGATGATGAATTATTATTTAGCGAATCAGCAGGTAGATTCATAATTGAAGTTGAGCCATCGAACAAGGAGAAAGTTCTAGAGTATGCTAAAAAATTTGGGGTGTCTCTTACAAAAATAGGAGAAATCACTGAGGATCCATTTATTAAAATAACAGGATTGAAATCTAAAGGCATTGAATTGAACTTGAAAAGATTAAAAAGAAATTATCAATCAACAATCCCAGATCTTATGGAATTATGAGTTCAAGAGATAAAGTTAGGGACTATTGTGGCGTATTTGGAGTCATTAGTAGTGATTTTAGTTTTTCCGTTGCAGGGATGATATACTCTGGATTAATGGCACTTCAACATCGAGGACAAATATTTTCTGGAATTAGTATGAGCGATTGCCACGGAAATATCATATCTCATACGGGGAAAGGATTAGTTTCAAAAGTCTTAAACCCTAAACATTTAAGAGGTTTTTCAGGTAATGTAGGTATAGGCCATGTATGCTATGGAAGGCCAAATTGCGAAAGCTTGGAAAGTGCTCAACCCTACTATTATAAAACACACAACAACGAATTTTCAGTTGCATTAAACGGGACGATAACAAATCGAGAACAACTAGTTCAAAAACTCAATAATATGGGTCGTTTTATCTCTGGAAATTCTAGCATTGAATTAATTGCCACGCTAATCGACGCCCTTATTGTATTGACAGATGATCGATTTGGAGTCTTAAAAAATTTATTTAATGTCGTTAAAGGTGCTTATTCTCTGTTAATCATCTTTAGCGATGGAACAGTTTACGCTTTAAGAGATCCTAGTGGCTGTAAACCATTATGTTACGGTCAATTTAAAAATGATGATAAAAAATTTTATATAATATCCTCAGAATCATGTGCTTTAGATGTATTAGGGGGAAAATTGATAGATGACATCCATCCAGGGCAAGTCATTGAATTTAGGCTTGATTCCTTGCAACAATTTCAAGAAAAAATATCAAATCAAAATGGAGTGTGTCTTTTTGAATACATTTATTTCGCTAGACCTGATTCAATTATTGATGGTATATCAGTTGCTCAAGTAAGGTATAAGTTAGGAGAAAACTTAGCGCTTGATGATGATATGAATTTGAGCAATCCAATAGTAGTGCCCGTGCCAGATTCAGGAAGAAGCGCTGCAATGGGATATTCTTGGAAATCTAAGATCCTCTATCAAGAAGGATTAATGAAGAATCGTTATATGTGGAAATTAAGTAGCCAAACTCGGAATAAACTCAATCCCATAAAATCAGTAATCACGGGAAGTGATATAATTTTAATAGATGATTCCATTGTAAGTGGAAATACATTGAAAGAGATTATTTATATGCTGAGAAAAGAAGGTGCAAATTCAATCCATGTTCGTATTAGTTGTCCACCAATTATTAAAAACTGCAATCTTAATGATGTTTTTGCAACAAGGACGTTGCTAATAGCACATGATACCAAAGAAAAAAATTATGATAATTTTGATGAGGAAATGCGGAAATTTATTGATGCTGATAGTCTAAAATTTCAAACGTATGATGGCCTAATTAACGCTGTAGGTAATGCTTCCAAGGGAATGTGTAAAACCTGTATAAGAGAATTTTGCTTAATTGATGAAAATATAGAAAGAGACGCAAAAGAACTTATAAATTAGAATTTAAAATTTAAATCATGTTTTTTATGATTCATCAACTTTAATATGAGAATCCTTGGAAGGTCTCGCACTGAAGTTGTTCGTACTCTGATCACGAAATTAATATTTCTAAACCATTAATTTGATAAGTAGTGGATAATAAGTACATAAATAGGAAAATTAAATAATTGGTGTTTCTATTATTCGTGCAAGAGCTTGCATTCGATGTAAAGAATATATTCCCATCCATCCTGATAATCCTTTAAATCAGAATATGATCAATTTGTTCGAGAAAAAACATCATCAGCACACATTAATCACTGTTAATATTGATGAAATTAGAGATGAATATCAAGCTTATAAAAATAATGAAAATGAGAACCATAATTCAGAACAAAGAGATTCACGAATAAGTGCCTAATTTTTGTTTCTTTTCAACCATTTAAAATTGAAGAAAATGAATCTATAATTTTATCAGGTTTTATTGAAATCCTCGTATTATCATATAATTTTCCCTTTCCAGTTTTTACCAAAAAAGCTTTAATGCCAGATTTCATCGCACCCTGGATGTCAGATTCAATATCATCTCCTATGACCAAGGTATTTTCGCGCTTTGTTCCAAGTAATTTGAGTGCTTCATTGAAAAAGGTTTTTGAAGGTTTCCCAAAGATTATTGGATCGACATTTGCAGCATAAGCAATGAGTTGAACAAAAGATCCCGTATCGATTACAGGTTTTCCTTCATGATCAAGGAAATAACGATTGCCTTGAGTTCCCAATAACTTAGCACCGTTTAAAACGTGCCTGAATGCTTGATTAAGACGATTTAAATTCCAATCATCTTGAAAATCAGAAATAATGACATAGTCTGGAATTTGATCTTTCTCTACCACATTAAACTCTCCAAATTCACTCCTTATTTCGCTCGTAGTCACTAAAAAAAGAGAGGATTTCGATTTAGATTTTAAAAATTCTTTCAATGCTATAATGGGGCTGAAGATTTCCTTTTCCTCGATTTGAAATCCAAAATCTTTCAAAATTGAATATATAGTTTTAGGTGTCTTACTATCTGTATTTGTAAAAAAGAGTATTTTGACACCTCTTTTTTTAAGTTCTGAGACAGTTTCAATTGCTCCCTTTATTGGTTTTCCCTTAAAATAAAGCGTGCCATCTATGTCAGAAAGGATACCTTTAATGCTATTAACTTCCATGTTTATGAAATCAAGTTAATATTAGTTTAGTCTATTCAAAAATTGATTTATACATATTAAATTGTTATAGTTAAAAAAGATAGAAAAAAAGAAAGGAGTTTAATTTTAGCTTACGTGAAGTGGAAAAAAATATTTTTTTTACCTAATCACTAACTTTGATTAATCACCTTATCACAGTGGTTGAGCAACGGGAAATATTTCCCATCGTCACATAAATATTAAAAATGACAACTTATAAATGTTTGTATGTTTCAGATTTTATGAAAGAAACTTCATTTTCATTGAGAAGAATTTCCTATTCTTGAGAGAATGTTTAATAATATTTTAGAAAAATGAAAAACATTTAATTGAAGAATTAATGATTTACCCAAACAGCCATTTCACTTCTTCCTCGATTAGCCCAAGCATAGTAAGGAATTGCTATCAACTCACGCTGTATATTACTTCCAGCTTTGGGTTTCAACCTTATTGTTGGAACTTGAATAGCCAAATGGGTATTGAATTCATAGATTAATTTATCATCATCATCAATTCCAATTTTATGGACATTTGGATTGTCTATAGATTCAAAACAGTATACTAAAGGACCTCTTTCTAATGCAATTTTTCCCGTATTTTCTTTTACTTTTGGATGTGATACCACTCGATTTATTGGCATTGGAATATTTAATTGAATAACATCTCCCTTTTCCCAATTTCGCGTTATCCGAAAATAACCTTTTTCATCTATTTTTACCTCATATGTGCTACCGTTTAGTTTAGCTTTAACTTCCACATTTTCTTGATTATTTATATAGCGATAGAGATCGCTTGGTATGGGCTTTTTTTGACACCAACCAGGAATTCTTATCGAAAGCGTAAATTGAACGATCTTTTCTGGGTTAATCTCAAAATCAATCAAGCCATCCATTGGATATTTAGATCTTTGATGAATATCAACGTTTACACCTTCAATTTCCACTCTCGTCTCACTCCCGAGGAATATGTTAATATAAAAAGTATTTTTTCTGTAAGAATAAATATAACTTTGAATTTGAGGAATAAATCGTACAAGATTGGAAGGACAGCAGGGAACTTCGAACCAAGATCTACGGAATTGATCTCCGGTAGAGGCTAAAGGATTCGGATAAAAAAATTTATCCCCTTTACACGATATTCCTGAGAGCAATCCATTATACAAAATACGTTCTAAAACGTCAAAATATTTCGTGTCCCCATGAATTCGATATAATCGATAATTCCAAAAAATGTTTCCAATTGAAGCACACGTTTCATTATAAACTCCAATCTCATTACCTCTATCATAAAAATTGGGTAATATATAGGCTTCGTCAAATGCTTCTCCATCTGCTTTAGCTCCTATGCCTCCAGTTAACGACATTTTATGAGATACAACATCTTCCCAGATCCGATCTAATGCCTTGATATACTCCTCATCATTAAAAAATACTCCAATATCAGCCATTGCAGAATACATGTATGTAGCTCTAACTGCATGTCCGACTGCTTCTTTTTGATTAATAACAAGTTGATGAGTTTGATTATATTTAAATCTCTCTGAATCTAACCAAGGTAGTTTGTTTTCACTTTGAGAAACATATTCCTTATATCCTTTTCGAGTTGTTTTTCCTCGAATGTCAAGAAAAAATTTAGCTAAATCCATATATTTTCGATCCCCTGTGACTTCATATAAACGTGGTAATGCTAATTCAATTTCTTGATGTCCGGGGGGACTCTCAATTTTTCCATAGCCAAATGTATCATTTATTAGTTCTGCATTTTTCAATGCTACTTTTAATAATGAATTTTTTCCTGTAGAAAGGTGATATGCTATAGCAGCTTCATAAAGATGCCCAACATTATAGAGCTCATGACTAAAAATGCTCACGTTTTCCCATCGATGTTTTCCGGAAAAGAAATGAGGATTTTCGGGGTTCATGGTCCGAAACGTGTAAAGATATCCATCATCTTCTTGAGCAGCTATTATCGTCTCAATGATATCATCAAGTTTATTTTCTAATCTTAAATCTGGCTTTAGAAATAGGGAATAAGCAATTCCTTCCAGTGTCTTATAAACATCTGAATCATCGAAAGGTAATTTCGAAGATTTTTTTTCTTTTGATAATCCTCCAGCAATCTCAAAATTTGCCAGTCTTCTTGATTTTTCACATTTACGTAATACATGGGGTATTGTTGTATTTATGCAACGATCAACAATAGGTTTCCAGAAACTATCCGTTAGTTTAACATCTTTGAAACCTATTTTTTGGTAAGGATACTCTATTTTTTTCATGATAAGTCTTGTATTTTATTAATATATTTCAAAATATAGACCAGATAATATTTTTTATGATGTAAATATTTATTTCACTAAGAGAGGAACCTTATGAAAATTAGCGTCGATATAGATGGAGTCTTGCTTGATACTATGATAACTTACTGTGAAATTTTTAATAAAAAATATGGGACTACATATTCAAAAAACGATGTGACTGATTGGGAATTCTTTCATGATTGGAATATTTCCGAAAGTGAAGCTTGGGAAATTTTTCTCCAAATCTATGAGAATTCAATGGATTCTCCATTCATCGACAAGGGAATTCCCGAAATTCTTAAAGAAATTAATAAAAATTATGATGTTTACATTGTTTCAGCCCGAATGGATGAGTATAGGCGACCAATTGTGAGAAAGTTAAGGAATCATGGAATTTATCGAAAAATTCATTATTCAGATTTAATCTTACTCTTCCATAAACCTTATGATCTAAAATTAAAAAGTAAATTTGATGTATACATAGATGATAGTCCCAACTTGGTTGAACCGATAAAAAAGTTGAAAGATCGTGTATTACTCCTATATGACCAACCTTGGAATCAAAAAGCAAAAATAGAAGAAAATGTGATTCGAGTTAAAAATTGGGGAGACATAGCCGATTACTTTCAAAATTTAAAATAGAAAATTTATTTAATAAATTCAAAACCAAGATCAAAAGCCTTAAGATTTACATCAATTGCTTTTTTTGGAACAACTTGAGGAATCACTGATTGTAATTGATTTTTTGATAAAGGAAATCCTTCTAATTTTGAAAGAGCACCAAGTAACACAACATTAGAGGTCAGAGTATTGCCTGCTTTTGTTGCTAATTCTAAAGCATTTATAAGAAAAATTTTATCGGTTAATTTATTTAACTTTTGTATAATTTCACTAATTTCTACATATTTCTCATCATCATTATTAACTCGAAGGTACGTGCTCCCAACTGGTTGCCAAATGTAATCATTTAAGATGATCACTCCATTAGGTTTTATGAATTCAATATATCGAAGCGTTTCTATTGCCTCCATTCCTAATAATGCATCGGCTTCGCCAAAGGGAATTAGAGGAGAAAAAATATTTTTTCCAATCCTTATGTGGGTATATATTGAACCAGAACGCTGCGCTAAACCATGAGTTTCGGCTGTCCTAATGTTCAAACCGTATTCCGCGCAAGCTAAGCCAATGATATTGGACACTAACATTAAACCTTGACCGCCGACTCCACATGTCATTACATTATAGGTCATGGCGCACCTCCCTTTCTTTTGAAAATATTTTTATCACATCTTTCTCTGAACGGTTTTTATGATCAGTATAAGGACAAAGCATTGAACAAACACCACATCCATCACATAATTCAGTAGAAATGTGAGAGGAGTACCCTTCCCACGTTTTTCCTTTTTCGTCCGTGTAATGAGATTCTATAGTTTCCATGCTTATGGCTGGGCAGTAAAAATCTTTCATGCATGTATGACATTTTCTGCAGATCTCATTGTCAATATAAAACGGCTGGATTTTTTCTCCTTGCTTTCGTTTGTTTCTATCATTCCACAACGCACAAGCTCCACGTGAAATTATCACAGTCGGGCCTTTACTGTCTAAGGCTTTTTTAAATGATGTCATACTATTTTTAACATCGAAACAATTATTTATTATCACATTCTTAAAACCCATACCTTTCAATACATTTTCAATTTGAATTTTGTGTTTAGGTATCCCAGAAGGTCCATAACCGGTTCCAGGATTAGGTTGCTGACCCGTCATAGCGGTTACTGAATTGTCTAAAATAATGATCATTACGTCCTCTTGGTTATTACTTACGTTAATCATTCCGGGTAATCCTGCGTGAAAAAAAGTACTATCCCCAATAACCGATATCACTTTTTCCTCTGATGCTAAGGAAACACCGCTTCCCGTACCAATTGTAGCGCCCATTGCAAGGAGAAGATCATCGGGATGAAGTTTAGAGTAAACATTTTTATTTAAGAGTAGCATTGAATAGCAACCAATGTCATTCATAAAAGCTAATTTTTCACTTTTACCGCCAATTGCTCGCTGTAGCGCCCAAAAAGTTGCTCTATGAGGACATCCTGGACAAAACACAGGAATCCTCACAGGGAGGATAGATTTAAGTTCATTCGCGGTATTCAAGATACTTTTATAATTATGGTCAGATTGTATTTTAAATACTTCTCTAATCACATTTAGAACAAGAGGGATATTATACTCATTTGCTTCACTAAAATGCCCTGAAATCTTCCCTACAATCTTTATTTGAGGATTTATATCCTTAGATAAAGCCCTTATCTTATTTTCTAAGAACGGTGATAATTCTTCAACAATAATCACGGTTTTCAACGATTTTATGAATGATTTCAGTAGGTTTTCAGGTAAAGGATTTGTAGTTCCTAATTTAAGTAATAAAGGGTTAATATTTAATTTTTCAACAGACTCTAACACATAATTATAAGAGATTCCTGAGGTTATTATCCCGATTTCAGAATTTTCTCCCATAATTCTATTAAATTTTGAATTTTCAAACTCATCCCTTAAAGCATCCCTTTTCTTTAATAATTCTGCTTTAAGCTCTCTTGCTCGAGAACCAACAGTGGCGTAGCTTCTATTATATGAACGAAAACTACTGGGAGCAAATTTTAATCGATTTAATGGTCCCAATGGAACAATTGTGGATTGGTGGTTTATTCGCGTTGTGGTTCTAATGAGTACTAGTGTCTTGAATTTTTCAGAGATTGCAAATGCTTCTTTTACCATTTGCTTTGCTTCAACTGGATCAGTTGGTTCTAACATAGGAAAGTATCCATATTCCGCAAAAAAACGCCCATCTTCCTCACTCTGTGAGGAATGGCAATATGGATCATCCGCAAATACTAATACGCACCCTTTATTTACCCCGGTATATCCTAAGCTGAAAAAAGTATCCGATGCAACGTTCAAACCCACGCTTTTTAAGGCAGTAAATGATCTCTGACCTGCCATTGACGCACCTGCAATTATCTCTAAAGCAACCTTCTCATTCGTTGCAATTTCCATTTTCAAATCCATTTTATCAGAAATCTGATAGAAAGTATCTAATATTTCTGAAACAGGTGATCCTGGATAAAAAGCTACGACTTTTACATCTGCTTCTAATGCCCCTCTAACTATAGCTTCATTACAAAATAAGAATGCTTTTTCCTTTTCTTCTGAAATAACATCAACTATCAAATTTAATACACAATAATAAGTTGCTAATATCTTGAAATAATATTTGAGTAGTTTGCATTTAATTTTGATTGTTATTATTTATAAAAAATCTTGACTCTCTTCACTAATCAAACGCCCTCTTTTTTGTTTTACATATGATTAAATAAAATTAATTTATTGAATACTTAAATCTTGATTAAAATGGAATACAAAACTGAACAAAGAGAAAATAAAGGCGATACAGAAGGGAAATTTAATATGAACCATGATAATTTTATGATTTTCGAAGTTCTTGATAATGGGGAAAGACAAAGATTGAATATTACTGAAGAAGAATTCCGTAAGAGTAAGGGACTTGGAATTTTTCATCCTAAACAAGTTGTAATAATTGTTAAAGAAGATGTCAGGCGAATTTATATATGGAAAGGTGCTGAACCTCATGTGCGGAAAAAATTTATAGCAAGTAGAGTTGCTCAAGAGCTTCAAGGTGAATTGATTAAACGATGTAAAATCGTAACTGTTGATCAAGGAGATGAATTATCTGAATTTTTAAACGTTTTTGGGTTTGAACTAAAAAAATTAGCAGAAATCACGGGATTTAATAGAGAAATATCTAATCAGATCCTGCCTGTAATAACAAGACAAGCACCGACGTCATCTCCTTTAACAAGCAAAAATAAAGATAAATTTAGAACCTTTCGATCCAATACCGTATCGAAAGAAACTAAAAAATCAGAATTTAAATCATCTCAGAGAATATTAGAAGAGGTATTAAGTAATACCCCTCCAAAGAATTTCAAGCGGAAAAGCATAATAATTGGAGAAAATACACTTTATAGTCTAACAATAAAAAAAGTAAAAGTTTTTGGGCAAAATTTAGAAGAATCTGAATGGGAGCAAGTGAATAATTTACCTAAAGGTGTCTTTGATTTAGAAGGACGAAAATTAAGAGTTCATAATGATGAAATTAGGGGTATAAAAGCAATTGAGATTCTTGAGCCTATTTCAGAAATTGAAAATCACGAAATCACGCAAAAAGAAGAATCTAACCTAAAAGCAAGAATTGATTATAATAAGTGGACAGTTAAACAATTGAAAGCATTTTGTTCTAAAAATGATGTCAAGGTTCCTTCCGCTTTTAGAAAGGCCCAAATAGTCAAATTAGTCGAGGATTTTATAAATGAATAAAATCTTGATACTATCTGTGTTACTTTAAACCAGGACTTATTTTGATGATTTAGACATTAACCAATAAGTGTTTTAAAAATTTGAATATCGAAATAAACTTTAAATTTAAATGCAAAAATTAAAGTATTATCTTACTATCGGAAAAATAAAATTGATAAATTAGTAGAAAAAATAATGATAAAAAAAAGGATTTAAAGAACTATTAAAGCTCCCATAGTTAAGAAAATTGGAGCAAACGCGATTGAAACAGTGTTTATTACTTTAACCAGAATATGAAGCGATGGTCCGGCAGTATCTTTAAGTGGGTCACCAAATGTATCCCCTACAATAGAAGCAGCATGAGCTATAGATCCCTTTCCGCCTAAAAGCCCTCCTTCAATAGCCTTTTTAGCGTTATCAAGAGCGCCTCCACCAGTATTTAACACGAATCCTAATATGATTCCCGATACTGTTCCAGATATAATGAAAGCTGCTAAAGCAATTGGTCCGAATAAAAACCCAATAATGAGGGGCGTCAAGGTAGGCAGCAGTGCAGGAAAAATCATTTGTTTTAATGCTACTTTCGTACACGTATCAATGGCTTTCTCATAATTAGGTAATGTTCTATTCGCAAGTATTCCGGGATCTTCTTTAAATTGGCGTTGTATTTCTTTAATCATTCCAGAAGCAGCTACTCCAGCAGCTCTTATTGCAAATGCTGAAAAGACAAATGGAATCACAGCTCCGATCAATAAGGCACATAGTATAATTGGGTCCACAATATTCACAACTACGTCCTTGATCTCGTCTAAATAAGCCTCAAATAATATTATAGCAGATAAAGCGGCACAAGTAATCCCAAAACCCTTTGCTAATGCTTTAGTTGTATTACCAACGGCATCTAGCCGATCTAAATTATATCGTACCTCTTCTCCTTGATGTGACATTTCTGCTATTCCTGCCGCATTATCAGATACTGGCCCAAATCCATCGAAAGCTAAAATTATAGTTGTAATTGATAATAAACCCATTGTTGAAATCGTTATCCCAAAAACGCCTCCTAAATACATACTCCTCGCAGGATCAGGATCTAAAATATTCAATGTACCATACAATTCACCAAGAAAGAAACTAATAATGATTCCTACTACAAAGGAGATTATTGGAATGGTAGGGGACTCCAAACCAAGTGATAAGCCGCTAATCACATTTGTTGCAGAACCCGTCTCGGAACTCGCAATAATGTGTTTTACAGGTTTATATCTTGAAGAGGTATAATAATCCACTATATAATACGTAGATAAACCCAGAATGATGCCTAAAACTGAGCAGATAAACAAGTAGTACCACCCTGATGGAAAAGAGATCAATGTCAAAAACAAGAAAAAGATGATATTAAAAACCGCTGTGGCAATAAGGCTTCTCGCGAATGCAGCGATTGGAGATTTATCTTTTTCTTTAATATTTACGAAAAAACCTCCAAAAATACCAGCAAAGTTGCCTAGTGCTCTTGATATTAAGGAAAAAATAATAAACAATGGATTGTTCGTAGCGGTGCTTAATACTACTCCGATTATCATTGCTGCGATATTATTAGCGGTCGAAGATTCATAAAGATCAGCACCCCTTCCTGCGCAATCCCCTACATTATCACCAACATTATCAGCAATGGCAGCAGGATTTCTTATGTCATCTTCGGGTAAACCATGTTCTAATTTACCCACTAGATCTGCTCCAATATCTGCTCCTTTTGTAAAAATTCCGCCACCTAATTGTGCAAATAGTGCTGCAAAAGATGCACCAAAAGCAACTGCTAAGATATTTTGAGTGTTGAAGTTAAAGATAATATACAGAATGCTTATACCTAATAATGAAATCGATATTACAGAAACTCCGATTATCAATCCTGCATTAAATCCGATCTTTAATGCTTTATTTAAGTCACTCTTACATGCTTGTGTAACTTTTACATTTGCTAAAGTAGATGCCATCATACTGATATAACTGGCGATTATAGATGTTACCGCCCCAACTATAAAAGAGATAGCTAAATAGAAGTCAACAATGAATAATAGAGCTGCAATTATTGCTAAAACAATAAAAATTGTTTTATATTGTCTTTTTAAATAAGCATTGGAGCCTAACTTTATCAATTTATGAATTTTAACCATATCCTCAGTTCCATTATCTAACTTTGAAATCTTTTTAAACAACCAGAAGACATACACCATGCCTAAAATCGCTAGAGCTATTGCTGTATAGAATAATATCCAATATAATAGAGCAACTTCAATACCAACACTACTAAGATCAAAATCTTGATATATCATAATTTTTTTCAGTTAGAAATTTATTAATTTCAAAAATTCTATAAGGCTTTTAAGTAATATATATTAAAGTTATAACTTTAGACATTCAGATCTACAACTCCCCAATTAGAGTTTTATTATAAAGAAATTGGATCACATTTAATTTTTTAAGAGACATGCTTATAAAATTAAGTTTAATATAGATGAATATTCATATACGCAAACATAGGTGTTATTTAAAATTAATGATAAATTTGATCCAGAAATAGCTTATTTTTCAATGGAAATTGCTTTAGAAAGTAGTTTTCCTATTTATTCTGGTGGTCTAGGTATTTTAGCGGGAGATGCACTCCGTTCTGCAGCAGATATGGGCTTACCAATGGTTGGTGTAACTTTAACATATAAATCCGGATATTTTTACCAGCAAATTGGGCCAAATGGAGGGCAGATCGAAAAGGAAATGGAATGGGATTTTATTGACGATTTTGAAAAGATTAATGAACGAGTCGTTTTCAAATTACAAGATAAATTAATTAAAGTAGAAGCATGGAAATATGAGATTGTTGGTAGAAATGGGCATATAATTCCTGTAATCTTACTCGATACAGATTTAAAGGATAATGAAGAATGGCAAAGAAAGTTAACTGATAAATTGTATGATGCTAATCCATTCCAACGGATATCTCAAGAAATTATTCTCGGCATCTGTGGTTATCGAATGTTAGAGAAATTAGGATACAATAATATCAAAAAATTTCATCTTAATGAAGGTCATGCTGCTTTTTTAATTTTTGAACTTTTGAAAAAGTATAAAACTTTAGATGAAGTAAAAAAACATTGTGTATTTACGACTCATACACCAGTTAGAGCTGGCCTTGAAGAGTTTGATTACAATTTAGTTAATGATGTCTTTCGAGATCGCCTCTCAGAAAATATACGTGAATTTGCAGGAAAAAACGACCTAAATATGACTGTGTTAGCTTTAAACGCAAGTGGATCGACTAATGCTGTTTCGAAAAAGCACTCTGAAGTTTCAAAAAAAATGTTTCCCGATTATGAGATTAAAAGCATAACTAATGGGGTCGATGTGGGTTATTGGCTTACTCCTTATATGAGAAATTTTCTTAATGAGGAATTGAAAAGAGGTTGGCACTATGATTTAAATCTTTTAGATAATGCTCTAAACTTGGATAGCTATGAGCTATGGAGAGCTCATAAGAAAGCAAAACATAAATTAATTGATTATGAAAACTCACATTCATGGGTTTTATTTGAGAAGGATTTATTAACAATAGGTTTTGGGAGAAGAATTGCTGAATATAAGCGACCACTTTTAATTTTTACGGATACTGAAAAATTAGCTAAAATTATAAAACGTAAGGCTCAGATTGTCTTTGCTGGAAAAGCTCATCCTGCTGATACACTATCTAAATCTTTTATTCAAAAAATAAATGAAAAAAGTGACTATTTATGGAATTCATATGATATAGGTGTTGTATTTTTAGAGAATTATGAAATATCATTAGCGAAATTGCTAGTGAGTGGTGTGGATTTATGGCTAAATAATCCACGGAGATATTTAGAAGCAAGCGGTACAAGTGGTATGAAAGCGGCTATTAACGGAGTTCTCAATTTTTCTACATTAGATGGTTGGTGGATTGAAGGGTATTATCTTTCAGATAAAAAAGCAGGTTGGGCAATTGGTCCAGAACCTGATGATCCTAAAGCAGAGAACCTAGATGACTCTAAGGATGCTGAAGATTTGTATAATAAATTAGAAAATGAGATTATCCCTCTTTTTTATGATAATAGAAAAGAATGGCAAACTCGAATGAAATATGCTATTAAATTGGGAGCATATTTCAACACCAATCGGATGATGCAAGAATATGCAGAAAAATCTTATAACTTGCAAAAACAACCCAGATGGAAATTAACAGAATAAGAATTTTAATTCATAAAATAATCTTAATACCCTTTTTATTATTTCCTTTTGTCTTATGATTAGAACTAAAAAAATATAGATCAAATATTTAAAAACTTAAGTTTACGTCTATGATTTAGAAAATTTATTTCATTTGTCAATTTTAAAAAAAAGTGAATGAAAACTTATGTCAAATAATATTTTAACGTCAGAAAAAGCAAAATCATTGAAGGTTGAAGAAGTACTCTCGCAACTCTCAACTAGTGAGAAAGGTTTGAGCGAGAGTGAAGCAAAAGAGAGATTGGAGAAATATGGTTATAATGAGATTATAGAAATAAAAGAAAATCCCATAATTAAATTTCTCCGTAATTTTTGGGGCCCTATACCATGGATGATCGAAATAGCAATTGTATTATCCGCTATTATAGGACATTGGGAAGATTTCTGGATTATACTCATTTTATTGGTGGTGAATGGTATTGTACGATTTTGGCAAGAAAATAAAGCAGACAATGCTATTGAGCTTTTAAAAAAGAAATTGGCAGTTAAAGCTAGAGCTATGCGGGATGGAAAATGGAAAAACCTACCTGCAAGAGAACTAGTACCTGGAGATGTGATTCGGGTTCGTTTAGGTGATATTATTCCTGCTGATATTAAGTTATCAAAGGGAGATTATTTACAGATTGATGAAGCTGCATTAACAGGTGAATCATTACCAGTAGAAAAGCATGAAAATGATATTGGCTATTCTGGTTCAATCGTAAAACAAGGAGAAATGGATGGAATAGTAACTAGCACTGGTAGTAAAACATATTTTGGCAAAACAACAGAATTGGTAGAGAAAGCAAAGACTCGTAGTCATTTTCAGAAAGCCGTTGTAAAAATAGGAAATTATTTGATTGCTTTTGCTTTATGCATGGTTGCTATAATTGTCACATTTTCAATTATTCGTGCTGCTGGATTTTTGAATACTCTTCAATTTATTTTAGTATTAATAGTTGCGTCTATACCTGTGGCACTACCTGCAGTTTTATCAGTTACCATGGCGATTGGAGCAATTAATATGGCAAAGAAGAACGCAATAGTTAGTAAATTAATAGCTATTGAAGAATTGGCAGGTGTCGAAATCTTGTGCTCGGATAAGACAGGAACTCTCACTAAAAATGAGATCTCTGTAGCAACTATCAAGTCGTTTGGAGATACTGATGATAAAGACGTTATTTTATATGGAATTCTTGCATCAAGAGAAGAAGATCAGGATCCAATTGATAATGCAATTATTGTTAAGGGCAAAGAGTATGAAGATTTTAATAAGAAAATCGAAGGATATAGTATAGAAAAGTTCACACCATTCGATCCTGTTATAAAGCGTACTGAAGCTCTAGTCAAAGATACCGCGGGAAAAACTCTTAAAGTAATAAAAGGAGCACCACAAGTTATTTTATCGCTTTCAGAAAATAAAGACAGTATCGGAGAAGAAATAAATAAATTTGTTGATGAATATGCTTCAAAAGGATATCGTGCTTTAGGAGTTGCAAAATCTATGAATGGAAAAGACAATTTTCAATTTATTGGTCTTATAGGATTATTTGATCCCCCACGAGAAGATTCTGCTGAGACAATTAAACTTGCTCAAGATATGGGGATGGAAGTTAAAATGGTTACTGGAGATCACGTTGCAATTGCCAAAGAGACGGCAAAAACTTTAGGGTTAGGTACAAATATCAAACCAGTTTCTGCCTTTCTAGATAAACCCGACGATGAAGCAGGAAAGATTGTTGAGGAAGCTGATGGATTCGCCCAAGTTTTTCCAGAGCATAAATATACGATCGTAGAGTTATTACAAAAGAAAGGTCACATTGTTGGTATGACAGGAGATGGTGTTAATGATGCTCCTGCCTTGAAAAAAGCGGATGTTGGTATTGCTGTATCCAGTGCTACTGATGCTGCAAAATCAGCAGCAGAAATTACATTTACAAAACCAGGACTTTCAGTTATAATTGATGGGACTATTCAAAGCCGGATGATCTTTCACCGCATGCTAAACTACTCCATCTATAGAATTTCAGAAACCGTTCGAGTAATAATCTTCATAACTCTCTCTATCGTAATTTTCAATTTTTACCCAGTAACCGCTCTTATGATTGTATTATTAGCCCTTCTTAACGATGCTCCTATAATGACAATTGCTGTCGATAACGTTGGGTATTCTAAAAAGCCTGAACGGTGGAACATGAACATAATTCTGCTTATTAGCACGATTCTTGGCGTTTTTGGGGTAGCCGCATCATTCTCTCTGTTTGCCATTGGTGTAATTGTCTTTAATTTGAGCCATACAGTTCTGCAAGCATTTATTTTTCTGAAATTATCCGTTGCTGCTTCATTAACGGTCTATGTAGCACGTACAAAAGGACATTTCTGGGAAAGGAAACCCGCTAAAGCATTATTTTTAGCAACAAGCACAACACAAATACTAGGAGTTATTTTTGTACTTTTTGGAATATTACTTCCAAGGTTGGAATGGTACTACATATTATTTGTTTTAGCTTATGCATTTGTGTGGTTTATAGCAACTGATTATATAAAGTATTACTTCTATAAATTTCTACGAAAAAAAGGAAAAATGTTCTAAAAATTTCTAATTTTTTTTTAATTTTTTTCATTAATTTCTGGTTTTGCCATGGTTCTATCTTGTTTAATAAAATTTGAATAAATTTTGATTGAATTTCATCTCAAATGAATTTAATCTTTTTTAGAAGAGAATCTAGTTAATCAGATCTCAATATAAACAACTAAATTTATAATTTGATAAAAAAAAATTTAAATATTTTGGAAATAGGAACACTTTTATGGAGATTAAAAGTAATGAAGCAAAAGAATTATCGGTTGATGAAATTTATAGTAGATTGTCATCAAATAAGAACGGTCTCACATCTCAAGAAGCTAATAACCGGCTTCAAAAATTTGGACGAAATGAAATCCCAGAAAAGAAAAAATCACCTTTTTTGAAATTTCTTACTAACTTTTGGGGCCCTATTCCTTGGATGATCGAAATTGCAGCAATTTTGTCTGTAATTATAGAAGAATGGGATGATTTTGTGATCATAGTTGCAATGCTTTTAATTAATAGTGTAGTAAGATTTTGGGAAGAAAATAAAGCGGATAATGCTATTGAGCTTTTAAAAGAAAAATTAGCTCTACAAGCCAAAGTTATCCGAGATGGAGAATGGATAGAGATAGAAGCAAGAGATTTAGTACCGGGAGATGTAGTACATTTAAGGTTAGGAGATATTATCCCCGCAGATGTAAAATTGATTAATGGAGAATATCTCACAGTTGATGAATCTGTTTTAACAGGAGAATCACTACCAGTAGAAAAAGAAAAAGCAGATATTGGATATAGTGGAGCAATAATTCGACAAGGTGAGATGGATGGTCTTGTGGTTGGAACAGGATTAAATACTTTTTTTGGAAGGACCACAAAACTAGTTGAAGAAGCGAAATCAAGAAGTCACTTTCAACAAGCTGTTATCAAGATTGGTAATTATCTTATAATATTAGCAGTTTCACTTGTAACACTTGTTTTTATCTTAGGATTAATACGTCAAGAGGGTTTCTTTAATATTCTTCAGTTTGCTTTAGTTTTAATTGTTGCTGCGATTCCTGTTGCCTTATCTGCAGTTATGATGGTATCTATGGCTGTTGGGGCAACACAATTGGCAAAAAATAAAGCAATTGTAAGTAGGTTACTTTCTATTGAGGAAGCTGCTAGTATGGATATCTTATGTTGCGATAAAACGGGTACTCTTACAAAAAATCAAATATCTATCGCAAAATTAATACCCTTTAATAATTATTCTGAAAATGATTTAGTGTTGTATGGTGGATTAGCATCTAAAAAAGAAAGCAGAGATCCTATTGATGATGCATTTTTTGCTAAAGTAAAGGAAGACCCTGAAATTGACTCAAAACTTTCAACATATCAATTAATTTCATTTAAACCCTTTGATCCCGTCATAAAAAGAACGGCGGCGACAATTAAAGATGAGAATGGCGAAGAATTTCAAGTATCTAAAGGTGCTATCCAAGTTATCTTATCTTTAGTCGAAGCAGATCCTGACTTAGAACAGAAGGTGAATGAATTGGGTAAAGAATTTGCATCAAAAGGATTTAGAGCATTAGGAGTAGCTCAATCGCGCCAAAATAATGTATGGGAATATATGGGAATTGTAGCACTACATGATCCTCCCCGTGAAGATTCAGCAGAAACAATTAAAACTGCTAAAACATTAGGAATAGATGTAAAAATGGTTACTGGAGATCATGTAGAAATTGCTAAATATATTGCGAATGATCTAGGAATTGGAACTGATATTGTAGTATCCAACGAAATTATAGGGAAACATGATTCCAAAACAACTGAATTGGTTGAAAGAGCTAATGGATTTGCAGAAGTTTATCCAGAGCATAAATATCATATTGTAGAGCTTCTCCAAAATAAAGATCATGTCGTTGGTATGACAGGGGATGGTGTTAATGATGCACCTGCCTTGAAGAAAGCTGATATTGGGATCGCGGTTTCGAACGCTACTGACGCTGCGAAATCTGCTGCCGATATTGTCTTAACAGACCCTGGGATCTCAGTGATAATCAATGCTACAAGAGAGAGTCGAAAGATATTTGAGAGAATGAAAAGCTACGCTACATATAGAATAGCAGAGACTGTTAGAATTCTCATCTTTTTAGTCCTTTCCATTAGTTTTTTAAATTTTTATCCTATCACCGCAGTGATGATTGTGATATTGGCACTTTTAAATGATTTACCAATAATGACAATCGCTTTTGATAACACGCGAATTGATGAAACACCTGTTAGATGGAAGATGCAAAAAATCTTAATCTTATCTTCGATTTTAGGGATTACTGGGGTTTTATTTAGTTTCTCGATATTCTTAATCGGGAAATTTGTATTTTTCCTTGACACAGCAACGCTTCAGACATTTATATTCTTGAAATTGACAGTAGCTGGCCATATGACAATTTATCTTACTCGAACTGAAGAGGATAATTTTTGGGTGCGTCCATTTCCATCTAAATCATTATTCTACACGTGTGAATCCACACAAGTTGTTGCTACCTTTTTCGCGGCGTATGGAATTTTTATGTATCCGATCGGTTGGAGCTTGGCGGGATTCATTTGGTTATATGCTCTTGGAGCATTTTTTTTCACTAATTTTATTAAAACAGGTACCTTGAGGTATTTAGATAAAAGAGAAGTAAAGAAATTAACGAACTAATTTTATTTTTTTTTAAATTTTTAATTTTAATTCAGAAATTATTAAAAATCAAAAATTTATTACCGAATCACTAAAACATCACACGGAACATGTCTTAAGACCCTATCTGATAATGAACCAACAAAAATTTCCTCAGCGAGTGAATGTACTCCTTTACTTCCGACGATAACAAGATCGATATTTTCTTCTGCGACTGTTTTCCTAATGTAAGATAAGGCGGAATGTTCATAAACAATACGTGTATCTACTTTTAAACCTTGTTCAGAAAATATTTCCTCTGCTCGACCTAAGATCGTTTTTCCTCTTGTTTCATAAACTTCTCTTACTCTTTGTAGTTCTAAATTTGAATTGTCCATTACTTGTTGAATAGGACCTCCATAGGATGGTACCTGATATACATCGTCAATTGGCAAAGCTTCGTGTTCTACTGAATGAAACACTATCACTTCACAATTACTCAATTTTTTGAGTTCCATTGCTTTTAACAGCGCTTTGTATGAATGTTCAGATCCATCAATTCCAACTAAAATTTTATTGTAAATTATTTATCAACTTCTTTCTGTTTACTATTAAATTGAAAAATTCGATATTTAAAGATAAGGTCTAAGTTTTCAAGATTTTTAATAAATTTTTATTAAATGTTATAGATAGATTGTCTAGAATGATAATCTTCTATAAAGTTCATAATTATGAATAACTTTATTTTTTAAGGCAACAATTTAAAGATAAATTCTAGATTTAGGTTAGTAAAACTATCTGGTGAATTTGAATGGAACCTCTATTCAATCTCAACTTAAAAGCACAAGAAAATCTAATAATTGCTAAAAAGGAAAAATTAGTTGCTTTGGAATTAAAGAAATTGGCTAAAAATTTGTTGAAAAAAGCGAAAAGTAGAAAGAAATTTGCTGAAAAAGAATTGGAGCTAAATAAAGTACGAAAAAATTTAGTAAACCATAATAAAAAGTTATTAGAAAGCCAGATTAAATCAAGGGAAATTTTAGGTTTTTCAGAAGAAGTAACTAAAAAAGAAGAAAGATTCATTGATTACCATGAAAAAGTTGCTGAAAATCAAATTGAACTGGCTAAACATCATATAGAACTAGCTAAACTTGAGGAAGAACTAGCGAAAAGTAAACTCTTACAAGCAGATTCAAAATTAAAAGTCGCAAATATGCGTATAGAATTAGGGAAAATTCAGCTAAAATTTGGAAAAGCAGTTGAAAATAAATCGCGTGAAAAGGCGAATCTAATAAAGGCTCGATACAATCAAAAACAAAAGGAATTAAGTGAAGAACTGAAAGACTTGGCCGAAAAAGAAAATCAAGTTAAACATTATCAAGATGATATAGCAAGTTTAAGTTCTCAGCTCTCCCAGAGTATAGCAAAATGAAGAAACTAAATAATAAATTTGCATAATTTAAATCTCCTTTTTATCTATAATTCTGAGCCACCAAGTTTTTATATTATATTCAGCATAACGTAGTGATGATTATGTCAAATTATAGTATGATTAAAAACGTCGGTGGAAATGTTGTTCGTGGAATTGGTTACTTTCTTTTCTTTGCAGACATAATAGTTATGATAAGCATAATTATTGCATTCAATTTCTTTGCAGTAGCAATTGATTTAGTAATTTTTATTTTGGTAGGCATATTGATCGTTTTAGGATTTATTTTAATGGGGATCTATATTATTCCACAATGGATTAAAGTACCAACATTAAAACTCGGAAATTACAAGAAAATGCGGGGTCCAGGAATCTTCTGGCTTTTTCCATTCATATATCAGATACCTTTTGCGCTTGATATACGAATTATTACAACCACGTTTTCAGCAGAACAAACACTCACTAAAGATAATGTACCTGTGAATGTGGATGCTGTGTTATTTTGGAAAGTAGTGGATACGTATAAGGCCTCAATTCATGTCCAAGATTATCAAAATGCAATTGCATGGGCTGCCCAAACATCATTAAGAGACATTATTGGAAAAACTGAATTAAGTCAAATGCTTGTAGGAAGAGAAGAAATATCGCACGATCTTGAACGAATAATTGATGAGCGGACTGAAGAATGGGGTGTAAAATCTATTTCCGTCGAGCTTAGAGATGTCATAATCCCTACAGCATTACAAGATGCAATGAGTCGACAAGCTCAAGCTGAAAGAGAGCGACAAGCAAGGGTAATTTTAGCTGGATCCGAAGAGCAAATTGCGAGTAAGTTTATAAATGCGGCTCAAATTTATGAAAAAGATAAGGTGGCATTAAATCTAAGAGCGATGAATATTCTCTATGAAACAATGAAAGATAAAGGAGCGTGGATTATTGTTCCTTCTGATATGGTAAATATTTTGGGAGGGAGATTTAAAGATATCGATGATAAGAAGGAAGTGTTTTAAAGATTAAACCATTCTATTACTCTAATTAACGTTTTTCGACTTATCATTAATTTTATTTACAAATTATTAGTAGTTATAAAGGGGAAAAAAATATCATAAATTCATTATTGAAAGAAATGTAGGATCAACAACTCTTATGTAGATCTAACAATAACTTTAAATATGATAAATGCATATTATTATTTGTTAACACGCTTTACTGACTCATTCTTATATTTTCAAGTGAAACATTCAATCTAATTTAAGTTGAGATCAATTAAGGCATGTTCTCAAAATATAAAATTGAAGAAATAAAAAATGAGAATATTATATGTAAATCCGGGCAAACTGAATTCTGGATTAGATGCTATTGTCAAAGGTGCACCATTGAATCTTGTCACAATTGCAGCAATGGTCCCAGAACATGATGCAGAGTTATTTGATTTTAAAATGGATAAATACAAGGAGAACGACTTCCGTTCCTTATTGAAAAACTCTGATATTGTAGCAATCACGAGTCTAACACCTCAAATCAGCCATGCATTGGTTATTGCAAGAATGGCAAAAGAAGAAGGATGCATAACAATTTTAGGAGGTTATCATCCTACTTTAGATCCTGAATATGTGATCTCAAAAGAACAAGTAGATTATGTAATACGAGGTGAAGGAGAACACACTTTCAAGGAACTTATTGATTATTTAAGTTCAGAAAAAAATGAGGGCGATTTAGAAAAAATTGATGGTCTCTCATATAAAAGAGCCGATGGAAGTGTGATTCATAATACTGAGAGAGAACTTGAAAAGAATTTAGATGTGTTTCCCTTACCAAAAAGAGAATTATTTGGAAATAGAAAATATGCCGCATTAGGGGCTCTAACTCAACCTGTAGAAACATCTCGAGGTTGTAGCTTTAATTGTAGATTCTGTTGTATTATAAAGATGTGGAGAAATTCTAATGGTGGTCCGACTTATCGGACGAAATCAATTAAGCGAATTATGCAAGAGATTTATGCTGTGGGCTGGAAAACGGATTTTATCTTCTTCACTGACGATAATTTTACCGTCAATGTAAAAAGAACAAATAAAATTCTAGATGCCATCATTAAATCGGGGGTTCAACATAAAATACATTTTACATGTCAGTCGAGAGTTGATGTTATCTATAATAATCAATGGTTGATTGAAAAATTTAAAAAGGCGGGGTTCCGTCAAATATTTTTAGGAATTGAGTCCGTTCATCAACAAAGCCTTGATGCAATGAATAAAAAGAATACCACCCCAGAAATGGTAAAAGACGTCGTTAAAAAGCTACGTGATCAAGGTATCTCGATTTTTGGAGGCGTTATTATTGGCTTTCCGGGTGAAACTAAACGAATGGTACGACAAAACATTCAATACGCTAAAGATATGAAGCTTGATGTGGTACAATTTACACCAATCACTGCTTTTCCAGGTACTCCGTTTTATGAGGAGATGGAAGAAAAGGGAATGATCACTTCAACCGATTACACCAATTACGATTTATTTCACACGATGATGGGCACAGACGAATTATCAGCTCAAGAGATCTATGAACTGGTTGCTGAGGCTTATAATGCGTTTTACTTGCAATGGGGGTGGTTGATAGAAAAAGCTACGGAATATCTTAATCCTTTAGGGAAGTTTAATTGGATGACTCGGAAAATACTCAAACTCATTCAACAAATGGTCTTGAATGGGCGGAGCATGCTTTCAGCACAAGGTTTCGGTGAGAATGGGCTTTCAAAAGAATTAAAAAATAAGAAAGAACTCATGAAAGATGTAGAATTATATGTTAAGCTTAACGGCAACGGAAATGGTAAAATCGAATCCCATAAAATGGTCGAAACTCCAATCCAAGTAAAAGTGGAAGAACATTAAAAATAATTGAAGTAAATCTCATATCTTTTTATTAAATTGCCTAAAAACAAGGATCACAGCTATTGATGTAATGCTGTATAAATCTTGCTCTTCACTTTTTAATTATGAATTTGTTATTTTTTTTTTATCCTCTTAACATATTTCATCAATTCAATTAGGGGGAAACGCCCCTGATTGTATAATATCTATACCTTTTCTTTTAACCTCATCAATATCAATGGGTGATAATAACCATTTTCCAATTAAAATCACTTTTAAATTTTTTTTTAAATCATGTATACTTTTTAAGTGTATATATAACTTAGAGGAGGCAATCAATTAGGATAGTTCATTTTTAATGAATTTTGGAAATATTTTGAATGAACGATTTATAACAATTTTTGAATTTAATAGAGATGTCAATTATGAAAGTTTTTAGTAGATATATGGAAAAATTTGTATCTATCGCAATTTATAGGGGAAATCTCAAAATTAATTTTCAATATGATAAAACGGATTCAATTTTTTCCAAATTACGATATTTACAGAGAATTAAGGACTTCATTTATGAATTAAAAATAAAACTCGATGAACACTTTATCTTTGATGCATTAACGTATCCAAATGATTTTCATGTTGAATTAAATGGTAATTTTGTGTATAATCAAGATTTAAATCAAATAGTTGACCTTAGTTTCGGCATGGTAAAAGTCATTTCATTTATAATTCCAAATATCTATCAAACGAAGCGGGGAAGACATGAAATAATGTTTCAATTTCGTGAAAAAAGATTCATGTTTACCATGAGGATCCTTGAATTTGATGAAAAGTTAGATTTTCCTCCCTCATCTAAAATCGAGCCAATAAGGCAACAAGCAGAAGCGTTAATTTCTACTGAAGAGAAAACGAAAAATTATCTCACCAAATTGAGGAAAACGGCAAATTTAGTAGGAGTATTAGTATATTTAGCAGTGAGTGCGTTTCTTGTTGCTGCAACAATAAGTGCTGCATTAGATCCAATTGCACACCAATTAGATGTGGTATTCAGCTCTGTCTTAGCATTAGTTGTTTGGACGCTACTATGGGTGGCAATTTTCATTTTTACTAAAATTATTAAGAAAAAGACGCCATAAATGTTTAAATCGTACTTTTAAGTCCTACAGTTAAGATTTTGCTAAGTACTAATATTATATTTCCAAAGTTAAAATGAGATTAACCTATTGAAATTCCTCGTTCTTTCAGCCAAGATTTAAGTTTCTCAAATAATGCATCTCTAATTTCACGAAATTTAGCTAGTTTTTCTTCTACTGTCCCCTCAAAAACTGTTGGATCTTCAAATGGCCAATAAAGTCTCGTTCCAAAACCAGGAATTGTAGGACACTTTTCCTCTGCTTTTTGACACATTGTATTTACGATACCAAAATGTTTCTGACCAAGGAATTGGGATATGTTCTTAGAATATTGATCACTTAAATCATAACCTAACTCCTCCATAACTTGAATGGCATATGGGTCAATCTCATTTGGCTCAAACCCCGAGCTATGAATTTCAAAATGATCGGATGCATATGTTTTAAGAAAGGCTTCAGCCATTTGACTTCTTGCTGAATTACCGGTGTATAATACGATTAAGTTTGGTTTTGTCATAAATGACAAATTATTATTTGACTTTTAAGAATATGGAATACATAATATATAGAGAAAGTGATAAACTGGTTTATAAAATTAAAAAATTCTATTGATGTTTTGTAAGTTAAAAAATAAACGTAGTAATATTCGATTTTCGATATATTCATAAGGGGCTCTTCTTCAAATATGTTTGATGTTCGATTTCCGATATATTTATAAAGGCTCCTTCTCTTAATATAATGATCTTCGATTTGCGATATATTCCTAAAAAATTGGAGATCAATAATCATCTTCAATCAGTGAAAATAATGTTTTTTGGCAAGCGATTTAGTAGTTATCATTCAGATTCTCTATCAGGGATTGAGATTCTTGTTCTTTCCATCATAAAAAATCATGAAGGGATTACAGGTTATGATATAATCCAAATGATAAAAGGAAAGTTTGGCGGTATGTGGCATGCTTCTGCAGGGACGATATATCCGTTGTTAAGTCGACTTGCCGATGATAATTTAGTTGAACTCCAAGAAGTTACCGAAAATAATCGTCTGAAAAAGATCTATTTCATCTCTAAAAAAGGCGAAGAAGAACTTGAGAAATTAGATAAAATTTTCACTGTGGGTGTCGATAATTTAAAAGATTTCATTCAAACCATTTTTAAGGCAATACCTGGAATAGAAACTAAAACTAAATTTACTTTTTGTAATTTTCCATATAGTTCTTGTCATGAGCAGTCAACTAAAGATGAAACATTAGATCTTTCACAGCAAAATATTAATAAAATTAAGAAAGAAATTAAACAATTAAAAACAAGAGCAGAGTTAATTGACCAAGAAATTAAATCTCGAGAATACCTATTAAACAAAATTCTCAAGAAGCGAGAAACTAGCAAGCGCTCAATCGACATTGAAGATGATATAGATTATATCTCTTAAAAAAATTAAAATACAGAGGGTAAAAATATGTGTGATGAAAAAAAATATGACCCTAAAAGGATGCATCATTACGCACCTCATGGACAATTTTGTTTTTCTCCAAAAGGTGTTGCCAGAATGAAGAACGTGGCTGGTCAATTCATTAAAGGGTTCATGCACCAAATGGGTTCCTATATTCCATATAATATTGATGACTTAGGTACTGAATACTTGATTATTGTTCCTTTACCAGGCAGGACGAAGGAAGATGTCAAAGTATCGCTAATTAACAAGAATATCAATGTCGAAGCGAAAAAACCTAAAATTTCTGAAAAAGAAGAGAAAGATGTAAAAGAGAAGGAAGAAGAATGCTGTGGGTTCCCTACGAGAGGTTTCCGATTCATTGACGTGAACATGGACATTCCATTACCCGTAGATGCGGATGAAAATTCAGTAAGCTCTAAAATGGGAAATGGATTGCTCAAAATTCAAGTTACAAAGAAACCAGCAAAGAATATCAACATTAACGAAGAGGAGAACAATTAAAAAAGAGCGCTTTAGAATGAATCTTGCTAGTGCAAGTCCGTAAAATCTTCTAAAGCACCCCAATAAATAGTATTTTTTTTTCTATTTCTATATTTTTGTTATAATGTAATTATTGCAATTAAAACGTAGAATGAAATTTTAAATCTTGGTTTAGGAGGAATTCTCCAAGTTCACTGTTTCTTGAAATTAGGGAATAAATGTCCTTATTCAATTGTTCCTTAAGAGAACTGAGTGCATTTTTGTAGTTTTGTGAGGTATATGACATTTGCTCTTGAACTGAATGCAATCCAGAAAATAGTTCTTGTTGGTTGATCACTCTCCCTTGATACTTCTTCTTTGCTAAATCACTAGCTAAAAATAAATAAATTAGTGAGATATATTCAGGAGGATAAGTACTTCCTGATTTTTGACCTTGACTCAGTAGATATTGCATCATCCTCGTATCAATAGCTCCAGGGAGAATTACATTAACACTTATATTGTGTTGTTTTACTTCAGACTGCAAGCTTTTTCCTAATGCTGTTAGTGCGGCTTTAGATGCAGAATATGCGACCTTTTTATTAACAAAATAGACATTACCTTGCACAGATGATGTAATTAGAATTTTTCCATTTTTTTCATTTATCATAGAAGGAAGAATCTCTTTAATCAAGGTGTAGGTTCCAATCACGTTTAAATTGAACAATTTAACAGCGTCCTCGAGCGGTAGTTGTACAACTGTCGAAAAATGAGTCATTCCCGCATTTGCAACCAATATATCACACTTATTAAATTCCTTCTGGTATTCTTTAACACACGCTTGTACGCCTTCGATCCTTGAGTGATCAACAGGGATAGAAAGTCCTCTAACACCATATGATTCGATTTCTTCGACCACACTTTCTAACTCTTCTATTGTTCTAGATGAAACTGCTACGTTAGCTCCATTTTTGGCAAAGTCAAGCGCGATTGCTCTACCTATTCCACGCCCACCACCCGTTATTAGAGCACATTTTTCTTCAAGTAATTTCATGAAATTATCTCAATTGTCAACTGATTAACTTCTATATTCTACCTAATTAAATGATACCTAAGTTATATTTTAATTAGATTAATATGATATTGTATAATTAAAGGTTTTAGAAAAATCAATTTGAAATTTTTGATCAATGCCGTTTACGCCTTTTCATTTCGGTCCAAGCGGACTCATTGGACAATTATTGCTAAAATGGGTTGATTTTCCGACCATCCTAATAGCGAGTGTTGTCATAGATATCGAGCCATTATTTGTTATACTTTTCAATTTGTCCTATCCCTTACATGGGTTTTTCCATTCATTCTTGGGGGCGACTTTAGTGGCCTTACTGCTAATCTTAATAATGAGATACTTTAGAAGATATTTTTCAGTTTTTATGAAAATTTTTAAATTAAAACAAGATGTAACCTTGAAAAAGATCGCTTTAGGAGCATTTATCGGACTTTTTGCTCATATCCTATTGGATGCTCCAATTTATGTAGAAATGAATCCTTTTTTCCCGATCGTAGGAAATCCTTTTTTAGTTAAAAATGCGTTCATTAGCTTGGAGATCTCGATTTTTTGTATCTTTTGTTTCTTAAGTGCGATCTTAATTTATTGTATTAGACTTATTTTTCAATATAGAAAAAGAAATAGATTAAAATAAAATATAATAAAAATTTAAGTTGATTTTCTTATTTTACGTTTTCTCACGATTACATAGACGATAAGAACGACGCTACCACCAATAAAGCTGAATATTAACGTATAAAAAAGCCAATCACTATTACTACTTGTTATTTGATATATAATGTTATCACTTGCGTCTTTCACCGTGAAAGATGAAAGAATTCCATTGGAACCATATGTAATTTCAATAGAATAATCCGTAACACCTGTTTTATCAAAAATTAATGTTGAACCACTAGCTGTGGTATCCACGCAACCTAGGTCGGTGACCATTGTTTCAAGATAAGTGTCTCTTGGAGATAGCACCCCAAAACCGTAATTCACTAATTGCCAAGCAAATTGATCGGCTGAAACGTTAGGTAGAAATCCACTTTTTACAGGAATAGGTAATGTAGAGTTCCAAATTTCATCAACGATGGAATTACAATCATCAAGGATTAACTTATAATCCGAAGGATTTTTCATCATAACAATTGGGACAACAGTGTTATTCGGAGTTTCTGGATAAGTGCCTTTGGTGAAGTACCATTCAGCACTTATTCCAGACCAAACGGCATATTCGTTAGGGTATTTATCATTAATCGTAGTTTCATTAAATCCTGCTGCCGTAATACTATCATTGAAAGTCAACCATGTTATATATTCACTTAGTGAAAAATACAATGAAAGCATTGCTTGATATGTGCTAAAAGTTGTATCCACCCAACCTTTTACAGTTTGTTTACTTTTTGCTCCTGTAACATTAGCATCCCCATGGAAGAATTGTTTAGGACTTGAAGTATTACTTACGGTTGATTTCCAAGCAGTAGCATCATACATTTTAACAGTATATTCTTCAGTACTTTTCGTTAGCGTTAACTGATAATTTGGAGTTGCAGATACCGCCGTAAACCCAAAACCGATCATTAACAATCCCAATAATCCTAATGTTAACACAATAACCCTATTTCGCGTTCTTTTCATCATAACTGCCTCCTTTTGAATAAATATGCTGCTAGAATAAAGAAAGCAACGATATATACTATAAACATCGTTATTCCCGCTTCAATACTGGGAGTAATCCACGTCCCAAACACAAATCGCCCACCTAAACCACCTGGTCCACTTCCCCCGAACGAAAATTCCGTGTAACGAGGATTTGGAAAAGGGTTTTGGAGGATTGATGTGATTAGATTGCCTAGGTATGTCAATGAATAGAGAGGTTCAAGGGTATCTCGTAAAAATAATGTAACAATTGAATCTGCGATGCTAAATCCAATTAACAAGACGACCAAGGTTATTATGATCGTCAAATTTACGTTTTTCATAAAGGAACTAAAAAATGTAACAAAGCTACTTAGCATGATAACATATAACACAGCAAAGCCAAATGAATAAAACACGCGTATCGTTAGGGCAGGACCATAGTATAAAACTCCTAATGTGCAGAGTAAGAAATAATATATTGCAACGAGAGATACCACTAAGATAAGATTACCTAAATATTTTCCAATTATTAATCGATACTTGTTAATCTTTGGAAAGACTATAAACCCTGTTCTATCATAAAATTCTGAACAGATAATACCCGAAAAGAACAAGCATGCTGCGAATAAAGTGAGAAACGAAATAAAATTAAGACCACCGCTGATAAATTGCGTATAAGTGTCCGATAAGAGATTTCCTGGAATCTGTACTAAAAGAACACCCAATAAATAGGCAATTAAAATTACAAGCCCTAAGAAAAAGTAAAATTTCTTACGTTGCTTCTTAATTTCAAAGATAATTGTGTGAAATATAGGCATGAATTCCTCAGTTATAGTTTCTTCACGTTCTTTCATTTATAATATTCCCTCCTTATATTGGTTTAAAGTCTTTTCTTTATCATCAGATACCATCTCAATATATACTCTTTCAAGCTGTGAAGTTCTTGGTTGTAGATATGAAACGACAGAAAAATCAGATTCAAACTCTTTAATGAGAATCTTCAATATTTCCACTCTAGATTCTGGTTTCCCATCGAAATAAAAGATAAATGCTTGTTCTTCAGGGTTATATCGAATGGGGATTTTAGAGATTCTTGGATCAAGATCTTGATCTAAGAAAGGTCCGAGTCTTTTTGTCAATCGTTGTAGGATAGGAGCTAAACTCTCGGCTTGAATTAGTTCAAGGGTAGTACAATTTAGCTCATTTGCCTTTAATGTTAATGCTAAATTTTCTACTGTATCAAATCCTAAGATTTTACCATGATTTATTAACGCGATTTTGTCACAGACTTCCGAGATTTCATATAGCATGTGTGATGCCACGAATATTGTTTTTCCCGTTTTTTGTAATTTACGTAAGAATCGTCTGATTTCAATGCGAGCTAATGGATCTAAACCCGTTTGAGGTTCGTCTAAAATGATGATATCTGGATCGTGAATTAGTGCTTGAATTATTCCTAGTTTCTGTGTCATTCCTTTTGAGAAAGTTTTCACATTTTTGAACTTCCATGATGTTAATTCGAAGAATTCTAATAACTCATCAATTCTCTCATTAATCTTCTTTTTTGGGTAGTGGGAGAGTTGAGCAAAATACCTGAGTAATTCATAGGCGGTCATATTGTAGAAGTTGGGAATATCAATTAAAAATCCGATTCTACTCATTCCAGCAGATACCTTCTCTAAGTCAGTTAATTCACGATGATTGGTCCTGATGAGGATTTTTCCTCCATTTGGTCGAAGTATCTTGGCAATCATCTTGATGGTTGTCGTTTTACCCGCTCCATTCGGCCCGACTAGACCGATTGTCTCTCCTTTGCATACCTCAAGGTTAATATTATCAACTGCAGTAAAGTTACCGAATCTTTTTGTCAAGTTCTCCAGTTTAATTACTATATCTGACATTATTTTTCAAATCTTTTTTTTAGATTCTAACTCTGAAATCTTCTTATTACTAAAAAGTTTATTACTAAAAATTTAAAGCGTCATAAATAGCCAAAATAGTGAGTCAAAAATATCAAATTTAGGGTTTAATGTTTTTATCAAACTTTTTTAGTCGTTTTTCTCGATCTTTTATGTATTTTTTCACTGAACGAAAAATCATATAATATCCTCCTTGGTATATCCTATATCCATGAAATATCTTTCCTATTTTTGATCCCATAAAATACCAAGGGAGATAGGATATAAATAAGAATACTGAGATTAATTCCATTCCTGATTGAGGCATTATTCCATAGTCAATTCCAAAAAGTAAAAAGGAATTCCATAAATAATATTTTCCGGACTCATTAGATGGTATATTTACCCATACAAGTCCATTTAAGAATCCAGTATAGATAATATCTAAATATATCAAAATCTCGGTTACCCAAATTATAGTCAAAAATATACAAGCCAGAAACACGATCCAATCTTTATTTCTTTTGCGAAGATGTTTCCGATAAAGATAGGAATTGACCCATCCCATTACAAAGCAAATAATCATGCTCTCAACAAATCCCAATTTTATTCACTCTCCAACCAATTATTTGATACATACCAATCAATTGTGTTTTTAGTAGCAGATTTGTATTCGGGGAACTTGAAGTTAAATCCAATATCCTTTATTTTTTCATTTGAGAAGAGATATTGATGGATTGTATAAGCTGTCATTGCACTGTCAACTGGAGGTCTTGCATTTAAGGCACGTGCTTTTTGTTCCTTGCGTTCATTTAATTTATATAAAAATTTAGAAAAGCCCTTAAAGAAAGGCCACCAAACTGGAAAATTGAAGTAATTAACATTTAGGAGATCAGCAATGTATTCCATAAAATCCTCTTGAAAACAAGGATCGATTACAAGATTATAAGCTTCTCCTATGGACTCCTCTTTTTCAGAGAGTAATATAGCTGCTCTTACTAAATCTTCTACATGAATCATTGGCATTGCCAAACGTTTTTTTTTGGGATATACATGAATACCTGGACCAAATCCAGATTTATTTATAAGTTGAAACACGTGAAACATCCCGTATGCTTGATATGGACCCATTATAGGCGCAGGGCGAATAATAGTTGCTTTTAATCCGGTTTTGTGGATGAACTTTTTTAATAGAAGTTCTTGTTCCATTTTACTAATACTGTAATTATTTGGAGGATTATAAGGCTCGGTTTCATCTGTTGGTATCGGATATCCTTTCTTATCTTTTTTATATTTAGGTTCTCCATAAACACCGCAAGTACTCCAATGTATAAATCGTAATCTATCAATATTTTGCGTTTCTTGGACTACTTCAAGCAAATTTTTTATCCCTTCGACGTTAATTTTTCTTAAGTCATTTAACTTGGCGAAGTAATCATATAAACTTGCAGTGTGGAAAACGATATCGAATTTTTCTTCCAAAAATAGCCTTCTAAGAGAATTCTTATCGATTAGATCGGAAGGAATGAATGTAATTGTTTCATTTTCTAATACTTCTGTCATATTTTTAAATCTGGGACTAAAAACTGTTTCTTTTGTCATCACTTCTGTTCTTTTATCACTGGGAAGATCGGTTGCTATTACTTTCCACGTGGGTTTAGTCTCTAATATTTCTTTAACAAGGAATGTTCCAGTATGTCCTTTTGCACCATCTACTAATACTAATTTACTCATTTTCTAATATATATCAGATCTTCAGTCCTAATTAATATTCTGATTTATTAATAAAGTGAAGATTGAATTTGATAGTGAAAGCTTAAGAAGTTAATTTTATGAGTATTTATTTTTACTAAAACCACCGTGATGAAAATGAATTTGGCATTTCACTTTGAATCTCTTTCCCAATTCTAAGATCTTTTGAGAGATTACATCCCAAAACATATTATCGGGTGGTCTCCCATAAATCTTTTTATAATCTGGAATGAGATTAGGTCTGTTTTTTTTAATAAATTGAAATACTCGCTTTCTATTGTTAGGTCGAACATTTAAATTTTCAAATGAGAAATATTTCACATGATCAGCCATTATTTCCATAATTTGTTCAATCTCTGTAATATATGGAAGAATTGGAGATATAAAGACATGTGTATTCAATCCTGCATTCTTGCATGCTTTAAGAGCATCAAATCTCCTAACAGGAAGAGATGCACGAGGCTCGAGTTGTTTTGCGAGCTCAATATTTATCGTGGATACTGAAACTGCAATATCAATATTATGAAATTGCTTAAATATATCTATATCTCGCTTTACAAGTTCAGACTTAGTTAAAATAGATAATTTTGGCTGATGTGCTACTAATTTTGTGAGTATCGCTCGAGTTACTTCAAATTTTCTCTCATGAGGTAGATATGGATCGGTAACTGAACTAAATAAAATTTCTTTTCCCTCATAATGACCTCGCGGTTTTACTAATTCTGGTCCATTTTTTTTCACATCAAGAAATTCTCCCCATGGTTCATGATGATCTGTAAATCGTTTCATGAAATCCGCATAGCAATATATACAACCATGTTCACAACCAACATAGGGATTTACTACTAAATCAACACTGGGGATGTTACTTTTCGTGAGGATGCTTTTAGATTCGATTTCTTGAATTAACATCTTTAATTTTCCAAATTTTTAGAACAATTAATAAAAAATGAGATTCTTTAAGAAATAATGGTTGATAAAACATTAAGTTGGGACGCGAAGCTTTATCAAAATAGTTCTAGTCTTCAATTCGAATTAGGATTAATGGGCATAGACAAGCTCAATCCTAATGGTTCAGAAAAAATTTTAGAGATTGGATGTGGTAATGCGAAGTTAACCATTGAATTAGCTAAAAGGAATCCTAATGGAACAATCACGGCCATCGAGATTTCTGAAGAAATGATTTCTCAAGCTAAATCTAACATTTCAAGAACAAACTTTTCAAACATTAAGCTTATTCATGGAGATGCTATTCAAATTGACTTTAATAATGAATTTGATGCAATTTATTCAAATTCAGCGATTCATTGGATAAAAAATCTTGAATTAATGTATGAAAAAATGTATAATGCTCTCAAACAGAATGGGCGAGTTATGATCCAGACAGGTTTGCGAAGCACGAATTCGTTAGTTAAAACAATTTACAAATTGATTAGTTTAAAAAAATATCAAGATGCTCTGATTGATTTTAAAAGTCCATGGCGGCATTTAACGATTGAAGAAACCGATCAATTATTACATTCTGTTTGCTTTACTGATATAAATATTCAAGAGTATAATCATCTTGTGAAATATGATACAGAACTAGATATGCTAAATTACTTTAAATCAGCAGCACTAGTACCTTTTCTAACCATTTTACCGGATGAGTTAAAAGATGAATTCGTGAGAGATTTTAGAAAAATTTATTTAAATTTCAACGAAAATCGTTTAGAAGTTGAGATGAAACGTCTCTTTATAAGCGCAGTAAAGTAAAAAAAATTTCAAAATAGAAAGTTCTCTTCGTGAAATATTACCAATAGTTTGGGCAACGTAGAGTATTTCTTCTAAATATTATCGATGTATTACATTGATATTTTATTTTAATTTCGCTCCTAAATATTAAAATATTCAATTAGATTATTAATCAAGGTGAATTTTAATTAAATTAATTACATGCCACATTCCAGAAGCATATCTCAGCGGTATTGAGGAACTTGTTAACATGAATTTATATCCCAATCGTTCTGAAGTAATTCGAGTAGCAATTCGAGACTTACTAAAAACTGAACTCAGCACTATCTTGCGAAAAGAATAATTTTTTAATTTTATCTTTTTTATAATTTGTATAAAAAGATAAATGAAACTCAATTCCTTCACTCTTTACCTTGGGGTTTCAAAATAGCACTAAAATGATTGTAATAGTAATCTGGATTATAATTTTTACGGGGAGTTTTTTATTAATTTACTTTTCTGCAGATTTTTTTATTGATAATTTAAAAGAATTCGGAGTAAAATATGAGTTTTCACCATTTGTTTTAGGTTTATTAATTCTTGGAATTGATCCTGAAGAATCAATTACTAGTATCGTTGCGTCAATAAATAAATTGCCCTACATAGCATTAGGGAATGTTATAGGTAATTCTATATTGTCTTTGACGCTGTGTTTCGCCCTTCCTGCTTTCTTTCATAAAATTAATCTCAAATCTGTGACAAATTCTTATTTTATTATCATTTTTTTAAGTTTATTGAGCATTTTACTCGGGATCTTTTTCAGTAATCTCATTATGGTTTTTGGTATTGCTTCTATTTTCCTATATTTGATTTATTTAAAAGTCTCGCTAAAAGAAATAAGAGCTGATGAGAAAGCAAATCTAAGTGAAACACTTGATATCTTTAAAGTAACTGAAAAGCAAAAGACTTCAATTCAATTGATAATATATATCTTCTTGAGTCTATTTCTTATTATTATTGGGGGAGAATTTTTAATAATTTCTGCCGAAAACTTGATGAAATTATCAAGAATTTCTGAAACATTCTTTGGGTTTGTGATAATTAGCTTTCTTACTAATGTTGAAGAATTAACGCTTGTTTTTAAGTCAATAAAAAAGAAATCCTTAGCCATCGGATTAGGAGGGATGATAGGAAAAATAATATGGAATTTATGTTTTACATTTGGAATTAGTGGTATCATTATAATTCACTATAACTCCAACCTATTATTATTCTATAATTGGATATTGCTAGTAGGGTTGATTTTTGGTTATAAAATCTTATCAAAACGGAAATATATGTATCGCAGGTCTGCTTCAATTTTATTAGGTTTCCTTGCTGTGTTTCTTTTCATAAATTTCTTAAATATTTAACTTCCATCTTTTTATACCGTAACTCATTTTTTTAGATAATGGTATTTGCAATAAGTGATTTTAAGTATATCGATATTCATACACATTTTTTTCCTCCTAATCTTTTCAAGGCAATCTGGAACTACTTTGAAATTCCTGGAGATGATGGAAACCCAAGAGGTTGGGAAATTCATTACAAATTAGGAAATGAACAATTAGTTTCCTTATTAAAAGAACTAAATATTTTACATTATACAACGTTAAACTATGCTCATAAAGAAGGTATCTCAGAGGGTCTCAATGAATGGACTTATAACTTTACTATGAAGCATAAAGATGCAATAGGATTTGGGACGTGCTTTCCCTCTGATAAGAATAAAATAGATTATATAACTAAAGCTTTTGACGAATTTCAGTTAAAAGGTTTGAAATTACAATTATTAGTTCAAGATTTTTACCCTTTTGATGAGAGGATGTTTGAAGTATATAAACTAGTAATTGATTATGGAAAATGGATCACCATGCATTGTGGAACAGCCCCGTATTCTAATGAGTTTGTTGGATTCAAGAACTTTGTCAAGATGATTGAAAAGTTTCCAGATATTAAGATTATCATTGCTCATTTAGGAGCGTATGAATATGAAAAATTCTTTAAGTTATTAGACAGATATGATAATGTATTTTTAGATACCGCGATGGTATTTATTCCTCTAGATTTGTTTAAAAAATGGAAATTTAATTTAAAACACCCTGAGAAAGAATTAATTGTTTCATATCAAGACAGAATCCTTTATGGTAGCGATTTCCCGAACATTCCATATGAATATGAGTCATCAATCCAAGGATTACTTGATTTAGATCTAGATCGCAAGGTTTATGAGAAAATCTTTTATCAGAATGCAAAAAAAACCTTTAAATTAAATTAATTTCAATATATTTTCATCATAGAATCAATAAGCTAAGTCCCATTACAAACATACCTGCTATAATTCCTAAAATCGAGATGTGCTCTTTACCTAATGAGCGAGATGTAGGTAATAATTCATCCAATGAAATATATACCATTATACCTCCTACAATAGCCAACATTGCACTTAATAAAAACTCATTTATGAATGGGTAAAGGATGATCCACGTGATCAAAGCACCCATAGGTTCACTCATTCCAGATAAGAATGACCATTTAAATGCTTTTTTTCTACTTTGAGTACAAATGTAGATCGGAACGGCGACCGCAATCCCTTCAGGAATATTATGCAGGGTAATCGCAACGAATATAAGAAATCCTAATTCGACTTCAGTAACAGTCCCAACAAAAGTCGCAACACCCTCAGGGAAGTTGTGAATAAATACGCCAAAAAAAATAAAAATGGATGTTTTATACAAGTTATTTTTAGACCCTTCAGGAATTTCCTTTATTTCATTATGATATCGGCGATGTTGCTTACGACGTCCATGATCTATATGACCATGATGAATATGTGGTTTACAACTTCCATCACCATTCATTAACATTTCAATTGAATCCTCAAATTCATATTCATGAGAGACCACAACGTCAATAACTAGCATTACTAACATACCAATGAAGAAAAAAATCAAGCCCCATAATAAACCAACTGATTGGATACTCTGTTGGAGTAGTTCTAAAAATGAAATTAGTATCATAACTCCAGCTGAGAACCCCATAATAAATGAAATAAATCGGGGATTAGGTTTTTTGATAAAAAAAGCGATTAAACTACCAATAGTGGTTGCTAATCCTGCTAAAAAGCTCAGAAAAAGAGCGAACAGATAATCTGCCATTCAATTTTCACCAAAACATATATCTTTCTTAAGGTTTAGCATCTATAGATAGTCCTTTTATTATTATTATAGTATAGATTTAGATTATCCTAATTATTCTATAATTTTAATATTATATAAACCTTATGTAATGGATAATCCGTAATTATTTAAGCCGAGAATTATTAGATAAATGGTTTAATATAACTTATCTATCATTTGACTATTTTAAATAAAGAAATATAACTTTAGGTACAGTAGATAAAATGTGTATGATTAATTATAAATATTGAAAATCATTTTAATAAATCAACGTGTACTTTAATGCGGGAGTATTTATAAATCCCATTAATGTACGTTGCTTATAAGAAAATACTCTAATATTAAGGAGCCCTATGAGAGATTTAACCACCCAAGATAAGCTATTTTTTTTTGAAAGACATTTTTTTACCTTAGATGGACTTTGGATGATTGAGACAGAAAACAAACTTGATTGGGACACTGCTTTAGAAATAGATCTGAATGTATGGAAAAAATTATTAAAAATCATTTTTCGACGAATAAAGAAATATCTAAAAGTTGACGGAAACACGTTAGGTGACTTGGTAAAGATTCTAACCTTTAGATGGGCTGCGGAAGGTTGGGATTATACCATTGAGAACTTAAAAAAGAATGAGATTCACATCGAAATCAGAAAATGTCCCTATAAGTCTGCAATGGATCGAAATCCAGAAAGACATGATAAAATTCCATTGATATGTAATAATATGTGTAGGCCTTTTTACAAAGATATAGTAAGTAATTTCAATTCAGAGATTAAAGTGAATCGAGAAAGTTTTATGGGCTTAGGAGACGATCTTTGTGATTTTACTTTTAGTATCCAAAATAATAAGGATATGGATGAATTAGAAGAAAACCTTATTTACACTAAAAATACAATTCAGGATGAAGACAAACTGTTTTATTTTGAGCGCAATTTTAGAACTCTTGATGGTCTCTGGGTAATTGAAATAGAGGAGCAAATAGATTTTGAATCTGCACTAGAAATCGATCTCATTGTTTGGCAGAGGTTATATGAAATAGTTTTTCGAAGAGTTAAAAAATATCTGTCAATCCAAGGAGATTCACTCGATGATTTAACCGTAATTTTATATTTTATATGGAGTTGCGAAGGAAACAGTCCCCAGATTACTAGACAAAATGACAAAGAAGTTCTAATAGAAGGTATAAAATGCCCTTACGTTGAATCAATGCTAAGAAATCCAGAAAGACATAAAAGAATAGAATCTATTTGTATGATAATGTGTGTTGGTTATCTTGAACCAGTAATAAAGCAATTTAATCCAAATATCAAACTAAAAAGAACCAGATTTATAGGTTTAGGTGATAATAGTTGTGACTTTCTCTTCAAATTAGAAAGATAAATTTCAAAAATTAGGTGCTCGCTTTATTTTAGTCCATTCTCGTTCAAAAATAAAATCATAATCGTTTTCATATACTTTTTTATAAAAATCAATTTTATCAATTATAGATGATATTATTTGATTTTGTTCTAAATCTGTGAGAGAATAGAGGTCAAAGAGAATTTTATCAATCTCTCTGATACAATAATAAATAGTTTCATCCAATTCTTTGTTATGCTCTAAATACTTCATAATAAAGTCTACTTTCTCAGAAATTTCTTCCTTAACAGTTCTTTCAGCGTTAACTATTGGAAAATGTCTAATCATGTATTGATTTAAATTGATAGTCGTGTCTGTTTGATTATTAATAGCATATAAGCAATAGAATTGAATTATAGCAGAATTAATAACACCACATAAAAATTTCAGTTCAACGGGATCTTTATGAAGTAAGGAATATATTGAGGAAGTGAAGCACACACTCTCTTCGCTGTAGAGAGCTTGTGGAAAAACGTTATTGTGCTTTATGAGCAATTTTTTATTTTTATAAAATTCATAGGCATTACCCTTTAAGCTACTAGGATTTATTGTTTCAATATCAAATGATTTATTTTTTCTCATTAAATAATAATCAAAATCATCTTTTGCATTGATAAAATAACATGAATGATTCAATTTGGTTGTTAAAATCTCCTTTACAGCCTTTAAACCTTTGTATTCCTCTCCTCGAATAAATTTAGGAAAATCTTTGATATTAATATAATTTACATCACCATTCGATTCAAGTTTATTAGCTAATTCGAGAATATTCCTATTTGATTTAATTCTAATTCGATTAAGAGGGACTGTTTTAGTATGACAAAAAGGGCAATTATCCAATTTGGTATAAGGATATATCTTCTTTACCCTATCAGTCATTAAACATTTTGAATTATTACAAATTTTTAAATCGTCAAAAATTTGTTCATTATATATTATAATCTCCTCATTTGGAAAGCTAGAGACTTTTAAACTCTTTTTACCGCTTACTCGGCTCTCATAAATTAATACTTGAACCTCATTAGTAGCACCTTTAAAAATATTTGGTCCTATATCAATTATTTTTAAGAGATTTGCTTTTGAGAGAAGACTATCCCTAAAATTTAGATAACTTTGTCGTAAGAGAAAACTTTTTGGGATAAGAAATCCAATAATACCATTGCTCCACCGGAGTGCAAAAGATAAAAAGACACAATAAATATCTTTGGTAAAAAATTTCTTCTCTTTTAAAAAATTCTTCAATTCTTGATCTAAGATATTTCCATAAGGAGGATTTCCTACAATCACATCGAACTTTCTCGAAGGAGGATGCTTAATCACGTTTTTTATAGAAATATTATTTTCTAAAACTTTAAAGTAATGTTTTAAATCTGAAGTATTATCTCTCAATATCCTTTTTAATAATTTTAGAATTGTGAGTTTGACAGAAATTGGATTTATATCAAAACCACTTATACTTTTAATAATTCTATCTTTTACTTTTTTGTTATCAGTAGATAAAGGATCCTTATTAATCAAGTTAAATAAAATGTCTATTAAGCTTAACAAAAAAATACCGGATCCACAAGCGGGATCACAAAACGTTATTTCAGAAATTTTCTTAAGTATAAGTTCATTTCCCGGTTTTATCTCATCTAAGCTCATTTCTTCAAGTCCTCTATCTCGAAAAAATTCTAAAAGTGTTTGTGAGACTATAAAATCAGAAATATATTTTTGAGTAAAATAGACTCCCTCTTCTTTTCGATTAGTGTAATTATGAAGGAAATTTTCTTCAATATCCTTAACTTCGCTTAATTTTTCTAATAATGATTCTTTATTATTAGATTCTATTGCCAAACGGACTGAATCATACAAAAGAACAATATTATCTTCTTCTTTGGTTCTTACCATAACAATTTAGACTCAATACTGATACATTTAATTTCTCTTATTATGAATTTTATAAATTTTCAGCTATTTGAACTAATTCTTTATCTTTTTATATTTTTATTAACTTTATATAATAGAGAATGACTGATAAATTAGAAGATGAAGATTATCACGGAGTCGCTCCTATAAGACCCATTGTTAAGAAAATGAAGAAGGATTTTGACAAAGATCCTGAAGGATGGGGTTTAATTGGTTCTAGTGATACGGATGGAAATACTGATACCTTCATTACTAAAAAACCCAATACTTATTGGTTAAAATCTAAAGCACTTAGTCCATATTCATCCTTAAGCATGGGCTCTATAGTCAGAAATATCGACAAAGAAATCGAAGAAAGTGTGGGTCAAAATAAACAATTATCACCAGATGAAATGCTCAGATTGTTCGGAATGATCGTGCCAATTAAAAACGATCAATCAATCATCGCCTCTGGAATAGAGAAGCATTCTCAGTCGCATGGTGAATATTTAAAGAAAATAATCCATGAACAAAATCCAAATCTTAATTACGGTCTCGCAAGAAGGATTGATGAAGAATTTACTAAAAAACATCCTCAACGTAAAAATTTATATATTTAAATAAATCTCCTTATAGATCAAAAAAGAATAGTAGAGATTATAATTTTTGCTTTAGTATACTTAGATCTTCTTTATTTTTTATTATAGGCAAATTAGAGGAATATTTTTCAGAATTATTTATCAATTCTGAAACAAAAATAGACATTTTTTCTGGTCCAGATTTATCATCTAAATTTTTAGCGAATTCTTTGATTGAAATTACATTTAGATCTTTCACATAAAAAGAGACACCTTTTTCTACTTCTTCTAAGAGAAATTGAAATGATAAATCAGCACCTCTCTCATTTTTAACCAATGGTTGATCTGGGTCTTCAAAGGTATAAGAAACTTCAGTCCAACGTGTTCCGTCGGTATTAACAGGAACCATACCAAAAATATAATCATCCGTATAGAGCCAAATTGGCGTACCATTATTGTATGAAGCATCGACGATTGCTTTAAACTCTTCACTCATATCTAATCAATATAATAAAAATTAATTAATTTTTTCATTAGAGATATTAAATTACAATGACAAAATAATAATCAAAAAATTGTTATTTTAATATTATGATTTCCTTACTTAAGTGTATTTTCAATAAGAATTAATTAATTTTTTATCATGAGAGCGCTTGATTATCACAAACTAAGTTATGATATTGAAAGCTGGATAATGAACTATGTAAATTCCACAGGAGCAGCAAAAGTGGTAGTGGGATTAAGTGGAGGGATAGACAGTGCTGTTACAGCAGCATTGTGTGCAAATGCTTTAGGAAAAAATAATATTTACGCCTATGCACTCCCATGTAATTCAATCCCTGAAGATCTCAAAGATGCTCGATTAGTTGCTTCGAATTTAGGAATTAGATTTGAAGTAATTGAATTAACTCCTGTGTATGACCAATTTTTAGAGTCTATAGAGGTATCATCAAATAAGGTTGCCAACGCAAATTTGAAACCTAGACTGCGCATGATGGTTTTGTACTATTTAGCTCAATCATTACAAAATTGTTTAGTTGCTGGTACGGGAAATAGAGTAGAATTACAAATAGGATATTTCACTAAATATGGTGATGGAGGAGTCGATTTTGAGCCGTTAGGAATGTTGTATAAAAATGAAGTGAGGAAATTGGCACGAATCTTAAACATTCCTGTACCCGTCATCAAAAAAGCACCTTCTCCTGGTTTGTGGAAAGGTCAAACTGATGAAGGAGAAATAGGAGTTAGCTATGATATAATGGATGAAATTTTATATCGAATTGATTATGATTTAAGTTTTAATGGATTGGAGGATAGTGCGGTTGAAAAGGTTAAAAATATGATGAAATTAGCAGAGCATAAACTGAAAATGCCTCCCATGTTTGAAATAGAAATATTATAAACTAGAAATTATTTTTCTAATTGTATTTATTCGAGTAGTAATCTCTTGCATCTTTTCTTTTACTTCTTCATTACTACTCTTATACTGTATATCTGATATCGAACCCTTATTATAGCTGTTTTCTAATTCTTTAAATCTTTTTTCTATAGCATAGCGACTCCCTTCCAGGGCAATAAGCTCTTGATAGAGAGTGTCCTTGTCACTAGATAGTTCCTCGGAACTTTTTTCTTGAGCTTGAGACTTTATTGGCTCAATCTTACTATTAAAATCTATGAATGAAGTCGCTTGACTCTTTTCTGAAGATTTGCTCGTTATAGGTTCATTTACGATTGTTTTTAACGTGTTATCTTTCTTTTGCTCTTCTATAACTTGTTTAGATTTCTGTTCACCTTTAGGACGAATATCTTCACCTACAGAGGATAAAACATCAAATAAATCTAAACCACTTGTTTTAATAGATTCTGTTTCTTTCTCCTCGATACGAACACTACTTATCTTTGGTTTTTCTACAAAAAAAGCCTCATTCTCCTTAGAATTATTATCATCAGATAACTTTTCTTCCTTTTCTTCAACAATAGTGGTCACTTTTATTTTTTCAGAGATAATTGGCTTATCTTTGCTTTCTTCAATTACAGTTGTTGTAATCTCAGGTTTTTTAGACTTACCTTCTGGTTTTATAACAGGAATGGGAGTTAATAAATTTCCATTTGCCTCTTTTTTCTCTAATTCAATTGGTTTCGATGGAATTGGAGTAAGAGATTGCAGTTTTTGTGCTGATACCTTTTGCGTTTGAGATTTTTGTTTCACTGGAGGTTCTGGAGGGATAGGAGGTATTGAATCTTCTATTTGTTCCTTAGTTTTAAGAACTGTTTTTTTAATAATTGGAATTTTGATCTTTGGTGGTGGAAGCCTTACATTTTTCTTAGGAGTGATTTTTTGAACTTTCTTTTTATGAGATGCTTCTTTTATTGCCTCATCTTTCTTATCTATCTCCTTTTTCAAGTTTTCAATAGTGTCTTTTAAAACATCTATTTCTCCCTTAAACTGTTGAGAAACTTTATCCACAATTTCACCAATATTAATATCATTATTTTCTGTTTTTGGTTTCTCTTCCACTGAAGGAGATGATTCACTAATTTCTTGAGTTTTTATGGGAGCTTTACTTGATATATTCAATAATTGCTCAATATCCCCAGGAATAGACGTTTCTAAGAACCAGAGATCTAAAGTATCCCATTCTTCAAGTTTTTTTAAAATTTTATTAATCTGATCCTTATGTTCTGAAACAAGGCCATCTTCTAATAACTCTTTAAATTTTCCTATCATTAATTCTCTTGCATCTATCTCATCATCTGGAGACGGTTCCCCTTCAGTTAGAAACAAAAAGATCTCTTTTATTTCTCCTAAAATATCTTTTTTCTTCTCTCCTTCACTCATAGGTTTTAGTTTTTCCCAATAATTACTGCTATTTATTTCTGTTTAAATATTTAAAAACATTTCATTAATATATTTTTTTGCCATATACTCAATTAGACTTTTGTAAAAAAGGTGAATTGAATATTAATTTAAAAACTGAACATAATTTTCCAATTGGATATTATGAGTTTCACAAACATCCTAATTTAAATTTTCAATTTATAAGATTAGTTAATAACGGAGGAAAGTTAGAAGAAGTAAGAGAAGTAGCAAAAAAGATAGAAGATTTTGATGATTGGAAACGAGAATTAGTTGCTTTAGCAGAAAAGGCTTTAAATGAAAATCGTTTGTTAAATTCAGCGGTGTATTATAGAGCTGCTGAATTTTTTGTGTCTCCCCATGATCCTGATAAAGACATTCTTTATGAAAAATTCATTGAGTTAATAAAAAAGGTTTATGATGATTTGCCTAAAATCAGAGTTAAGATTCCCTATGAAGCTTCATATCTTCCAGGATACCATTTTAAATGTGAAAAAAGTAAAGGAACTGTTGTAGTTTTTAGCGGTTATGATGGATTCATTGAAGAATTGTATAATTTATGCTCTTATATCAGAGATGCAGATTATGAAGTAATAGCATTTGAGGGTCCTGGGCAAGGTGCTGCACTTAAAAAAAATAAATTAGTAATGACCCATGAATGGGAAAGACCGGTTAAGGCAGTTCTTGACCATTTTGGCTTAAAAGACATAACATTAATAGGTGTTTCATTAGGTGGATATTTAAGTTTACGAGCTGCCGCTTTCGAACCTAGAATTTCAAGGGTGGTCGCTTTTGGAACTATTTATGATTTCTTTCAAGTTCTTTTATATGCAGGGGGACCTAAAATTCGTGAATTAGCGGAAAAACTTTTAGATAGTAATCAAGTTGATGTTTTCAATAAAATAATGCAAAAAAGGATGGAAACCAACTTGCTTGTTAATTGGGGTGTGAATCATGGGATGTATGTATTTGGTGTGCATTCCCCGTTTGAATACATTGAAAAAGTGCGATTATATTCTACGGCAGAAATCTCTGAAAAAATAACCCAAGATGTTTTACTAATGACTGGAACCAAAGACCATTTTGTTCCTTTAGAAATGTTTTATAAACAAATAGAAGCATTAAAAAATGTAAAATCTCTTACCGCTAGATTGTTTACCGAAAAAGAACATGCAGGAAGCCATTGTCAAATGGATAACTACAAGCTAGCTCTCGATGTGATTCTAAATTGGATTGAACAAATGAATAAACGAGATCAGTAAGATTAAAAATCTTAAAGCAATGAAATTTCATTGTTATCTAAAACAAAAAGTAGAACTAAAATTCTCCCGAAATATTCCAACAGCATATATCTTGAGAGTTTTATAACTCTTCTTGGATTTATCTTATTTTACTAATTTAATTCCAAAATCTTTGCATTTAGGAAGCTCTCTATCTACTATAGGTCCTTTTGAAGGGCCTGTTCCCTCAACTTTAATTGACAATCCGGGAGATGCTTTTGCTAGATCCGGCATCACTTCACTTATCTGCTCCTCCATCTTTTTTACAGCTTTTTCAAAATCAGCGGTAATATAAGTATCAAATACCGCATACGCGTTAACTTTTAATTGGGATTTTGGGAGCTTATTGATAAATTTCTTTATTGAGCCGATATGACGCCCAAAATGATTTGGGGATCCTATTAAAATCAAATCGTATGATGCTTCTTTTTTAAGATTCACATCTTTTACTTTAGTAACTATTGCTTCATTACCATTAACAGAGCTGATTCCTTCTGCTATTAAATTAGCTACTTTTTCAGTATTTCCATACTTCGTAGCATAGACTATTAAAACTTTCACTTTAAATATCCTCCAGTAATAAATTTGTTAATATTAAATATTATGTATTTTAAAATTATGATTATTGAATTTAATTATTATAACTTAATTAAATCGTAATTATATTTTCATTCTTTTGAATATATTCTTCCTTAAAGTTACCAAACCATTAGGAGTAACTTAAGTGATTAATATAGTAGGACACAATCCTACAGTCCTTCTTTCACTAATCTTTTTTGAAAGAAATCATTCCAGTTTTTTATGTTATTTTCTTTTTAAAGCAAAATAGTGTGCAAATGTCTGATTATCCTTTCCGTATTTATTTCTAATGATTTTCTTAAACGTTCCAAAATCTAAACGCTCTTTCATGTTATCAGCTCATCAATCAGCGTGGACAATTATTGTAATATCAGAGTTTGGAATCAAGTTAACATCGATATCGCTCCTTAAAGGCATGAATTCCTTGTTGGGTCCGTATGCATCAACTCCGCAGTCCTCATAAATCTTATTCTCTTCAGCATCCCAGATAAGTTGTAGGTAACTATGAATTAAACCTTTATATAGAGGAAACACTGATATATCTGGATGTTCTATCATATTTTTGTCAATTTTACTTAAAGCATCGATGATTGTTCCACTATCATCCATCTCAAGGACATATTTCACTCCTTTGGAGTGGGTTTGCTCAGGATCTGGGGCAAATATTGTTAAGTTTATCTTTTTCATGACAATTTTCACTTCCTTTTAAGAGGGGAAAGCAAATTTTTATATTTATTTGAATAAAAAATTAAATTAATTAGATTTAGACTTGTTCATTATAACTTTTAGGATCTTTCTTTCTATAGATTACTAACAGTAGAATTGCATAAATGAAAATGATAATATCGCTGATTACCCTTACCATAATATCAAATGAAAATAATTGGCCGAAAAAGTTTATGCAAAAATGAAATAACATTGCTGATAAAATACTTCGATTGGTATTATTATATATCACAGTATAGATGATGGAATGGGGGAAGATTGTGATGAAGAACATCCAAAAATCTATGGAAAACAAACCAAGATTTTGTTGGTATGTACCATTAATAAAAAATAGTGGTAAATGCCATGTTCCCCAAAAAAATCCAATAATCATACTTGAATTAAAAGAGGTATACTTTCTTTGTAATGTATCTAGGACATAGCCACGCCAACCGAATTCTTCAGCTATAACTCCAATTATTAAAACAATTACAGAACTTAAAATACTAACTAAAAAAACAGGATCAAATGTTATTCCACTGCCATTGAATAGAAGTGACCCCCCTCCCGCGATTAAAATCGGAGTAAGAGATAAAATTATGATTACTCCATACCACTGAAAGCCTATACGCCTAAAATCTCGAGACCTGCGCCAAAAATCTTTTACTTCATCTTTGTTTTTAGTTAAATAGGTTAAAAAGATCCCAATAAATGAAGGACCAAACCCACCAAGAACATAATAAATTATTGTTGGAAAGAAGGTATAAATTTGATTTAAAAAAATCGCAATACTCCAAAAAATCCAGGAAAAAATGAAAGTTAATGAGAAAAAGAGCCATGATTTAGAAAGCAATTTATGCTCCTTCATAATAGCTTTCTATTATTTTTCTAAAATTTAAATCTTAATGAAATAATCTTTATGAAATGGATTGCATCGACTAAATAAGTTGAGATCAACTTTTTGTAATAATCATTAATTTAATAATAAGATATTTAGAAATATCATTATGAATTTGATTAAGTAGAATATTTAAAAAAAGATAATAAAATTAAATTTGAGTGTAATTGAAAATGGGTGAACAAGAAGAGAAATTACTGCTAGAGAGGAAGGGAAAGGTTGCATATATCACCATCAACAACCCAAAAAAGAAAAATGCGATTGAAGTGCCAATGATTTATAAGTTCTTAGAGTTTTTGGATGAAGTGGATGTAGATCCTAAAGTGCGATGTCTGGTCATTCGAAGCACGGGTGATGACGTGTTTTGCGCAGGATGGGACTTGGTAATGTTCGAATCCGTTGACCAAAAAAATATCGATATATTGCTAAACGATGGTGCACGCATCTCTAAAAAAATTCATTTTCTCACGAAACCCGTGATTATGCAAATTCAAGGAGCTGCAGTTGGTACAGGCACCATCATTTCACTGCTCGCAGATGTGAGGATTGTAGCAAACAAAAAAAATATCTTCTTTCAACTCCCCGAGTTGATCATGGGTCCGGGAATTTTTCCTGCAACGGGTCCAACGGTTGGAGCGGTAAAGCTTCTAGGTAATGCCAGAGCAAAAGATATGCTTTTCACGGGGAGGAGAGTAAGCTTAGAAGAATTCAACTCTTGGGGCATAATTAATCAGATAATTGACCCTCCCGAAGATCTGCCCAATGCAGTCAAGAGTTATGCTAAAGAACTCTCACGAAAATCTCTTGAAATATTAGCTCTTACCAAAAACGCCATAAATACTATGTCCACACGATTGGCTAATGAGTTTTATAACCTCGAAAATGATTATGCGGAGTACTATTTTGCTGGGCTGAAAGGAGAGTCCAGAATGGGATTGGATGAATTTCTGGAAAAAATGACCAAAAAATATACCATGCTGAAATGAGTCTATGCAAAAGTTATTTTGCCATACTATTTAAAAACATAATGGTCAAGATATGAAAGTCATAAAGAGTTATAGCTTCGGAAAAAACTTAGGATATATTTACGCTTTAAATTTTATCTTAATTATAATCCTTTTAGTCTTTTTTAATCAGCTTGATAATATTCTTTATATTCCTTTTAAAACTCCCGAAATGTGGTGTGAAGGGCAACCTTGTATTGAAATAGATTTCTTGTCATTTAAGATACTACTTGTTCAGCCTACCTCCACCCTTTTTGTATACTTACTCGGCTTTATCACCTTACTATTAGGAGTGTATGTTTTAAGAATCAGTAAAGGTAATAAATTTGTATTTTGGTGGGGAATAGCATTGTTATTATGGGGGATAGGTGCAATATTCGCAGGAACTAGTTATCAAGCATTCAGTTACGTGATCAAATGTTTGGGTAGGAGCTTTTGTGTATGGACAAGTCTATTAGAAATTTTATACCTCTTATTATCAGTTGGAAGTGTAAATGCAATGTTACTAGCCCAAGCAAATTTAGATGAGAAAAATAAATGGACTAGAATCATTAAAACATACGCAATTATCAATTTTTTAATCTACGAAGTCGTTGTGGTAATCGGAGCAATAATTCCCATCCAATTTATGATTTCTTTTGAACTCATGATCCTATTTTTAGCCCCAACCATCCTTTTCTTATTGATTACCAATATACGTAACTATTTCGAGCATAAAAGGCGTATCAACCTCTCTCTTACAATTATATGGGTATTTCTAATCCTGATAATTGGATTATACTTCTTATACTTCATGCTTGGAATTACAGATGTTCTTTGGGAACAACAAATTTGGTTTTCCGAGAATGATGTGCTCCATATCGGCTTGATACTGTGGATGAGTTACATATATTTTACTATGAGTAGATACAAACGAAATTAGATATTTAAGAACTAAAAAAAAGATAAGATTCGATAACAATCGCAGAACAAAGTTTTACTAATTACTACCTACTACTTATTAACTATTATTTTATTTTATTGATTCGTAACAAAAAGAAGCTTAATATCGATAATCTCGAACTTGCGCAGGAGCGGCTTCGGTTACTACTACTTTGTCCGCAGCAGGACCTTTCTCACCTTGGGTGATCTCAAATTCTACTTTATCGTTTTCATTGAGCGTAGCATATTCGTCAGCCTCCTTAACAATGGCACTGTGATGAACGAATATATCTCCTTCTTCCTCAGTTGCTATAAATCCATAACCTTTACGGTTATCAAACCATTTAACTGTACCTTCGGTCAATTTTAAAACCAATTTTTACATAAATTAAATTTTTTTATCAGTTCGTGTTGAACTTTTTAAGAAAATGAATCATACTGTAAATACTTTTATATTTTCGTTAAAATTTCAAACCCAGTTTTTATCGTGAAAGGCTTATTGCTCAGCTACTTGAATCTATAAAGTTCAAACTAGCTTTTTTTAGTAATGTAATTTTTAAATATTAGATAAATTAATATTGAAATAAAAAAAAAGAGATATCTGAGTAAAAGAAGGGAGACAGGAAAATTCATCAATGAGATCTTTTGTGCGTAAACATACTGTTTTAATTTATTTTTTTTTAACATTTGTTATAACTTGGACCTGTTGGTTCATAGTAATTCTGCTAATTGAGCCTTATACCGCATCTCCCGAGTCAGCGCCTCTAGTACTTCTTATTTTTTTGGAAATCTTAGTAAAAATTGGAGTTTTCGGACCGGGAATTACTGGCCTCATTCTCACATTAACATTGTATAGAAAAAGCGGTCTTCGAGATTTTGTTAAGCGAATATTCAAATATAGGGTTAACCCAATCTATTACCTCTTTGCATTGCTTATACCGATCATAATCTATATGATCCCTATTAGTATTGAACTCATGTTAGGGGAATCCTTTCCAAACATAATTACGCAATATGGGTTTGTAGGTCTCGTTTTCCATTATTTGAATAGACTGCTACTAGGTAATTATGAAGAAGAGATAGGATGGCGAGGATTTGCTCAACATCATCTACAGAAGACGCAGAGTCCAATTATGATAAGTCTAATTATTGGCTTGCCTCATGCCATATGGCACATACCGATGTTTCTAATTGAGAGTGGTTCTATAGATTTGTTAGAGTTCTTGTTATACACTATTAGGCTTATTATTCTGACATTTCTAGCCACTTGGCTCTATAGTAAGACACAAAGTGTTCTTCTCACTGCTTTACTTCATGTAACCGTAAACGAATGCTCATTCTTTCTTGCTCCGAGCACATTACAAGGCCTTCTTATTCTAATGCTTATAATTGGAATCATTGGAATTATATTGATCCTATTCTTCGCGGAGAATAGAGCAAATAGAGAGGATTCGTGAAAAAAACATAAAAGAATGAATCCTATAAGAACCTAAAATATTTAGAACCTAAAATATAAGAATAATTTCATAAATAAAAAATTATAACACAATATTATCTAAATTTAATTTATTAAACAAAAGAATTCTCTATTGGTGAGATAAAATGTCTGAAGAGTATGATTATCTTTTTAAGTCAATTGTTATAGGAGATGGAGGAGTAGGTAAAACATCTCTTTCTCTGAGATTTTCAAAAGGAATTTTTACCGAAGATTATAAAATGACCATTGGAGTAGATTTCCATGTGAAAACTATAATTGTAGAAACTTCTGAAGGCGTTATAACGTGCAAATTGCAGCTATGGGACACGGGGGGACAAGAACGATTCGGTCATATAAGACCTATGTATTATCAAGGAGCTTTAGGAGCTGTGGTAGTTTATGATATTACAAATTATGCTAGTTTTGAACATCTTCCTCAATGGATTGAAGAAGTGCGCACAAATATAAATTATGAAATACCTTTATTGTTAGTAGGGAGCAAAAGCGATTTAGCTGGCCAAAGAGCGGTTTCTATCAGAGAAATTAATGACTTTACAAGAGATTTCAATCTCTTTTATATGGAAACCTCATCAAAGACTGGCGATGGCGTTATGGATTGTTTTTACATATTAACTTGCCTTATGCTTGGAGCTGGAGTACCTGAAGAGTTAGTAGCAAATAAAACACTCTTCACTCCAGGACAAATCACTTTATAATTAGGAAGTGTGCCCGGAGACGAGGTATTTAAAATAGTTTTTCACGCTTAGCAATGTTATACCCCTAATGCAATAAATTCTATTTTAGTGAAAAAACCCCAAGCAGAATCGATCAGGATTATTTTTTCTGATTGATTATTTCCTTGAGTAATATCTCGGGATGGTGATATCTACCCGTTTTTAATGTTTTTTCTTCAAATTGAATCGATTTTTCTGGGCAGAAATTGATACAAGCGAGGCATTGCTGGCATTTATGTTGCCATTGAGGCATTCCCTTTCTCAATACGATGTTTTTGACGGGACATACTTTTTCGCATACACCGCAACCAGTGCAAGTATCATCAACATGGAAGGATTTATCAAGATTATTCACTTCCGCTTGAAACCATTCGTTAACTTTTTCACTCCTTCCTACATCTTTCTTAAATACACTACTTTCTAAATTAACTTTACCATTCTTCACAATTTCGGCAAATTTGTCAATTTCTTCTTTAGCTTTTTCGAAAAAATCTATTTGAACCTTTTCTGGAGTAATATTATATCCAATAATATAATTATTAGGCATGTTAACAAGAAGTCCCGCGTTAAGCCTTTTTCCTTTCGCTCTTAGAAGCCTTTCTATTTGTTGTAAGGGATATACGTTAAGATCTTCAGCACTAGTTACACACGCAAAAAAGTATTTAGATTTATTCAAATCTAATTCTTTCAGAAAATCAAGAACAATTTTAGGTAGACCAGAATAATACAGTGGAAAGAAAAAACCAATATTTTCACTGATTGATTCAAAATTTTCCAATCCCTGGTACTTTACAATTGGGATTAGTTCGCAGCTACTTAGTTTTTGGCAAAGCTCTTTTGCTACTTTCAATGAATTCCCTGTCCCAGTAAAATAATAGATTGTGGTTTCCATATATTTTCTAAAATTTCTCTTCTTTTAGACTTTTTTGGTTAGAAATTAAAGGTTCTATGTAAATTTATTAAAAGAGATTTCACTTTTTTATAATATGAAAGTACAAATAATGACGGATACTTGGTATGGGAATGGAACATTATTAGCAGAAGCACTTAAAAAAGAGTTCTCCAACGAATTTGATGTAAATATCGCGGATGTGAAGGAGGTATCTCCTGAAAAAATTGCTGAGGATGCTCCCAATGTGATTATTATAGGAGGAGCAATACGAATGTTTAGAGGTGCCCCCAAATCTAAGAGATGGCTATCAAAATTAAATAAAATACTAGAAAAATCGGGAAAGAATGTTAAATACGGGACTGGTTTTTTAACCCACGCAATGCCAACAGATAAAATTCAAGGATACGCAAGGAGATTTCTAAATAAAATAGACAACGCATCGATCATTGAAAGCACTTATTCCCAATTGTTGACCGCTCGAGTTGAAGGCTCAAAAGGTCCGATCTCTCCTGAAGAAATAGATAAATCGAGAGGATATATTAAGGAATTCATCGAATGGATTCAAATGGCTCTCAAAATTTGATCGTGAAACGGTTATTTCACGATGATTATCCTTATTTATGTTGAATTAATACAAGAATTTTTACCAACCAATTAAATGAATTTCTCCAAGGGGTCTAATATCTGCCAAGTGCCTTATCTTAAAATTATATTGTGGCGTTATCTCTTGGATGAGCTTTTTTGTTCCAAATAACTCTTCGGGATGATGATATATCGAGATTAACAAAACGGGATTAAATTGTTTTATCGTTTTTTTAGCTCCATTTAATGCTTCAAATTCATATCCTTCAAGATCCATTTTAATTAAGCCTACCGAAAGGTTATTGTTCTTTACGAATTCATCAATAGAGGCAACTTCAATTTCATTACTACCAGAATCGCTAACACATGAAGAAATTCCAAGTAAACTAAAATATATGACACCACTCTCTTCTCCTACGGCTTTATTGACTGGGAATACTCTTTCTAACTTATTAAATTTAATTGTTTCACTAAGATAAGAAAGACTTTCTGGATTTGGTTCAAATGAATATATACTTGAGGGAAAATACTCTTTTTCAAACATACTAGCTGAATCCCCCGTAAAAGCTCCACAATCAAGAAAAACTGAACCTCTTAAACCCTTGATAACTTCTTGAGGTAAGTAGTTCAAACCATGTTTATATTTGAAAATTCCCTCTTCATGTAATTCCAAGGGTAATATGTAATCGTTTTTTATCGATTCAAGATAATTTAAATGTTCAAGTAATTTGTCCATATTAGTTGTAAACTTTTGAAGAGTTTGTACCAATGTATGTGTATTCATGTATTCCAGATTTTCTATAACCTTATTTAAGTTGTTCCTACTCTCAACATCTAAGCTGCTTAAAAAATTATCAACTTCAAATTTGTGCTGATCTATATATTCAATGAATCTTCCTGTGACTTCATAATCTAAGCGAATACATAGTAATTCCCAATATAAACGTTCTTTTTGAAACTTCGTAAATTTAATATTAGCTGGAAGCTTGCGAATTATTTGACGTTTCATTGAATGTAGTGATTTAGAATCATTTAAAGACATTTTCGTCTCTCTTTTAAAATTGAATTTAATTCAAATTAATGGGATATTTATTTTTTAATTTTTAGAATTTAAAAGTTAATTTGATCCCTAAATTTTTGTAAAGCTCATTCAGTTTTCAAGATAAATAGATTAAATAAAACTAATGAATAATCCTTAATCTTTTTATTTTTCCATATTGTTCGCAAATCTAATATTATTATGATTTTGGGAAAATTGTTGCAATAGCACTTAAAACGAGTCCAATTATTATACTTATGAAAGTTACAAGTAGTAATACGTCTGAGTTTGTTATAATATACTGGCTAACTACTACCAAGCTGTAACAAACAGCCTGAAAGGATACAATAAGAGTAAAGATTAGCCCCATCATTTGTGTGTTATTAGTTTTAAAATCTTCAAACTTAGCAATACCAGTCGCAAATAATTTAAGCAAGAATGTCGTGATAAAAACAGCCACTAATACAATAATTCCATAAACTGGACGGAGTTCAATTGCAATATTGTCTAGATTTTGTCCTATGAAGGTTTCACTAAATGCTATTATTACTAACGCTTCGCCTGGAAGCCCTCTAATTAAATTTTCTATATAATTTGTCAAATTTTTTACCTTTTTTTATAAAAATGAATTTCAATTAATAGTTCAATTTCTTTTTTATTAAAATTTTACTTGCACAATAAGTGGAACTGTCTTTCATACGTTAGGTATCATCGAAATTTGATTCCATATCTATAATGCATATAAGAACTTAATAGCAAGATAAATTTACTAAGGGGTTAATCATCTAATCTTTTATGTATCTCCAAGCAATTCCAACTTCCCTTCTTCTTTTATTTTATGAAGAGTACATATAAGTAGGGTAGGTTATTGTAAAATATTATGCCCACTGCTAAGAAAAGTCACATAACTATTGATGACTATATCAGTAGTCTTCCAAAAAATATCCAAATTATCCTAATCAAATTGAGAGATGTAATTAGTAGAGCTTCACCTGAAGCAGAAGAAACAATCAGTGATGGGATCCCCACTTTTAAGCTTAACGGTAATTTAGTCCATTTTGCGGGATATAAAAATCATATCGGATTTTATCCTACTCCTTCAGGGATAGAAGCATTCAGAGAGGAGTTATCTTCTTATGAATTATCAAAAGGGACGATCAAATTTCCAATAGATAAGCCAATACCTTTAGATTTAGTAAGAAAGATAGTCGAATTTAGAGTAAAGGAAAATTTAAAGAAGGAATGAGTTTTAATCATTTTGTATTTTTCATTACCGATTTCCTTTTTAGGACTATCTCTATCTTTAAGGAACTAGCAGATTTAATGACGTCATATTAACACGCTAGCGATAATAAATAAAAATCTAGAACTTAATAATATCGAATTATGCAGTAATTCTTAGCAATAGAGTCTTTAACTCGAATCTTATATTGCTTAATATCTATCTATTTAGGCTTGCCTAAATTTAAATATGAAAAAATACTGTTATAACATAAGAAATTCAAATAAAATTTACTGTGATAGATCATTAAAAATACTGTCAACTATGGAAATTGGGTCTCAAGGAGTGTAATTTCTTTTTTTCTAAGTGTCTTTTTAGTATTAATTTTACCTACTCTTTTTCCCATAGTTTTATTATTAAAAATAATTCTATGGATAATTGCCGGAATATGGGTTTTACCATTTGCTTACATGTTGTATCTTTATTACTACTTTTCAACACAGAATAAAATGTTTCAATACGAAATGTGGAATTTTGTCATCAAACACCTACAATGGAATGGACAAGGAAGAGTACTTGAAGTAGGTACTGGAGCAGGTGGTTTAGCAATACAAATTGCAAAAAGATATCCTGAATCGGTTATAATGGGGATTGACTATTGGGGGAAAACATGGGATTATTCCAAAGAACAATGCAAAAATAATGCTATAATTGAGTGTGTGGGGGATCAAGTACAATTTGAAAGAGCAAGTGCTTCGGATTTACCTTATAATGATGGTGAGTTCGATGTGATTGTGAGTAATTTTGTCTATCATGAGGTTAGGGACACTAGAGATAAAAAAGAGCTCATTAAAGAATCCTTGAGAGTCTTGAAGAAAGGAGGATTTTTCTCTCTTCATGATACATTTAAAAATAAGAGGAAATATGGGGATTTAGAAGAATTATTAAATCTTATCAAAGAATGGGATGTTGATCAGGTAAATTTCATCGACACTATTGCTGAAATTTCTATGCCCTCTTTGATTAAATCAGAGTTTAAAAAAATGGGCTTGATCTATGGAATAAAATAAGGAGAGTGTTTAATAGATGTCAAAAAATGAAAAAAATATAAAAGAGAATGATAAAAAATTCCGTCTAAAAGATATTATTTTTACATCGATATTCACTATTGCTTTTATCATTCAATTAATCTTGATGTTTATAGTTAAAAATGAGTCAAATACACCACTTTTGTCGTATAGTGGATGGGTAATCTGGATAATCAGCCTTTACTTTGCTTTCATCCCCTTCTTTACATTTAAGAAACGAGGGGCTGTTGAAAAAGGAAAAAGCTATATTCATACATCGAAAGTAGTAAAAAACGGCACATATGCAATTATTCGCCACCCTCAATATTTAGCGGGAATTTTATTTTCCATCAGCATTACATTATGGAATCCTGTTTGGTTTAATTTCATTCTAAGTGCTATAATTATCATTCTGACCTATCAATGGACTTACACAGAGGATAAAAATCTCATCGATAAATTTGGAGATGAATACGTGATTTATAAAAACAGAGTACCTCGACTCAATCCAATATTAGGGTTAATTATGTATTATTCTCGTAAAAAACTTGATAATTAAATGAGTTACTTGGCCAAATTAAATAGATTTTATTTTCAACTACGTATTTTAAATTTTTTTTTGGTAACTAAGTAATTGAATAGTTTGAAATCAAATTATCCATCTATAAGGTGTAGTAGAAAAACAATCGCTTAAAAAATTAATTTCAAAAAGGAAAGTTATATTAGTAATATAAGAGAAAGTAAAATCATTAATTTACAGGTAAATAGTTTTTAAGCATGTCAGAGAAAAATTGGTATAAAGTCGCGAAATTAATTGTAAGAGCAAGTGGTAATCCTTTATTTCAAGCTAACAAAACGTTAGTTGAACTATTACAAACGCTTTTAAACGAAGAGGAAATGAATTTTTTACTTAATTTCAGGAAACCAAAATTAAAATTTCAAGAGTTGAAAGAAAAAACTGGGATGAATGATACGGATTTAATGTCGATTTTGAATTCATTGATGGATAATGGATTTATTATGGATGTTCCCATTGAAGGCACAGATATCATGGAATATCGTTTATTACCTCCTGTTGCAGATACTTTTGAATATTCTTTAGTAAAATTTGATCGTCCACTTGAAGAAAAGAAAAAATTGGCAAAAATTTATGAAAAAATGTTTCAAGAGGCGACTGAGTTAACTCAAACGAATTATGAGGGAATTTTATCCATTTTCAAGGAAAGAATGCCTATTTATGCTCGGATTATTCCCATCGAGAAAGAATTAACAGTACCTCAAGAAAAAATATTACCTTTACACGAGGCTTCTAAAATCATAGATCAGCAAGATGTAATATCCCTCTCTGAATGTCCTTGTAAGCTTGAAAAAGCCCTTTTAAATGATCCATGCAAAACTGCTAGTGATATTTTTCGGTGCCTTCATTTTGGAAATATTGGCCGATATTTTATTGAACATAATCTTGGAAAATCAATTACAAGAGAAGAAGCAAAAGTTGTATTAAAAGCAGCAGAGGAAGAAGGACTTGTTCATAAAACTTTTCACGATGACTTTAGTTTTGATAAAAAAGAGAATTCGATATGTAATTGTTGTAAGTGCTGTTGCATACTTTTCCAAAGCTATTATCGTGGTATTTTTCCGTTTCACACCATAACATCTTACATTGCGAATTTAGACGAAGAGAAATGTAAAGGTTGCGGAATTTGCGTAGAAAAATGTCCTATCGAGGCGTTATCTTTAATAGATGGTAAATCTCATCTTGATGAAAGCAAATGTATAGGATGTGGAGTATGTGTTCATCATTGTCCTGAGAATGCAAGGTCTTTAATTCGAACAGAACAAAGAGAAATCTATCTCCCTCCACCAGTGATTAAATCTTAACTTCCTGCAGTTTAAGAATATCAAAAAATGAAATTATAACACAATTCCTTCAATTAAAAGAAAATATTCAAAATTACCAAACTCAGTGAGCTAATGAGGATTATACCAAACATGATCACAAATGTCGATTGCTTTTTTTGTGCGTAATATCCAGCGGAATTAATTACGGCATAGATCACTAGTCCCATAGCAAGAATAAAGACTAAAGGCGCCCAGGAGAAACCTATAAGAAGAAAAATTCCACTGAAAATGGATAGAATACCCATACTTAGTTCAGCTGCAATATGGAATTTTATTGCTACTGGCTCAGTTCGTAATTCTGGCGCTTGATTAGTTAGAATTAACATGCTCCAGAGTCCTACAATTCCTATACCAATAACTATTGCATAAATTCCACTTATTATTAGAATCACTTTTAAAATCACATCATTTTACTTCTTAGCTGATGTAAATAAACGCTTGGTTCAATAAAAAATTTTTTAACATAATTTGTTTTAATTTAAATAAAATTTAGTGTTGATATCGTTCAAAGGATATAATTTAAAATACTAAAGAGGTTAAAGATATATATTACTCAAATGTTATTGTGGTGTAATCTAAATTTCTTTCTTAGACATTATTCCGAGTTTGTTTGGTTATGCAATGTTTATTTTAGCGCTAATTCATGCTTTTTTTGATGCGAAAGAGAATCGTATTCAACGTTTCTTGATGCTAATTACTTTGTTTGTTTATGGTTTTTTATTGGAATATATGGGAGTAATGAGTGGTAATTACCATTATGCACCAGAACTAATCATGCTTTTTAAAGTAATTCCGTTGTCTGTTACTTTTTCATGGGTTGGGATTATTTATAGTGTAATGTTAATTGGAGATCTACTAAATCTACCATCCTGGCTAAGAATTATAACATCTACTTTAATCGCTTTAAGTTTAGATTGGGGAATGGATCCGATCGCTGTTGATTTGGGTGCTTGGACCTGGGATTATGAAGGAGAATATTTTGGAGTGCCAGGATTCAATTTTATTGGATGGTTTTTCATTCCAATAGCTTACTTGCTGCCCTATGAATTGAATTGGAACACCAAGTCAAAGAAACTCCAGCTTCTCAAGATAAAGCAGATAGATTCAAATCGAACTTGGACTCGAAAATTATATACTCTCTTAATAGTTGTTCCTATTGCTGCTGGGATTTTAATCTTAGTAGGTATAATTTCAAGAATCCCATTTCTTTATAATCTTAATCTAATAATTATTATAATCTGGATTATTCTTACGGTATCAATCTCAACTGGGATGATTTTCTGGAAACGGGAAAACTTACGACGAAAAAGATGGTATGATATTATCCCCCCAATCATATTAGTGTTATTGGTTATTAATTTTACTTCTTTTGGATTCTTAATTGGACGGTATGACTTAGCTGCGTTAATGCTGATAATATCCATTCCTCTATGGAGTATTCTAGGTTTGACATTAGTCAAATACACTGAGTGAATATACCAATGAAATAGTTTAAATGCAACAAAAAGCAATACACTATATTTTTTTTCCTACAGCTGCTATCCAACCTTTATTCATTTCTTCAAAGATTTGAATATTTGAAAATCCTGCTCTACTTAAAAAATCACGGTATTGGTTAGGACTATGAATTTCAAAATTTCCTAATCTTGCCCACTCTTCAGCATTTTTCCTTTTCTTTTGATTCTCACATAAATATCCTTCATTAACTAGAATTAATTCTCCATTTGGTTTGATAGTTCTATAAATCTCTTTTAATGCCTCTGGTAAATTTGGCCAAAAGTAATAAGCTTCGAAAGCACTTACTAAATCAAAAAAATTTTCATTGAAGGGTAAAGAGGAAACTGAAGCCTTATATATCTCGACTAACCCTTTTTCGACATAGTTTATATTCAACTTTTTACTTACTGATATTGCACTCTCTGAATAATCAATTCCGTATATCTTTCCATCTGTAGCTATATTAGCGAAACGCTTGATATTTGACCCTCCACCACATCCAATGTCTAATATATAAAAATTTGACTCTACATTTATATTAGAAAGACCCCAAATAGCCAATTTCGCGTGCCCTTTATTCATTCCTTTTGCTATAACTATTCCAAGACGTCCAGTTGGTTTTCTTACCTGATTAACTATCTTTTGTTTAAATCTCAGATTGATCATCTTTATTTGATGTCATTATTTTTTCCTTATTTCTTATAATTGAATTTTAATCTATAATATATTAAATAAAAAAGTAGCAGCTAAAACGAGTTTTATAATTTACTATATTCGATTTAACATCAATTTCGTCAAGTTTTTAAAAGAGGTCTCAACATTTTTACCCGTTTTACTTGAACATTCATTGAAAAGATTTAATCTCATCATTTTAGCGGTTTTCTTAGCGTGTTCTGAGGAAACTTCTCTTAATGCTTCTAAATCAGATTTACCACCAAGTAGAAGGATTGGAAATCTGCTTTTAGCACCATTTATGATCGATAGCCAGTTTGCTACATGTAAAAAGGAAGAATGATCTGTAATATCATACATTAAAATTCCTCCTTTTGCCCCTGTGATGTAATGCGGGAAAGTAAATCGAAATCTTTCTTCTCCTGCAAAATCCCAAATCATTAACTTAACACATTTTCCATCAATTCTTATCGTCTTATATTGAAAATCAACTCCAATCGTCATAATACTATCCGGCATATAAACATTAGACATGAAACGTTTTGCTAATGTAGTTTTACCACAACCAGCATCACCAAATATTACTAATTTAAGAATTGAATTGTTCATAATTTTCTTATATTTTTTAGATTATATTGGAACTGTTAGCCGAACCTAAATTTTGATTTATGATTCTTTCCATTTATGTAAAAAATGGTGCAAAAATATAAGAAACAAAACTTTTATTTAAATATTTTTGATCTGCATAGCCAAATAATTTGGTTTTAAGATTAGGTTCATCAAAACTCTAAAATATGACAATTTTTATAATTCGATTCATTTTTTTCACAAGAATTGAGGGAAAAAAGTAATTATTTATTATCATATCAAAACATTCAATTTAATCTTTGATACCATGCACAAAAATCATGGCTTTTTGCCCTACATCGCGACCTTGATCGTGATTATCTGCCCATGAATATGAAACCTTCCAACCATTAGCCTTAAAAAATGTAGGAATGTTTTTTATATTAATGGCCCACTTTATATGCCTCGTAAATGGTCCTGAACTCATGTCATTTATATAAAAGGGGAACCATCTTGGAATATGCATTAGATCTACGAATATCTGACTATCTGCTGTACTGATTTCTGCTGCTTGTTTGAGTATGGTTTTTACGGATTCTTGTTCAATATAATAAGCAATTCCTTCTAATATCCAAAAAGTAGGTATTTTATTTGAGAATCCTCCTTTGACTAAATTCTGACTCAAATCAGAATCAGAAAGGTCTACTGGTAAACGCTTTACCCTACATAATGGCTCAATATGTCTTAATTTATCTTCCTTATATTTAATTATAGGGAAAAGATCGATTTCAAAAACTATATGGTTATTTTGTTGGAGTGGTCTGAATCGATATGCTCTGGTATCTAATCCTGCTCCCAATAAAACTATTTGGGAATATTTCTTTGAATCACACCAATATTTTAATAATTTTTCTTCAATAAAATATGAGCGTACAATAGGATAATCCATCTTAGATACTCTAATGTGTCTACTAAGATAGTCAGACAAGTCACCCGCAAGAATATCAGCAAAAGGGTCAGAAATAAGAGGGGTTTCTTTCCTACTTTCTTGAGCACGATAATAGGCCATTAAACGAGCAGTAAATGGAATATCCGTTTCATCATGTTTTATCTCCCCTCCAATTACTTTATTCCTTTTTAAAGATCTTAGACCATTATAATTAGCTTTTTGGTTTAGCTTAAGGTTTTCATTAAAATTTGACTTACGTTGTTTTAAAGTTGTTAATACTTTTAACATCTCTACAGTCGTAAAGGGAATTATTCCATCGGGTTCGATAATGGCTATCATCATTTTTTTCCCCTCTTTAACCCCAACTATGTGTCCTTCTCCTATTGATGAAGAAGCAATAAATCGATTATTAATGTTCACTCTGACTAAGTATTTCATCTCATTAATATCGAATGATTCTCGTCTCATAGATGACCAAATTATACCAATCTTTCGGAAATTCTCTCTATCTTCAACATTGTCTATTGAATATATGTTTTTTCCATCTAAAATTGCGACTGAATTAATGAAGGGCAAACTTTTCTTCAGATTCAATATTAAATCCTTGTAGTTAAATGACATTATGACAATAATTCTATTTATAACTGGGTATAAAGATAATATGTGATTATCACGAATTAAATTCAACTGAAAATTTCAAAATTAATTAGTAGGTAATTGATGTTCGAAAAGTCAATTTCCCTCTCAAAATACTCAAGAAGAAGTATCTATATGAAAAAAAATAAGTTCCACTGCTTATAGATTAATATAGAAAGCTTTTTATCATATTTAGAATAACTCTATTCAATGCAAATTCCCGGATTTTCAGAATTTAAAGCTCATTTACCCGACTTTACTGATAGACAAGCTAAATTAGTTGTAGCAAGGTTAGGAATAGTTTCAATCGTTTCTTTATCTATTGCTTTTTTACTAGATAATTTAATGAGATTATTATATCTAATAGATCCATCTAATATTTTTATGATATTAGAACCTCTAATCCCTATTATCTTACCGATGATTTTAATTTTAGGAGGAATTCTTTTGGCTCAAATTGGATTTTTTAGGAAGAATCGATTAATTGAAAAATATAATGTTCGAGCTTACCAAAAAGTGGTAAAATACATTTTTACCGGAATCCCAATGGTCTTCGGAGGCATCTTTTATGCCTATATTCCACATGCACTTTCATTTTTCGGTATGCATCCGATTAACTCTCTTACTACTCAATTATCAACTTCACTGTTTTACTTATTTTTCGGAGTTTCTTGGGAGATGATTCCAAGGATTATTATTGGATTAGTTATATTACTCTTGATGATTGGAACTATGGCTAGATCTGTAAGAGACTTTGGAATAGATAATGCGGGTTTAGTTTACGTATATTACCCTGAAGATGCGAGAGTGATTCAAAATGATATTTATTCCATTGTTCGACATCCAATGTACATGGCTTTGATTTTTATCAGTGTAGGTGGCTTTATTTTTCAATTCACGATTTATAGCATAATCCATGTATTTATAACTATTGTCTTTTTCTCATATCATATATTTATTGTCGAGGAGAGGGAATTAAACAGGCGGTTAGGCGATTCTTACAAGGAATACAAGGCGAAAGTACCTGCCATATTAATAAAACCAAAAAATTGGCTACGATTTTTTAAATTTATTATTGGAAGATGATAATATAGTAAGATATTTGATTCTAAACAAAAACGTAAAAGAATTATAACAATAATTACTTTTGTTATAAAAAATAAAAAAGAGATTATTTAATTCGTTTTTTGAAGTTATTTGCTAATAGAATTACGATTCCTATGAATGTAGAGCCTAAAATCGCAAAAATTGACCATGGAATCGCAAATGGGGGAACAATAGGACCTCCTCCTTTTGCAACACTTTCTGGATCAACAGCGATTTCAGATGAAAAACTAAGTAGGTCGTATCCAACTTTGCCAATTGTAGCTTCGAGAGAAATTCCGGGTTCTCCGGGTAAAGTAAAAATTGGGGCTATTGTAAGTAAGTAATATCCGTTTCCAATGAGTGTTATGTTCGAAGATACATCTTCACCATCCCAGTATATTGAAAGGGAATCTGCATCAATTCCATCATAGGTTTCATTATATAAGAAAATGGTTATATTAAACACGTCAATTGTAAAGATCTGTTCAACGATATCAAGATATAGGATTTTTAATGGTTCAGGATCTTCATTTTCTACCTCAATCCCGATTTCTGTATAAAAATTAAGCTGTGCATATCCTGTATTTATTATATTTAATTCAAGAGGAATTCCCGTTTCTCCCGGTGGCGTGAAAATTGGATCTAATGAAAGCAAGAAATAACCATTTCCAAGAGTCGACATATTTGCTGAAACCTCTGTACCATTCCAATAAATCATAATAGAATCTATATCAATTCCATCATAGGTTTCATTATATAGGAAAAAGGTTATATTAAATATGTCAAATGTAAAAATTTGTTCAATTAAGTCAAGATAAAGGATTTTCAATGGTTCAGGATCACAAATATTGTTTTCGAAGATATTAGTGTACGATTCATATTCTAATATGCAAGAATCAGTATTTAGAATGATGTTTTCTCCAAAAAAGTTATTATTACTCTGGAATATGTAAAGTCCAATGCCGTTTTGAGATACATCGTTAGCTATCACATTAATATCATCGCTACCAGATAGATGAACACCAATACCATTATAATTAATATTATTTGATGTGATAACCACACTTTTACTCCCTAACAACTCAATTCCGATCTTGCAATTAGCAATAGTCGATTCTTCAACCTTTCCATTCTCTACATTGTAGAAGGTGATACCAGCAAAAACAGAACCACCAGTTGATAAAGTACAGTTAGAAATAGTGAAGTATTTTTCTGAATTTCTAATTTCAATTGCTGGAACTTGCCAATCTTCATTTATTATCTTATTCTGAATTATGTATGGATCTTCTTCCGTTCCTGTACCATTTACCCAATATTGATGAACAGCCCATTCCCAATTGTATTCTGAATAATCATCGATGAAAATGGATGGCATATTTTTAAAGATAGGATAATAGTCATAACCATTACCTTGAATAGGATGTGGTGTATCTCCAATACCATCATCATCCATATCATACCCTGTGTAATTAGTCCAATAATTGCCCAAATTAGTATAATTCCAATGAGATGAACTCTCTAGATTCACAACCTGAATTTCGTTGTATATGAAATAATTTTGAAATACAAGGGTTTCATTACAATCATTAATTATACGAGCACCATAATCACTCGAAAATTTGACAATATTATTGGAGAAATTGTTATAATCAGAATCAAAATTGACATCAAATCCTCTCGTATTACTTAATAGATAATTTCCACGTACCGTGTTATAATGAGAATATCTTCCAATTTCAATACCTGTATCTGACTGCCTTATGACTGTATTATTTTCAATCAATAAGTTTTGACATCTATCGTAAACATGTATTCCAGATAAGCTATTGATGATGTAGTTATCTGTTATATTGTTATCTTCTGATTGAAATTGGATATATATTGAGACATAATTGTTGTCAACTAATTTATTGCTCGTAACTTCACAGTCCAAAACGTAGCTTAAATATATCCCATAATAATTATTGACAAAAAGGTTATCTGAGATATTAAGAAAGTTAGATCCTATAGCATGTAGTGCTTGACTATTTGATAAAAGTCCATTTTTTTCAAAATAATTTTCTTGAATGGAAGTTCTATGTGCTTGTGACGATAAAAAGATTCCCCGCTCTGTGTTGTTCAAAATGGAATTATCTTTTATGATGCAGTCATATGAACTAATACTGACAACAATCCCGTTTAAATTATTATAAATTTCATTGGAAATGAGCGAAGCATTTTGACAGAAGTAATAGACTCTTATACCATCATATCCACTCTCAGAAACAGAATTATTAGAGACAACAGTATAATCGCAGTAATGATCAATATAGATTCCATGATATGAATATATTCCATTATATCTTAGAAAATTTTTGTGGATTATATTGTTATCACTATCGGAATAAACATATATACCATGATATTGATTGTTATGAACTTCATTTTCTAGGATACGATTATTGCTTGAATTGTCTAAATAAATCCCGGTTCCTAAATTGTATGAGAGACTGTTGAGTTGAATAGTACCATTATTTGTTCTTAATAGTTTAATACCTGCATCATCGGATGCACTACCACTATTTTGGATAATACTGTTTTGAATAATAAAATATTCATCAGAATCTATAATTGTAATTCCACTGACTCCCGGAGAACCTCCACAATCGATTGTAACATTCTCTATAATGTATGGGTTACCTAATGTTCCAGAACCACTACACCAATCTTGTGAAGCCGCCCAACTCCATGTTCCATTCCCTCCACCTGATTGACTGATTATAAATGGATTTAAATTCCAAGTTTGTGATGATTTGATATTATTTTCAAAAATTGTCTCGGTTTGACCTATCGTATTTTCAATGGATTGAAAGATACATGAGAATGAAAAGGTCGCTATAAGTGAAGCTATATAGCATATAGAAGTTAATTTTTTGAAATTTACGTTCATTTTCCCACTAAATTTGTTTTTAATTTACTTAATTAAATCTTTAGTTTATGACATTTATAACATTTTCTAATTGCTGAAATAAGAAAGTTTAATCAGATTTTAGACAAAATTGTGCATACTAATGTAAATTTAGCAAGAATGAAATAAATTAATAGCAAATTTATTAGAATCGAGCATTAAAATTAGACAAAATATCAATAAAATTAAAAAATTCCAAATATAATGACTGTTATGACCATCCCTTAATCCTATTTGCTATTTATTTGCTATGTTTATTTCTATTTAATTTAGCTTTAAATAAATTTAGCATGAAACAAATTCCTCAATCATCCGAAATTGTTTAAAAGATACTATTACTAGTTGACAATAATTGAAATTTACAATTAAAATGCATTCATGAAAAATATAACCTCAAAAAAGTCGGCATTTAACTTAATTGAGTTATATTCAATTTCTAAAAGTCTTTCTCACGAGATTCTACTTGATGAGTATTTACAATCAAGAGGAATATATTATTCAATTCTATCTGAAAAATATTTACAAAACAATAACCAACTCAAACGAAAAATAATCTTTACTAAATTGTTTTATGCATTAATTTTCGGGATTTTACCAATCATTCCTATATTTGGCTATCTTGAATATAGTGATGTTATAACCTCCGGAATGTTCAATTTTGATTTAATTATTTTTTTAATCAGTAATTTATATGGAATTTTCTTTTTACTTCAATTTTTTAATTTTTTATTAATGACAATTATAGAAACAACTGCAATAATGTCGGGTAACTCACTAGGGTGGTTTAAGACATTACCCCTCTCTAACTTAAGTTTGAAGAAACTAATGTATGTTACCATTTTTCGTAACTTTGATATTCCTATATTAGTCATCATTTTTACCTTCCCTATTGCGTTATTGATTATCTCTGCTAACATTTTATTTTTTTTAATTACTCTGGGAATCTCCTTTATAAATACATTCTTGGGATTTAATATAATGATTATAATAAGCGGGCGGTTGAATCATGTCCTAAATCTTAATGATATCAGTTCAAAAAAGAGTTTCTTAATTCGATTATTTAACATTTTTTCATACGTCTTCATCATTTTAGGAAGTATTTATTTAATAGAATGGGCCGCTACCTCGCTACAAGATTACTTTTATTTGTTTGATATGAATCAAAATCCAATTTTAATTAATATCATACTAAGTATAATTCCATACCCTTATTCTCAGTCTTACTTAATCGCACTCATGTTTTCACCAACAAATCCAGGGATACAACTCATTATAAGCACTTTTATTGGTATAGGATTGTTGGTTTTATTCTTTTATTGGACATTAAAGAGAGCATTCAGATCTATCAATAAAGTAATACAATCTGAGCCCATATATAAACATAAAGAAAATTTTCTCGAAAGTATAAAGGAAAAGCTTATTCTTAAGCCAACATCAACTTTTAGAGCTTTCTTAAGAAAAGATTTACTATCAGCAACCAGAGATTTAAAAGTATTTCTCTCACTCATATCACCCATCATTTTTTCATTTATTTTTGCAGTCTATTTGAACTTGCCTAGGGTCAGCGTTAGTGATCCTATTGAGTTCCAGATTCTTAAAACGTGGTTATCATACTTACTAATTACACCAATTCTAAGTGGTATAATAGTATTTAGTTTATTAAACTTGGATGCTAGTGGTCATTCAATATTAGAATCATTACCAATAATGCCTAGAGAACAAGCCAAGGCAAAACTTTTAATAATGTTTCTGGTACTAACCTGTGCTGTCATATCTCCTACCCTCTTATTTATCATAAATCCCCGTTTTTTTATTTTTTTTTCCGGAATCATTGCCTCCCTTCCTTTCGCATGGTTATTTTTGTTTCTTTCATTTGAAATGAGCGTCTATTTTTTTGGAAAACGGAATAAAACCTATATCGTGAGTGACTTGAGCGGAAAAAGCGTATTTAGATGGATCATTATTCTTTTTGTCCCATTAAGTTTATGTTTATGGATTATATCAGTTTCGACTCTACTACTTCTTTATGCATCACCATTTGAAATGTTTTTAAGCTATTTCATATGCTTAATATTATTTGTAGGATATGCATTTAGTTTCCTTTTTTTTAACAAAATTCTTCCAATCATAAAAATTCAAAGAAATCAATCTGAGGATTCTTTTACAGGAACGGGATTAAGAAAGATAATAAATTCCACTTTCTTTTCGAGACATCCTTGGGTTTCTGTGCTTATGATACTCTTATTTGATTTTATTTTTAATTTAATAAGCAATTTTATAACAGAATTCTTGCATTCAATTATAGCTCAACCAGTTATATATAGGCTTGCTGATTATGGGTATATGGCTTTTCTGCTATTTCTGGCTTATTATTATGGACCCCTCATCCTCAATAATATTGTTTTTATATTGATCTATTTTGTCTTTGTGCCTAAAAAGTTAGGAATTCCTTATGGAAGAAAGAAGATAAGCCCATTTCTTGATGATATTGGTTTAAGCTGGATTAAACCAATTTATGCAAATTTGCGTTATATTCTTTTTGGTCTTGTGGCGATAATAATTATGATGTTCTTTTTCAATTTTTCTTCCGGATATTGGTATCCAGACTACTATTATTACGAATTTTCTTATCTTTTTAATATCATAAATGTCGGTATTTGGTTAGAAATTACATACCGCGGAATTATTTTAAATATTTTAACAACCAAATTCAAAATTAGATATGCCATTTTATTGCATTTACCTATTATTTTCATCTATTATTTTTTTGTTAATGGTATCATTATTACATTCCCCTTCATAATTAATTATGATTTATTCACATTTCTCTCTCTATTATTTCCAATATTAATTATCTTGGGTTACCACTTCATAATGGATTATGTTTTCATTAAAGCGAGAAATCTTTTACCAAACATAATAATAACCATTTTATTCACTCTTTTTTATTTCCCGTTCACTTTACCGTTCTACAAGATTATTTAATTTATTTCTCGATATTTTAAATAATATATTCCTGTTCAAATTATATAAATGATATTTCGCTCGGTAAAAACTTTGGGGTAAATCTCTCTTGAGTTTTACTCTGACAATGATTTAATCAAAAATTTTGCTTAAAACTAGATTTCTTCAAAGTAATGAGAATTACCATATACATAGAAACGATCCTAAAAAAAATGTAAAAAAATGAGAAAATCTATCATCTTTGATGACTTAGCTCTAATGAGTCAATAAAGGCTCTTCTTGTTTAAATACATGCTCGCTTAATTGCCATAACCGTTTTTGGGCTTCCAGATCATATGAAGCGTTTGAAGATCTCACGGGTTTACATTTTACAAAGTACTTACCAGTCACACCTTCAACTTCAGGAGAGCTTGCCAAATAAATCGACGTTTTTGCTCCTTTTTCAACACTTATTGCAAAAATTCTGGCAAATTTAAATATAGCTTTCAGAATCCAATTTCTCCCTCCTTTACCAAAATTAGTTCTTACAAATCCAGGATGTAACGCATTGACCGTCACTCCCGTTTCTTCAAGTCTCCTAGCAAGTTCATAGGTAAACAACAAGTTTGCCAATTTCGAGTTAGCATACGCTAAATAACCTCTGTAATGCTTTTTTTGATTTATATCGTTGAACTTCAAATTAGCTGTAGTATGTACAGCTGAAGAAACATTGACTATTCTCGAAGGTTTAGATTGTTTCAAGATATCTAATAATAATTGTGTTAACAGAAAATGCCCTAAATGATTTGTAGCAAATGTTCTTTCGTATCCTAATGATGTAATCTCCCGTTCATTTATCGTTAACCCTGCATTGTTGATTAAAACATCTAGGCGGCTATGGTTTTCTTTAAATTTATCCACAACATCATGAATTGTGTCTGGTTCAGTTAAATCAGCCAGATATAATTCGATTTTATCTGAACCCGTTTTCTCTTTAAGTTCTCTAAGTGCAGTTTCACCTCTTTCTTTATTACGACAAATCATAATTATTGTAGCTCCTCTATCAGCTAAAACTCTTGCTGTCTCTTTACCAATTCCAGAATTAGCACCTGTTATCATGACGATTTTATCATCCATCCTTGTTTCAGAGTCACAATTTTCTTTATTCATAATATCACCACTAATCTTTTGCGAACTTGCACACTTAAGTCAACACGTAATAAAAAATAACATATAATACCATATTGATATATTTAGATAATGAGATCTTGAGTTAATATTATAATTTGATAAAATCAAAATCAATAAAAAAAAAATGATTAAATTAGAATTTCCAGCCAATAGTAGAAAGTAACTCGATTGAACAATTGGATAAGATAAATGCAAAATCTAATTGAAAAGTCGATGCTACTCTGATAATGTATAATTCAGAATTCATAATACTTGCAGTTGAGTGTTGATAAAGATAGATTCCAAAAATTTGAGAATTGTCTATTGTAGCTTGGCAGTTATCCATGAGTTGAAGGAAGTAGATTTCATGTATCTTTGTTTGGTTGATGTGAAGTACTGAATTATCAGTGCATATGAACGATAGAGGACTGAGAAAATTAATTAAGAGTATTCCAAATCCTCCGTCATCAGGAGTAGAACAATTATGCAGAAACCCAATTGCATCATTCATCAACATTAGAGAATCTAAGGTAGAATTATCAAGGGAAAAACTACCAGATTCCGCTGTAATACTCAAGTAATTATGAATATCTTCAATTTTAACCTCAGCATTCCCGGTGACTTCAACAAATTTATACGTTCTATTAAAAATCACTGATTTGTCTAGGTTTATATTGCTAAGCAGATATTCTTCCCCAAAGATCCCTGAGGAATTTAAGTAATTTATACCTGACTGGAATTTTATTCCTTCATACAACATATTTATTGAAGAATTTATGATATTAACTTCTGAAGGTTGCGGTAGATAGAAACTTTCGATAGTAGTATTAATAAATTCTGCGATGCGAACCTCTTCGGATTGTGAATACCATGTAATCTGTTCAACCGTACAATTTCTTATAGAAATATCATTCGTGCAATTAACAATGAGGGTCTGGATATGACTATTTTGGGATATATCTAATGAACTGTTGTCTTGACATAAAAATACGTCGAAACTTGCATTTATTCCCGTCAAACTTGAAGAATCTTGTAGATATCCACCGTATTGATTAGGAGTATTCACGTTAGAATCATTTATTACAAGATTTGCATTGTCGTATAAGAAGAAATTGCAAGAGAAATTTGAGATGTAGACATTTCCCGTATTATTGACCATGATATTAGTCAATACTCTATTTGTCACGTTAGCATTAATAAATACTGTGTTGTTACTGTATTCAGTCCCTTGAATCATGCCATCTATTAAGTTAACAGAACCAGAAGAAATTACGATTCCATAGGATAATTCTGAGAGAATTTAAGTATTATTTAATATCAAAAATGCATTTTGTTAGACATAAGCTTCCTATAATTGATTTTTTTTTAAGATTCATACAAATCGTTAAAAATTTATTTGAATTTCAATGAAAATTAAAGTAGTATAATAAAGTTAAAAATTATAAACCTATGTCAATGCATGCCAATCAATTTCAAATCAAGTTTTAAGAGTTTCTATGAGAAAATTAAACGCGTCTTCCACCCGTTTTCCTGTCTTCGCAGAAGTTATAAAATATCCCAGAAAATTCTTATCATTTACTAAATTATCGAGGCGATTTTTGTTTATACTTTCTTCTTTGATTAAATCGACCTTATTTGCAAATAGGATAACAGGTACATTTCCACAAAACTCCTTAACATCGTTATGCCAATTAAATATGTGCCTAAAACTGCGCCTTCCCAAATTATTTTCCTCCAAACTATAAACAATAATCGCTGCTTTACTAGCTTTATAAAAAGAAGGACGTAAAAAATGAAAATCATCTTGACCAGCGAGATCCCAAAAAAGTAATTCCGTTCTATGTCCATTTTTTTCTACTTTATAATTAGAAAAATTTGCCCCAATTGTTTTGATATAATCCTTTTGAAATGTACCATTTATGAACCTCTGTATTAAAGATGTTTTTCCAACCCCTCCATCCCCTATTACTGTAACCTTAATTTTTTCTTTTGTTTTGCTTGAATCATTCATTGATTTAAAAGATTAATTTGACGTTATTGTAATATTACATTATTTTTGATTTATATAAAAGTTTAGAATAAAAAGCAATAACAAAACTTGATTTTAAGATTAGGTTGAGATGTATAACTATTCAACCATCATTACTCAATTATTAGACAGTTGGCTAAACATCTGTTGACGCAAGCATTGCAGTTTATACATCTGTTTGCTTGTTTTATTTCCGCTTTATTATTAAGTTCATTAAACCGATATACATCCCGGGGGCAAACATCAAGGCAAACCTTACATCCAATGCATTCCTCTTGGTTTATTTTGATTGCACCATAAGGTTGCAGTTTAAATTTCCCGAAGACAACTTTCATATCTTTCTTACCTTGAGTCCAGGATTTCTCACCTAAATCACTTTTATAGGTGGGGGTTAAACCGTGAAAATCTTCTCCCATTATTAACGTGACTAATATGACAATGATAATGTCCCAAATTAAGTCGAAAAGATTAATGTAGAAAATTATGTGGAAGAATATAACCAAAAAAAGGATGATTACTCCAAACAATAAAACCTTTATCTTTCCTGAATTTGAAGGGATGCTCGGTAATACGATTAAAGAACCATATATTATAGTAATGCTTATTATGAGCGTTTCAAGATATAATAGTAAGTTTAGCATGGGAAGAAATATAGCAGCAATCCAATAGGGAATCGAAAATAATAAGAGCACTATAAAAAAGTAAATATTTGCCATTTCTGTCCGTTTTTTAAGTGGAAATGTTATCCTCTTCTGCTCATCAGTTTTTTCAAACTGATTTTCTATATAACCCTTAATATCTTTGGCGTAAACGGGACCAAATTTAGCATCCCAGCCTAATTCTTTCTTGATTATTACCGGATTAATTCCTGGAGCGCTTAATTGGGGTAAGATTAATGTTCTGTGAGAAACAATCTCATTAATTCCACTAGTTTTAACGATCGAGATTACAGAATCAGTAGTGAAATCTCCACCACAAGCTCCACACCATACATTAATTCCATTTGAAGGAGCAATTAAAACATAACAATCTATCCCCCTCAAATTCTTTAAGAGTCGTTCTACAGTCAAATTAAAATTCGCAGTAATTAACACTGGGCTGTTTTGATCTGGAGTACCGACTTTTATTATGCTTGGTTCTATTGGAAATCCCACAAAACGAAAGAAATAGGCTATAAATAATCTGAATCTTTCAATTAGTCTCATTTTTTATCCTCCATTATTTAATCGTTTCTTTATTCGCATGAAGATTAATGAATCAAATAAGTATAATTTTTGCTCTATAATCTTAAATTTATGATCTTCAATCTTTTCTTCTAAATCTTTTAAAGGATTTGTCGAGATGTGTGCTTTGAGGAAATTAATAAATGATATTGGTATCCTTATAATAAAATAAAGGACTTTCTTTCCAAATTTCTTTGGTTTAACTTCATCAACCAAAATAAATTGACCATCATCTTTCAATATTCGAAATATTTGATCTAAAGCATAATCTTGCTCTTTTGAGTATAATTCACTAAAACATAATAATGCGGTGATTATGTCAAATGATTTATCGATAAATTCTTTATCTAGGTTAATAATAGGCATCTTAATGAGCTGAATATTTTCGTCCAGACTTACTTTTTTAATGTTTTCTTTAGCAACTTCTAACATCTTATCCGAGAAATCAATCCCAGTCACTTTAGCACCTTTTTTTGCACATAGAATTGTAAAAGTTCCAGTTCCCATCCCAATATCTAACAATTTCACATTGGGTTCAATATAATTTTCTGTAATTGCTTGTTTAATCTTTGGTAATTTTCCAAATGTCAAGAGTTTAATCCCGTGATCATACTTCTCGGCTTTTCTTTCTAAGGATTTCATGTAAACATATGACACGGTTAATTCAACCGATTATTTAATTTTAATTGGATTTTTACTCTCACTCTATATGTGATTAAATTACTAATATTCCTTAGCAAGAGAAGATATTTATAACTTCGAATTAAGATTCTTAAGGTAAAAAAAATAGCTTACCATGCTCCCATGGAATTGAACATGAGAGACAGTAAAATAGGCCAGATGTTAGTTAAAAGAAGGAAGATACCTGTCATATATCCTACTATGGCAAATCCACGGAACTTGTCAAAATCAAGTCCAGTTTTTGCAATAAAAATTGCGCTGAGAAACATTGGAATCACCGTGACAATAACAATGCTATTTGATAAGAACAATATAACTGCGACTGCAGAGGAAATTATCATTAATGACACCATTCCATAGGAAAATTTTTCATGACAATATTTTTTGGTAAAATTTACATTTCCCTTGCTTATATCAGTCCAGGCTTCTTTCATGCTAATCATCTTTATCACCTTAAATAAAATGATGATAAGCTTCGATTAATAGTCACCTTCTACGTACTTTATACAAAGTTCGAAGATTGTCTATCGAATGATCTTAAATGATCGAATTTAAATACATCAAAATTAATCATAATACTTGTTAACAATTTAAAGGGATGACACCTGTGAATCAAAAAAATTATCCTCCGGAAGGGTTGTTTAATATTTTAAAGAATGATTATGAACATCTCACACTCTGGATGCTCTCAAATAATGATGAATGTAAATGGTCCAACTTTACTGAAGCCCCTCTTAATTTTAGTAGCTCGACTGTATCAAAATATATAAATCGCTTGCAAGATAGAGGTCAAATTGTGAAAGTTTCAAGGGGAGTTTATAGAATTACTACAGAAGGACGAAAGAGATTTAATGAAATCTCAAGCTCGCACGGAAAGGAAAAAAAACTGAACTACCCCCCAAAAATCATTTTAAGAAAACGCAATTATGCAGATTGGATTCTTTGGATGGTTTATAATAATAATTATTGTAAGTGGAGTGATTTCACAGAACCTCCTATTTCAATCAACCGTCATTCCTTGTCAAAAAAAATGAATCTCTTGAAGGAACGAGAATTAATTTTACACGAAAATAAAGAATACAGAATATCTCATTCTGGAAAGTTACAGTACTCGAAAATGTTAGAGAAATATGATTTAGATAGACAATCAATTCTGAATGAAGAAAGCAAGAGGATTGAAGAATTAACTAATAAAACACTTACATTTTTTGAACAAATTAACCTCGAGGATGAAGAAATTCAATATAGATTTCTTATTAATTCATTGAAGTTGGATTATAACCGCGTTAATTCGATGCTTACTGACCAAACCGATTTTGAAAAAATATTACTTTTTCTGTCTATTAATCACCCAGATAATTTTCCTTCTTCCATGCCTCTTGATGAGTTTGCAGACAAATATGAAATAAAAAGAACTAAATTAAGCTATTATATTGATGAAATTGTCGAAAACCAAATATATCCAATCAAAATTTTCAAATTAAATTTACCTAATGGAAAAAGTTATTATTTTCAAGAGAATGAGACTTTAGAGATGATGTTACGTGCCATTACTGAAAAATTTATTAAAAAATCCACTTACTTAAGTCAGTTAAAATCAAGAGGTATTGAGCTAAAAAACATCGAGCAAAATATCATAAGTGAAGCTTGTTCTAAAATTTTTAATCCAAATATGAAAGAAGCTCTAATGCAGTTTTTACCAGAATATATGGATTATTTAGCCTATAAAATGGAAGCTAAAATCGAATTAAGGGAAACTTATGATAAACTCGAGGCGATTATTTGGCAGAATATGATGGATGCTCTTCAAACAAGAGAAGTTGAAGTTGAGAAAGTAAGTTTTAAAGGATCTATTCAGGAGATTGATAAATTGCTTAAATCTGAGCCAAATAATATAGAATTATATCTCTCAAAATGCGCGATTTTAAAATATTACAATAAGTATGATGAATTGCTTGATTTGTTAGATGATATGCTCCAATCTTTTCCTGATCTTGAAGTGGATCTTAGCTTGAAAAAAGCCGATGTTTTAAAATTAATGGGTGATCTAAATGCAGGATATGAAATTCTCGAGAATTTAAGCCATAAATATCCTGAAGATATCAAGCTTCAAATGTATAAAGCTTATTGGCTAATGTATCTGAATAAAAAGGATCAATCACTAAATCTAATGAAAAACATCCTTGATCGCGAGTCTAATAATGGAATTTTTTATGACACATATGGAGAAATACTTATGAATTACGAAGAATATGAATCTGCAACTGAACAATTTCAAAAAGCAATAGAACTAGGTGAGAAAGAATGGTTTATTTATCAAACATATATCAAGCTAGGGATATGTTACAAGGAACTTGAAGATTACAAATTAGCCTTAGAAAATTTGAGGGTAGGTAAAGATTATACTGAAAAATCGCAAGCTGATCAAGATACAAAACAGAAATGGATCACTATTGCAAACTTATTTCTAACTGAAATGGAAAATACTACAGATCAATTCGATTCATAATAAAAGCGAATTATATAAGAAATCCCTTGAAGACTACGATTGAACCAATATCAATGGCAATTAAAGCAACAATTTCAATTGCAATAGAATCTAAACTCCCGCCTAAAAGATTAATGAATAATCCAAATACGACTATTATGATTCCAATATAAAACCACTGGATCCTTTTTTTGCGTTCTCCCTCGAGCTTGTTAGAAATTAATACATACCTATAGACTGCAAATACGCAGATTATGATCCTAGAAAGATTAACAAATAATAATAATCCAGTGGATGTATTTGTATTCACTATTCCACTAGCATAACTAATTTGATCTAGCTCTGGAGGCCAGATAAAATATCCAATACTCATGATGATGAATAGAACACTAACGGAGGTAATGTATTTCAAGCTCATGGCAACCTTTTCATACTTTTCCAGAACTAAAACTGTCATTAAGAGAGCGATGCATATAAAATTAAAGAATAGTTGAGCAATTATCATCAGGGGAATGATTATTGATGCGTTGTTTGTAATCAGATGATAAATCGTATAGAAAAAAAATCCTAATGAACCAGAAGCAAAAAAGAGAGCAAACCATCTATTTAGCCAATTATTCCTATTCAAGGTGAATACTCTCATACCTACAACTAGTGAAAATATAATTGTTATAAATGCTGCAATAACCTTAGTGAGATTAAGGAATTCCATATACTTTTATTTGTTTTAATAGAATTTAAAATTGTATTTTACTAGATCGGTTTTGAAATGCCAAAAATTTTTATTCAAAATTATCAATTTAATTTAATGTATCTTCGTCAATCCATCAATGGCAATTCTAGAAGTTGGAATCAATTTTGGTCCAAGGAATCTATTGGGTGTGAAATATTATTCAGATTCAGATAATGTCATTAGCCCTAAATTACGAGCCAAGTTTTTAACTGGATTAGAGGAGTACGTTTCAGAGGTATATGGAGATAAAATGAACATAATATCCTTTTCTAATTTTCAAATCGTGTGTTATTATAAAATGATTAAATTAGCAGACAGAGATCTCGAGAGTGCTAATCAGTTATTAGTTTTTGCCATAACTGAAAAAGAAACAGATCCCTCCCTTGTAAAAAAGCATTTAAAGGAAATTCTTAATGAATTTATGTATAACTTTGAAGTTCATGAAATAATCTGTGAAGATGGGAAGATTTTTACAGAGTTTAATGAGAAAATAGATTTAATATTGGGAGATTTAAGATTTAAACTTGATGATAGAATTAGCTCACTTTTCTAGGGAATTAAGTACAAATCTCCTCATTTGAGAATTCACTTTTTAAAACAATGACAATTTTCTTTTTATTTCAGAATCATAATTCGATCAATAATTCGAACTTCGTAAAAAGTAAGAACTTAGAAACTATATTAAAACCATTTCATACCTCTATATTAAGAAAAATTAGGTGTAAAAAAAATGCAACAAATTGAATTAGATAAGGATTATCGAGAGGCATTTTACAGGACCAAATGTTTCAAGGGAATATTTACTCATGACATCTCAAACCTATTTCAAATAATTAGTAATTCGATCGAGATTTGTGGATCCTTACTTAGAGAGGAGACAAATTTGAGAGAACTAATTGACTATTTTGAACTTATTGATCAGCAGTTAAATCGAGGAAAGATACTCATTAACAATGTAAGAAATCTCTCGATATTAGAAGACTATAAAATGCCATTAGAACCTATAGAGGTTTTTAAAACTCTTAGGAATGCAATCCAATTTGCTCAACTTGGTTTTTCGAATAAAAATTTTGAGATCAAAGTCTTACCTGAGCAAAAAGATCTCTATGTAATGGCAAATGAACTATTACTTGATGTTTTCGAAAATCTGATTATGAATTCAATTATTTATAATAAAAATGAGAAAGTCTATATTACTGTTTGTGTCTCCATCATGGAAGAAAACAATAGAGATTACATC
>CAZWEM010000015.1:0-84520 GCA_964632315.1 uncultured archaeon
TCTTCTACAGTTTGCTGTAATTCACCATTTTCTTTTGATAAATACTCATCAACTGCCATGATATTCGTGCCCAAATTAACTTGTTTAGCGGTTTCTTTTGCGATTGCGATATGATCGCCGGTTATCATTTTTACATTTATTCCCATAGATTGAGCAGTTTTTATAGTTTCAGCGGAATCTTCTCGTGGAGGATCAAATAATGCAATTAAACCGACGAAAATCCAATCTCCATTCCCATTTGTTTTTGCCACTCCTAGGGCTCGATATCCTTTTGATGCAAAATCGTCGACGTAATGATTAATTGTTTCCGTAGATTTTATATCAGAAAGGAGAGCTAGTATGACTTGAGGCGCTCCTTTTGAGACTTTATAGCATTCTGTAGTCGATTCCGTCTTATCATCATTTGCATCACAGACAGTCTCAATATCTGCTTCTGTTCTTTTTTTTACTGGATCGAACGGTCTAAACTTTAAAACATTACATTTTTTTAACTCATCGGGCTCGGAAGAATACTTTCTCAATTCGTTGATGATAGCACAGTCTATTGGATCCTGATTTTCTTCTTTAGAAGCTAATGTAGCATAGCTTAAGACATCTTTTTCGGTAAAATCAGAAAATGGGATTACCTTACCAATCGTGAGTTCATTTTTTGTAATAGTACCGGTTTTATCGGAACAAAGTACATCCATGCTTGCCATTTCTTCAATTGCTACTAGTTTACTTACAATTGCTTCTTTTTTTGCCAATGCCATTGCACCGATAGCCATGGTTACTGATAAAACAGCAGGTAAAGCTGCAGGTATTCCAGAAACAGTTAGGATTAAAGCAAATTGCAAAGTTTGTAGTATGCTTTCTTGTCTAATGGTTGCTACAACGAAAATAGCTAAAACAATTACAATCGCTAATGTAATTAAATAATTTCCGATTTTCATTATGGCTTTTTGGAAGTGGCTTCTTGTTTTGGATGATTCCATTAGTTTTGTCGTTTTCCCAAAAAAAGTGTGTAGACCAGTTCCGCATACAGCACCAACCATTTCACCTTGCTTCACGATTGCTCCCGCATATTCATCATCTAAAGAATGTTTTTCAACGGGTAATGATTCGCCGGTTAACATGGATTCATCCACTAATAAATAGTCTCCTTCAATGAGTTTAATATCTGCAGGAACAATATCTCCAAGTCGTACTCGTATAATATCTCCGGGGACTAATTCTCTCGCCGGAATTAAGCTCCATTTATTATCTCTTAGGACTCTAGCGTTAATAGCTAATCGTTCTTTCAACAATTCAATTGCGTTATCTGCTTTATGCTCCTCCCAAAATCGAATTACAGCGTTTAACATTAGCAATGCGAAAATGATCCAGAAATCATCCCATTGTTGATCGATCAGAGACATTATAACTGCTGCTTCGATCATCCATGGGATTGGACCCCAAAAATTCTTTAAAAAGTTAATGAGCGGGCTTTTCTTTTTCTCTGGAATCTCATTTGGACCGAACTTTTCAAGTCTTTCGGTCGCGTTGGAAGTTGTCAGTCCGTTCTTACTACTTGATAAACTTGCTAAAATTTTATATGCATCTTCATCAGATACTTCTGATGATACAGTTTCTAAGCACGTATGAATCACTATTCATTAAAATTATTTACCTTTTTACTTCCAATTTAAAAAAATATTAAAATTGAGAATATTTTAACTTATTTGAACTTTTCGATGACAGATTATAAATTCCGACAGAAAATTTTAACTATTTAAATGTTTCGATGGGAAAGTTTTCCTATATTGCCATTTTGGATTATGTTTTAAAAATTTTGGGATTAAAAAAATTAAGATTACAATATAATCTTAATGAACCCTAATCTATTTAGTTTTTAGCTGAGACCAAAAGGGTTTTCATAGGAAAAAATGCAGTTAAATTATACAGATATGAAAAGTGATAAAAAGAGTGATGAAAACATTTCTTATTTTTGTAAAAAATTTATAATCGCTTTATTAACTTCAGGAGTTCTTGTCATGGGCGCAAAATGTCCTGTTTTATCTATCACGATAAATGTACTATTAGGTATTTCTTGATGCATCTCTTCCATAGTGACCTTTGGGGTTAATCTATCATGAGATCCGGCAATTAAAAGAGTCTGATTCTTAATGTTTTTTAAGTCCTCAAAAGTATGGTGCGTTTTAAGTGCTTCTGCTTGATTAATGATATCTTGACGAGTTGGGGGATCGCTACTAAGCATTTTGATGTAATCTTCAGCAGACCAGATTCCAAAATATTTCTTTTTTGGATTTTTTTCCATTTCTCTTCTATAAATAGCATGAAAATTAGCTCTCGCAGTTTCCCAAAATGCTTTCTCTGGTCCAATTTCGAGTTCATACAAACGCATTTTCTTATAAATTTCGGGACCTTCCTCAGTAGGGTAACCATAAACAGTAGCGATAAGGACTAATTTATCCACTTTTTCTGGATACTTTAAAGCAAAATTTTGAGCAATCATTCCACCAAGACTCCATCCCATTACGTGGGTTTTTTCAATTTTAAGGTAATCTAAAAAGTTTTTAGTATCATCAGCGTACATTTCCATTGTGGTACCAGAAGGGCGATCACTCTTTCCTGCACCTCTATTATCGAATAAAATGACGTTATAGCACTTTGACAATTCTGGTGCTTGAGCCATCCATACTTCCTTTTTTACTCCGAATCCATGGATAAGAAGGAGGGGATATGAATCGTTACTTCCTAATATTTCATAACATAATTTAAGATTTCCAATCTGTGCATAATTTTCAGTCACAAACTCAGATTAGTAAATATATTATATATTTTTTTTCATCGTTTGATTTAATAATAGAAAAAAAAAATTAATAGAAAGCATCAATATTAAGTTTCAATATGTTTCTAACCTATAATGAAAGAGCAAAATGAATTATCTTAGTAGTAATTAATGATTCTTTTTTATACAATTAAGCTATATTTTATGAGTACGGTATGTTTTCTATGATAAAGTTCATGAGGAAATAACTCGAATTTTTTAAATAAAGCATTTAAATCATTCTTTTCTATCCCATGGGGGAGCGAAATGTATTCTATTACATATATATCTCCATTTTTATTTAAGGACTCAACTATCTTAGCTATTATCTCATCTCTTTCAGAATTTGGGAGATGATGAATTACCCAAGTTATAAAAATTTTGTTAAAGGTATTCTTGGGGATCTGTTCGTCTCTAATATCCCCTATAATAAAATTGACATTTTCAAATTTTCTTAGGTTTTTTTTAGCTTTATTTATAAACGCCTCAGATGAATCTAAACAAGTCAGCTGACTAGAAGGGGTCATTCTTTTAAGGATTTTTTTAGCAAGAATCCCTGCTCCACTTCCGAAATCTAGAATATTTTCTGCAGTTTTGAATCGAAGCGATTCTAATAACTTTCTATATACCTTCTTTGCATAAAATGGGCAAACTAATGAATAAAGCCAAGCGAAGAGTCTAGAGGGGTTTTTAAAATTAAGAGACATAATTGGAAAAAGTATATTAATAGTTTATAGATGAAGGATGAAATGACTAAGGACTACTTTGCTAATTCCTTCTTTTTCAACCTTAAATCTTTTCCATGACATCTGCGACATTTTTTTGCTCTCACAGGATTGAGTGCTCCACATCTTCTACATACACTTTTATTAAGTAGATGGTATCTCGCAATTTTCCGTTTTTCCAAATCATCAATTGGGCTCATGGTTTGTACCTTAAGTCGTTTTCATTACTATAAAACAAAGCTTAAATGGTAAAATGCTTTAAAGAATTAAAATTTTTGTATCTATACTTTGTAGCTAAAGTGAAAAAATTAAAATTCTATTAATAATACAATTAATTATTTGATTTAAAAGAAAACTTGTAATTAGTTGAGTCAAATTGCCAAAACAGATTTATAATGAAGAGGATTTCCTTAAATATTCTGAAGTTGCTGTACACTGTAGGGTTAAAAGGATAAAGGATAATGTGAAATTGAAATTGCGTACAAAAAAGTATCTCTATACTTTTAAAACCGATCCGGCCACAGCAGAAAGATTATTGAGGAACATAACTTGTGATGTAATTGAATTATAATTTAATAGAAAATGCAAATAGAGGATTAGATTTTTACGAATGAAAAATCTTCCAGCATGTCAAACATGCGTACATTCAGGATTCTTATGTACAAACTGCCAAGAGAAATTAGATGAGGGTATCTTAACTGAGTTTGAATTAGATATTTCGAAATTTCTCCTTGAGTTGGAGGAGCAATCAGAAGATTTTGCATTTCTTAAGAATGTTTCTTTTTTTAAAGCTATTGATTTTGAAGATGTTGTCATTTTAGTTGTTGGAAAGAGAGATAAGTTACGAATCACTGAAGATCTATTAAATTTACTGAAAGAAACTTTCGAAATAGATAAAATAATCTTAATTGAGAAGACAGACAAACCAAGACCAGCTATTGAAGGGTTAATTGCTCCAAATAAATTGCTTTCATTGAATGAGATTTTCCTTGCCACTGGTGAAATAGAATTTCGCGCTGTTCTTTTTAAAAAAGATGAAGAAAAATTACTTTTTACTAAAGAGGAACTTGAAGATTTAGTTTTAGAACTAACGGGACAAGTGACTCGAATTGAATTTGAATGATTTATCCCGGTATTAAACTAACAAGGATCTTGAGACATTATTTAGGTTAGAATCATAATGCAAGACTATAAACAGATTATATTGGTTAGGACAGATCTTAAAATGGGTACTGGAAAAAAATGTGCTCAATCTTGTCATGCTGCTGTTTCAGCCTCTGATATTGTAAGGGTGAAAGATAAAAATTCTTGGAAAATGTGGAAAAATTCTGGACAGAAAAAAGTTGTTTTAAGAGTTTCTGGAATTGAGGAATTAAGCAAAATAATTACAAAATTAGAAAAAAGTAATCTGAATTATTTTTTAGTGAAAGATGCAGGTTTAACTCAGCTAGAACCAGGAACAATAACAGCATTAGGGATTGGACCTGCTAAAGCCAATGATATAGATGAGATCACTGGAGATCTTAAGCTTTTATAACATATGGTATGTAAATGAAATGGGATTAGATGAACTAGAGTTAATAAGATTTAGTGACGAAAAAGAAATTGAAAAGTTTGTTGGAATTGAATCTTATACTTTTCCAAAATATGATGGAATAGGTGGAATATATAAACATTCCCATAAAGACTTCATCGTCAAAGAAATCACTAAAACAGGTGAAATATTAAAACACTCTGATGAGGATGAATGGATAAGATCAGATCAAGATTCCAATATCTACACTTCTTTTATACTTAAAAAACATAATAAAGATACATTTGAAGCGATAAATTTGCTAGGTAGAGCGTTAAAAGTTCCAAGAAATAAGATTTCTTATTCTGGTTTAAAAGATAAACGTTCTATAAGTCTTCAAAAAATTGCAATTAAAGGGGATTATGGGGAGGCTCTGCTTAATTTGCGAATTCCCGATATTTCTATTAGCAACATTCAATATTCTTCAAAACCCATCAGAATAGGAAGCAATAAGGGCAATTACTTTGTCATTACTATAAGAGATATTGAAAAAAAAGCCAATCTTAAAGAATTTGCTACTAAAATATTAGATCTCATTTCAAAGTATGGTTTTTTAAATTATTATGGACTCCAGAGATTTGGGACATTTAGACCTAATTCTCATTTAATTGGTCAATATCTTTTAAAAGGGGCCTTTCAGAAGGTATTTGATGAATTTGTTTTGCAATTATATTCTTCGGAGTCTGAGAATTCTCGAAAAGTGAGAAAAGAATTAAGAATCAATAATGATCTTCAATGGGCATACAATAATTTCCCAATTAGTTTGAATTACGAGAGAATGATGATTCGGCATTTGATTGATAACCCTGGAGATTTTCAGGGTAGTACAAATCGACTCCCTACTTCTTTAATAAGACTGCTAATAAGCTCCTTCCAATCATATTTATTTAATAAAATGATTTCCCTTCGAGTGAAAAGAGGATATTCTGTTTTTGAACCAGTCAAAGGGGACCTAATTAGCATTTTAGATGATACTAATGGTGATTTGACTCAAGTGGCCTATATTTATGGAAACAGTTTTGATCCGTATTTATTAAAAGCTCTAAAAATGAATCGTGCAGCAATTGTTGCCCCTCTTATTGGATATGATACCGATTTAAAGAGATTCCCATTCTTTGAAAAACTTTTCAATGACTTGTTAGAACAAGAAGATTTTGATGTTTCAATTTTCAATAGTGTTTACTTTAGAGAATTTGAATTTAAAGGTGCATTTAGAGCTATAATGAATAAGCCAAATGGGCTTCAAATTATTGATTTGACAGAGGATGATAGATTTTCTGGTAAAATGAAGATGAAAATTAAATTTTCTCTTAAAAGTGGTTCATATGCGACGATGTTATTGAGGGAGTTAATGAAATAGTGTTTAATCTTGATTGATTTCATAAATCTGTAATGTGTCTATTCCTAAGATATCAATAACTTTTATGGCTATCCTAAAAATATCACTATGAGATCCCTTAATCAAGTAAGGCTTACTTTCACTCTGAAGAGATTTATTCTTTGGTGTTCGAAAGGACCACCAATCGGGTTTAAAAATTTTATTATTATAATTAAAATCAATTGACCAGTAATCAATCCAATCTAAAAAGGTATTAACTTTCTTTTTTAGATTTGGATCAATATCATCGATAAAAGGAATAAAATAATCCGTTAAAGCTACTAAAATAGTATTTTTTTCATATTTTAACTTGAATTTAAAACTGGGATTTCCTTTTTGAAAGGCAATTAAAGGATTTTTAACTAATGTATTGTTTTCATGTTCATAATTGTTTTTATCGTCATCAATCTTTAGGATTTCAAAAGGTGTAGGCGCAATATTGTATTCTCTCTTCCATGAAATGAGATCATAGCTTTTTTCTACATCTTGAATACGTTTTCGACAAATATTAATGGCATGACTGTTTGAGTCGCAACCTATCCATCTTCTGCCTAATTTCTCTGCGGCAGTTAATGTAGTCCCAGAACCACAAAAAAAATCTGCTACTAATTGATTTTTTTTAGTTGAAGCGAGAATAATTCTTTTTAATAGGCGTTCGGGTTTTTGGGTTGCAAAAGCTTGATACTCAACAGTATTAGCTCTTACATATGGAATATCGTTCCAAATATCTCTTGGAAAAATACCATCTTGCTTAATATAAACTTTTCTTGATAATTTTTTTCCATTATGGCTTCCCCCTCTATAATAGAACTTACCTTTATCATCTTCTTTTAAAGCATTCTTTACACGATTAGAATACTCCATATAAATGTTAGGATCATCATTAAAAATATAATCATTTGATTTAGTATAAAATAAGATTGCATCGTAAGATCTTATAAAGAAATTTCTGGTTCTTGCTGAAGCAGCAGGATACATCCATATGATTTCATTACGAAAATTTTCAATACCAAATAATTCATCCATCAATAGTTTGATATAATGAACGACATGCCAATCTAAATGTATATAGATTGATCCACTTTCAGAAAGTAACTCTTTCATTAGGAGAATTCTTTCATATAAAAAATTGAGATATTCATCAATTCCTCCTTTCCAAGTATCAGAATAGGAAGTGACTTCTTCGTATTCACCATCTTCTCCAATATTAATTTTTAATGGAAAATTTCCTCCAGTAGCAAATGGAGGGTCGATATATATTAAATCAATCTTATTAGAATATTCTTCTAAGAGATTTTTCATCGTAATTTTATTATCGCCTAAAATTAACAGATTATTTTTTCTTCTTGCTACTTTAAGCTGTTTATGAAGAGAATCTTGTACAATACAAGGTTCTAAAATCTCTATTGTTTGAAAACGCTTTGAGTCTTCTATATTACCAGCATTTTTATCAATTTCACCTTTAGCTTTCCATTTTAAGGTTGGCATGCTTATTTTTCTATAACATGACAAAGAATTTATTATTAATTTCCTTTTTCAAGATGTAAATAAAACACAAAATCGATAATACAATGACATTAGATGAGATGAATCAATGGAGAAAAACCCATTACACATATGATGTTAATCCTGAGCTTTCAGGAAATGAGGTCATACTTGGAGGATGGGTCCGTAATTTTAGAGATCTTGGAGGACTTAAATTTATTAACCTTCAAGACAAGTATGGTGAAAGGCAAATTACTCTTAAGAAGGGAAATGTTTCTGATGAGTTATTTGAAAAAACAAAGTTAAGTTACCAGTATTGTATTATGGTAAAAGGAGAAGTAAAAGCATTTAAAAAAGCTCCTGGCGGAGTTGAGATAATTCCAAGTGAGATTAGAATCTTGAACACTACTCCTGAGAAATTGCCTATAGATATGACTGGGGAAACAGATTCAGAATTAGATTTGAGATTAAATCATAGAGCATTAGATTTAAGATCTCAGAGAAATCAAGCAGTTTTCGAAATTAGAGGTGAGGTTCTTCGATCTATTCGATCATTTCTACTTGAAAGGGATTTTACTGAAATCACAACTCCTAAGATTATTGGTTCTGCTACTGAGGGTGGGACCGAGTTATTTCCGATCATATATTTTGATAAAGAAGCATTTTTAACGCAATCTGCTCAATTATATAAAGAACAATTAAGTGGTGTATATGAAAGAGTCTATGAGATTAGTCCTTGTTTCAGAGCAGAAAAAAGTCACACTAAGAGACATCTATGTGAAATATTTACCTTAGATGTAGAAATGGCATTTGTAGACATGTATGATGTTTTAAATAATTTAGAGGAATTAGTTCACAACGTTATCAAGAATATTAGAAAGAATAAGCTAAGTGCTTTAAAACTCCTAAATATGGAAAAGAGAACCATAACTCCTGAAGTTCCATTTCCTCGCTATAAATATGATGAGATTCTTGAGTTAATCCGTAATAAATATGGTATTGATATTGAATGGGGTGAAGATATTTCCACGGAAGCATACAGAAAATTGGGAGATGATATGAATGGATATTATTATATAACTCATTGGCCCATGTCAATAAAACCCTTCTATATTAAACCCTCAAAAGATCCTAAATATAGTGAGTCTTTTGATCTTCAAATGGGATGGTTAGAATTAACTTCTGGGGGAACTAGAGTACACAATCAAGATGAACTTAAAAAAGCGATTGAAGCTAAAGGATTAAATCCAATCGCGTTTGAATCTCACCTCAATGTATATGGATACGGAATGCCTCCGCATGCTGGTTTTGGATTAGGAATTGCCAGATGGATTACGTTTCTATGCGGATTAGATGATATTCGTGAAGCTGTAATGTATCCAAGAACACCAGAACGATTAACTCCTTAAAATCAATATTATTAAAAAGCTGATGTGAAATATGTCGGAAGGATCGTTGCAATCCTATATTTTAGCGGGTAAAGCTGTAATAGCCGCTAAAAAATTAGCAAAGAAAATTGTAAAACCAGGAGTTTCATTACTAAGTATAGCAAATCAATGTGAAGAAGAGATATTAAAGAACGATTGCGAATTGTCATTTCCAATTAATTTATCTTTAAATGAGATTGCTGCTCATTATAGTCCTCCTATTGGAGATCAATCAATTGTACCAGAGCAAGGGCTGCTTAAAGTTGATGTTGGTTCACATCATAATGGTTACATTGCGGATTCTGCTTTTACTATAAATATAGATGAAGATCCAACTTTACAAAATTACATTGAAGCAGCCAAAGAGGCTTTAAGTTCGGCTATTGAATTATTTCGACCCGGTATAAGATTATATGAAATTGGAGAGGTTATTGCAAATAGAATCATTAACCGAGGATTGCGACCTATCATCAATCTTGGAGGCCATGAGTTAAAAAAATATAATCTACATGCGGGTCCTTTTGTTCCTAATTATAAAGATACTCGCCATAATGAAGAGATAAAGCCAGGGCAAGCTTTTGCCTGCGAACCATTCGCTACTTCTGGAGTTGGCAAAGTAACAAATGGAAAATATTCTTACATCTATAGATTTCTACGTAAGATCACAAAAAATATTTCATATGAAGATCAGGTATATATGAATAAGATTGAGGAATACACTAATAAATTACCATTCTCACCTCGATTTATTTTAAAAAGTGGGATTATCCCTGAAAATAAAATTAAAAGAACCATAGATTCATTTGTGAGAAAAAAAATTTTAGATCATTACCCCTTACTAATTGAACAGTCAGAAGCTTTAGTTGCTCAAGAGGAGCATACAATAGTCATCGATTTGGATGGTAATACAATTGTTACAACAAAAGAATAATATTGAGAAAGAGATAATCTCTATAATATTATGTGCTGGAAAAGGGACTAGAATAGCCCAGAAATATACATCTATTCCTAAAACACTAATAAAAGTGAAAAATTTTGATGACAAACCTATTTTAGAAATACTTCTCGATAGATTGAATAAAATTGCTAATATCAACCAAAATTGGATCGTGATAGGATATCTTGGACCAAAAATTAAATCCTACATTAATAGCCTAATTTCACATGACAAAATAACGAAAAATAAGATTAGAGTTATAAATGCAATTGAAGATTATGAAAAAGGTCCACTTTATTCTCTATTAAGCGTCCTATCTACTAAGGGGATCAATTCTAATCAATCTTATTTAATTATTCCTGGGGATACTATTTTTGAAATTGAAATTCTATTAGAAGCTTCGAAAATAATAAAAAATCATAATTCAAAAAGGCCTCTTATTTTTTATCAAGCTTTAAATGATACGGAATTCAAAAAAAAAATAAAATCTGCTAAAACTGTTAGGATTATAGAAACTTCAACAAAATATGAGAATTCTAATTCTATAGAAATATTAAACAAATTTTATGATAAAATTAAGATTTCAGATTTAAACATAAGAACATTTAAACAAGTCGTGCCAATTTTTGCATTAGATTATGATTTTTTACTACTATTAGCTAATCTTGCGCCAAAATTAAATACGAATACAATATACGAAGCACTTAATGTGATTAAAAAAGATTATCAAATCCAAGCATATAAAATTGAGACGAGTGGGAAATTCTTTGATATAGATACTGAAACTGATTTAAAGAATTTAAATAAAAAAAAAAGTGGACAATAGTAGCTCCGAAATCATAGTTTTTTTGTGTCTACGGAACTACTCTAAACCCCATCGAAGCATATATTAGAATTGGCTCCTATTGAAATGTTCTATCCCATTGTAAAAAAGTACAATGATTTGTTTGTCTCGTGTATCAAAAATATACCTACATCAACAAGAGCTCGAGTATTACTGCCTCTATTTTGGATGGTTTTTTGTTTACCTTTAGTTTCTTTAAATGTATATTAATCTATAACCTGTAAACCTTTATAGAAACTACTTCAAGTTATAACTAAATGGATAATTCACTTGATATTGAATATAAAATAACATTTGGGTTCTAGGCAACGTTGTTTATAAAAAAAATATCCCGGCTTCAATCAAAAAAATGATCGCAACTTAATCGTTGTATAAACCGTATGATTGTTTTCCTAAACCAATGCAAAGACAATTACTATTGTCCAAATACTATTATACCCATTAGCCTATTTAAATGTTTTTATTAAATAGTAAAATCTATTTCCAATATTCACAATAATAGCAAGCATTTTTTTGAAATAATATAAATATTGGTGATAATATTATTAATAAAGTATGTTTAATAGTGGAGAAATAGCCATTAAAATCGATCTTTTTGGAATTGGCTCGGTGAAGGCAATAATTCATAGACATTTAAGTCCTTTAAGTGCAGATGCAATTCTAGATAAAATGCCTTTTATAATGCGAGGACGCTTTAATTTTGGTTCGAAAGATTATTGGTCACTTCCGGGGATAGGAATTTTAAAAGGATTGAACACTAAATCAACGAGGACAGTAAAAAAAGGAGATATTATTTATAATCCTAAAAGTGATGAATTAGTTGTCCTTTTGGAGGATCGCGAAATGCCAAATAAGGTGAATTTAATAGGACAGATTACTAAAAATCTTGATTTATTTTTGCAGGCTAGAAGTGGACTTAATACAAAATTTACTCGAATAAGATCAAAAAAGTAAGAAAGGATTATGACGGTTTCAAGCAAATTGACATTTGTGTTCACATTTTTTTATATAGCAGTAATTATATATCTCCTCTTATTTCTTACTATTCCTGAATTTCAAAATGCAATTATTCAATCAAGGGAACAAATCGCAAACCTTACACAAGGTTCAAATTACTTTATTACTGTGATAATTTCTATTTTTATCTGTTTCATTGGAAATGCGAGTATTGGTTTTCCAATACCATATCCATTTGTTTTGTTTTCATTTTCCCAATCAATATTTACTAGATATGTATTATTAGGCTTGCCTGTTGAGATGATACTGATTAATGGCTATTTTTGGTTAGAATTAAGTGGAATCATTATATCTGGGGGTTTAGGAAGCATTTTAGGAGAACTTGTAAGTGTTATCGTAGGGGTTGGAGCTAAAAAAGTAGCGGAGAAAACAGATTCTCAAGCTTTCCAAAATGTTAAGGGATTTGGGAGAATTGTTTTAGATCATCCAAAAAGCATGTATTTTTTCATCTTTTTAGCAGCAGCTTTACCTATTCCTGATGATCCTATATGGATTGCTTTGGGAATGTCTGATAAAAGGGTAAATTACTTAAAATGTGTGATATGGGGCTGGTTAGGTAAAAACATCACAACTCTTTTTTATGTAACTCTCCCAATATTTATCATATTGGGATATCGAGCTTCTGGAGTTGAAGTTAATGATATTACTAGTGTTATAACTGAATCTATAATGCTCTTAGTTACCCTAACTATGATGTTCTTCATCCTAAGCTTCAATTGGGACAAATTTATAGATCAGAGACAATCGGAAAAGCATAATTAACTATTATTTTTCAAGCAATTCTTACAAACAAAGACTGTTTTCTTCTTGTTTTTTGAATTCTCATCATAATAGATTTGCTTATAAATATAGTTATTGCATAGAGCACAAACTTGTTCTGTTCTATTTTCAGCTAAAAGTGGTCCTAACTTATCAAATGTCATAATTATGATTAGATTTTAAATATTAGATTTTGAGAGTGTGATTGTAATTTTTGAAATCAAATCTTTTTGATTTTTTTTACTCCTATAATTCCTTCTGTTATTTCTTCTATTAAAATAAGGGCGACTTCCTAAAGAGACTTCTGCGATTTCAACACCAGGATACATTCGACTCTTTAGGATCTCCGCGACTTCCACTGCAGTTGAAATTTCATTTCCCTCTCCTTTTATAAATAATGATTTAGATCCTCCTGAAAATGCAAAAATAGCATCCTTTATTGTTTTTTCCATATCAGAACGATTTTTTATTATAAATGTTTCGTTAGTCATCGGGTTGATGTAACCTTGATTAATAAATGAAAAAGAAGTCTAAGTATCTAATATAATACAAGCAATATAAAACTTATTTAATGAAAATTCAAGTCCTTTAAATTTGGTTCCGGAAATAAAGTTTAAATATTTAATTATTCTTATCAAGTTCAAAACAAGCTTTAATATTGAGAGCTTCTAAAACCTTGTTGTATTCATAACTTTTAATTTCGAAGTGTTCTAGGGTTTTTCTCTCATTTGTATCCAAGAAATCGTAATAAGGATAAATTTTCCCTATTTTTTCTGAAAATTCTTTCATTATTTTAGCATATAACTCATTAGGTTTTGATAAAATACGCTTGATATGCTTTGAATATTTGTTTCTTTTCTTTTCAAACTTTTTAATGTCACCTTTTTCTAGCAAATCTCTTAAAATTCCTTCAATTTTTTTAATTTTTTGTTCAATTCGCTCTCTAAATTTCGGGATCTTAAAGCTTTCCTTGAAGAGTTCAGGATCCCACTCGTAAAGAAATTTTTCATCATCGCCAAAACCGGCTTCATTCTTTGCTATAAAAGTATCATCTTTTGCTATTAGGATAAGACCATAATTTCTTTGTAAAAATGCCAATCGTTTTTTCAATATACCTTTATCAATATAATCTATCGCTTTTAGAATTCTTGGCATATTTTTCTTAATGTCTTCAATAACTCTAAATCCCTCATTGAGAATATCTTCATGTTCCTTATCAACTTTTAATTCAATGTATCCAACAGGAGACCACGTTCCTCTTTGGGGATCTAACAATCTCAAAGCAGCTAAACCTAAATTAAAATCTCTAGATCTTAATTTACAATGATTGAAAATTAAACCAATCGCATAAGGATTGGGTATTTGATAACCTAATTGAGTTCGATGATCGATATCTGAAAATCTAAAGGGAAATCCAGGATGGGTGTGCCACCAGCCTATAATGAAATCATTCTTTTCATCTCTAATGGAACGCTCATAAACTGATTCATCAATTTGGGCCATATCAACGTATTGTTTATTTTCATACGTCACCCCCGCACGGTTTCCTACCACCATCGGAATTGCATCCTTAATCACAACCGTTTTTCCATCCTCAATAGACCCAATAAGAATACCATAAACTTCTCGCCAATCATTTTCATCCATCTCATCACTTGCATATCTCATTGCATATCCAATAATTCTTTCATATGCTTTATATTTTAGAATAGCTGGTGTTTTCATTAGTTCCTTACTCAATTTTGAAGGCTTTCGAATTTCGATATTATTAGTTAGCTCAACATCATTTTTTTCTTCTTTCTCTTTTAATTTATTGCGGTTCTCTGATTTTTTGTTTTCACTTGTATTCATGGTATCTTTTGTCATCTCAGCATCATCTAAACTGCAAATTTAACAAATTAATTATAGAGTGAATTATTTTTATTTTTTTATAGTTTTTTTAATATATATGATTATTGATTTTATTGAAAAATGAAAATTATTGGTTTTTGTGGGCTACCTGGAGCTGGTAAAACTACCGCAATAGGAGCAGTAAAAGATCTCGGGAAAGTCATTACAATGGGAGACGTAATTAGAAATGAGTTACTGAAACTGAATATAAAACCCTCTGATGACAACTTAGGAGATATGGCAAAAAAACTCCGCAATGAGGGAGGTGAAGGAATTATTGCTGAAAAATGTATTGAACTCATAGAAAAGTTAGACCAAAGTGAAATTATTTTTATTGATGGGATAAGATCTAAAGCAGAAGTCAAAGTTTTTAGAAAGAAATGGAAATTTCCCCTCATAGCAATCGAAATTAACCAAAAATTGCGGTATAAAAGAATAGCTGACAGGGCGAGAACAGATGACTCAAGAGATTTAACAGATATTAAACAGAGAGATTTAAGAGAAATTAGATTTGGTTTAGAAGAGGTAATCAAAAACGCAGATTTTCACATTTATAATGAAGGTAGTGTTGAGGATATGAAAGAAAAAACCAGAATCATTGTATTGAAGATTTTAAACTCCTTTTTTGACACATAATATGATTATTCATATTTTAAATACTGAGCAATTGCTTTAGCCAAAGATACTTTTGCAACTTCATTGTCAATAGAATCTGTTCCTATAATCTCATCTGCGCCAGCATTTAAAATTCTATAGGCTGCTTGTTCTAATAATAATGCATGCGTAGCAACAGCATAAATTTTATTAGCCCCACTCTCTTTCGCGATTTTTATTGCATTTGCCATTGTCCCTCCTGTAGCAATTATATCGTCAGCAATTATCACATTTCTGTTCTTTAAACTTAAACTTCCTTTCATAGTGATTTCTCCCGTTTTTACATCCCTTTTTTTTTCAAAATAATCTACAGGAATTTCTTCTCCAAAATATCTTGCAAAAGCTTCAGATCTTTGAACTGCACCCTTATCTGGTGAGACTACTACTATATTTTGTGTCCCAAGAGATCTAATGTGATCAGCGAGAAGCCCCATTGAATTTATATTAACTGCTTTGCACGATATCTCTTCCAGAACCTCTGGATTATGAACATCGACCGTATAAAATTCGTCAATGTTTAATGTATTGATTAACTTTAGTATATTTCTGGCAAAACTACATTCTCCAGGTCTAAATATTTTATCTTGGCGAGCATATGCAAGGTATGGGACTATTACAATAACCCTCTCTGCCCCCATCCTTTTTACCGCTTCAATCATCATGATCAATTCTAAAATACGAGCATTTTGATCCGCTTTAGCGCTTGGAGCTGTAGATTGAATAATAATGACTTCTTTCCCTTCAAAAAGAGTTTCATCTTCAATATTAATTCTTAAATAATTTTCACCATCGGGGAAAATTTTTGTTTCAGTATTTACAGATTCCAATTCTAATTCCACCTTAACTCTCATTCCCAACATTTGCGATGCTGGACCAATTACCAAAATTCTTTTCATTTTTTCACCTTTCTAAGACATAATTTTTTTCTTTCGTTTACAGACCAATAAAATCGACAGCAATTTGGATAATTTCTTCCCGATGACCCTTAAAGGAATGTCCTCCCGTGTCATATTCATAAACATTTTTATCATTCAATCCAAAGTGCTCTTTAATTTGATTTAAATTTTCAAATGGTATAAACTTATCATCCTTACAATGAAACACTAAAATTCTTGAATCATTATTCTTTTCTTTAACTCTAACATACCTTGGGCTAACTTTTAATATCACATCTTCCGGAAATTTCACGGTTGTAGTATGATAATCATATCTGGTGGCTAATGCTATTAATTTGAAGACTCTCTCATCATCATATCCGTGAGTTAAAATCATTGCGCCTCCTAAACTACGACCAAACAAAGCAATTTTATCATCCAATAACCGATCAGTCTGGGTATTAAGGATCCAGGAAATTACGCGATTAATATCATTGAAAATTTCCTTCATTTGTTTTAACCAAGATGAACCAGTTTGTTTTTTAGTCTCTCCATGGGCTCTATGATCATACCCTAAAACATAGAAACCTCTTGAGGCAAACTGTTCTGAAAAGAATTTTTCTAAGTAGCTTGCTCTATGTTGATTTAATCCTGCAACATTTACGATAAATGGAGCTCTTTCGGGAGTCTTTTCAGTGGTATAAATTGAAGCTTTTAGATTTATTCCACTTTCCTCGATTGGGATATCGATATTTTCGACTTGTATTTCTATTTTTATCACCCATTCTCATTATTTTTCATGTTGCATCACGTGCTTCTCTAAATCTTCTTCCCTTTCGAGATTATTTTCAGATTTATTATAATTTCTGATAATATCAACGATATGACTTGAAATCTTTAAATGCTCATCAACACATGAACTCTTTTCTAAAAAATCCTCACCCTTTCTGATTGCTACAAGATTCTCGTTGATCTTGATTAACTCAGTAGCCATTATACTATTAATGTAAATTAAATCAGAAATCATTGATTTAAGATAAAGCATCAATTTTAGTTGATCTGACATAAGGAAATTAATAAATATATCAATTAAACTTTTATTTACTTTTTAAAGAGGTTTTTAAAATAGTATGGTGAAAAATATTAGTAGGTATATAAACACCCCAAAAATTATCGATAATACTATTCCCAATCGCAAATAAAATGTCTTTCTGAATTCCTTAGTAGCTAGTAATCGCAAACTTCTTTTTAAATTCAGCAAATAACTTTTTAAAAACAAATCATTTTTTGCCTTTTTAGATATTGGAATTTGATACGTAATTGTTTTGGTAATAATTTCAATTATATCAACAGGAAGGCAAATGTAAAGGATTATTATAAAGATCAATAACACTAGGATAATTGAACTTATTGTATTATCTGCGATTAAAGACAATGAATCTGCAACTAACCATCCAAATCCTTGTTGGAGAGAAGAGAATAATATCAATCCTAAAATAAAAATCACATCAAAAGAGTCTAACTTCCTAAACCACTTTTTTACATTCAATTCTTTTACATCGAACGCAGAGTAAGTCTGAAACTTAAATAAAAGCATTCGTTTAAAAACAAATTTTCTTGTATTTGGATTATATTCAAAGGAGTCTCCATCTTTTTTGTTAAAATCATAGCTTAGTGATTTAGTAATTAAAATAAATCCATAAATTAAAGCAAGCCACCAAAATAAAGGGCCAAACATTATCATAAAATTGAACATTATAAGCGATAATATAATGAGGAATAAGCCAAAAAACAAATTGAATAAACTGATGTGGTTCTTATTTATATCTTCAAGAGAATACTTACTAGACGCTTCATTTCTTGATTCCAAATTCAGTCCTAAGAAACGACTAAATTCTTTATCAAAATTCTTACGGTTTTTAATTCTAAATGGAGAAAACCACATCTCATAAAGTCGCGAGTCTGTTGCAATTTCAAAATATCTCTGTTGAAAAAAAACTAGAATTATAAGAGATATTATTTCTAATATTGTTATAGTAAGAAAGGTCCACGATAAAGTAAATTCTGGAGCTGCACGTTCAGAAGAAAACAGAGAGATTGATGTCATGAGTTGCATTACAATAAATGGAAATAAGGCAGGTATCCAAGTGAGTTTTGGTCCTAAATAATTATCCTGATACCTCATCATTTCGACATCTTTTTTTGGAATTTCAGTTAACCAAGGAAAGCCTGGTCGAATTTCATAAAAATAATAAAAATTTTCTGATTTAGAGAAAATTCCTCTAAATGGGCTCAAGAAGAAATATAAAAACAAGCCAAATCCAAACCCAATGGCTGGAAGACCAGTCAAATAAAACCAAGACGGTCCACCAAGAAATATGGCACTACCGTATGGTACTTCGTGCCCTACATCTGTTCCAAATACTGAAAGCGATAGGATCCCCCCCACGATAAGCAGTAAAGCAGCAATCAATCTTGTAAATGCAAAAGAATTAAATCTAATATTTTTAGTTATGGGTTCTCGCAAATCTCTGACTTTCTTCAATACTATTGAATTCTCTCTAATATAATAAGATGCGATATAAAATTTCGATATAAGAATCATTCCAATTATTACTAATAATATATCTATAACAAAAGAGAAATTTAAATCGAGAATAATTAAATCAAAATCTACCCCCAAGAAGAAAAATATTATCCCTAATGAAAAAATACTGATTCCAGCGATTAAAAAGAAAATCCTTACTATCCTTTTCTTTGGATTTTCCTTTTTTAAATTTTCAATCTCTTCTTCAGATAGTATGTTCATTGAAAATTGACCTAAGTAATAATGAATATTTTATCTTCAATTTTATTATTAATAAGAGTTAGTTTTTATTTTAAAATTCCTTAGGAATTCTTAGAAATGGATTTTAAAGATTTTTACGATGGTTTACTTTCCTCTTCTTTATTACTAATTATCTTCTCAATCACACTTCTTTATACATCCATATTTTTAAAACCTTATATTGCTCTGGAGCCAATAGTAAGTAATTATATTATAATTTTAAGCATTTTCAACTTGTTTTTTGCTTCACTATACTTATTTTGCTCTGTTAAGGTAAAGAAAGTATTTAAATTAGAATTAAAAAACATAATAAAATTTGGAAAGATATTGACTATAATCAACATTAATTATACACCCCATTTTGTTTTTATGCTTTCAATTTTCTTATTTGAATTACATAATTTACTCTTTTTTATGATACTGCTAAATTGTATTATAGAATTTATTATAGTTGGAATTGTATATGTTGAGATATATGATTTATTATTTAAAAGGGAAAGTGAGCGAAAATTTGAATTTGAGAAAAATAAGAAATATTATTTTAAAGAGAAGGACTAAATTTATTTTTTGGCAAGTTTCTCAATTGCAGTCTCGATCATCTCCAGTTTAACAGAATATTTTTCCATGAGTTCGGCAAATTTTTCGACTGGAATTTCATTGTTTTCTCTTAATGCTTTCAATTCATTAATTGTTCTTACTAATCCCGCTTTATTATCAATCAATTTTTCTTTTTTGCTATAAGGTATTTTCTTTTCAAGCTTTTTTTGAGTGAATGATTTAAAACGTTTAATATTCAAATCTTTAGGGACGAATTTAGTTAGAAAAATGGTACTTTTTGGTACAAAGGGTGCTAAATTCTCGGGGATTATTATTATTGGCTCTGGATCTTGGATTTTCTTAATATCTTCGTAATCTAATGTTTCTAATTCATTATTATTTAAAGAAGCATCAACAATTGATAAATTGACTTTGATACTTTCTTTCTCATCTTCATTAAGTTGTGCTACATTCTTAATCATATCATTCCAAATATCTCTTGATTTAGTATAATAGAAATTTGCTTTTTGTTGAAGTCTTGTGATTTTATTCTTATTTAATGGGGTGATTGAAGAATCTAATGAGGCTTGTGCTTTTAACTGGCAAGCCTTTCCCATATCGTAATGAAATTGGGCTCTTAATTGTTGTTTTTTCTTTTCTTCATGCTTTTTCAAATAAAAAATTCTTTTTGATAACTGAGAGAGTCCAGCATATAATTTGGATGCGAAATATTTGTTGTTTTCCCTCTCTTCCTTCAAAGCAGCGATACTCTGTGATAGAGAACGTGCTTCTTCTGAATTTAATTCTAAATTTTCTGCAGAAAGTGTCGTACCCTTTTCTCTTTGGTGGGTTGTAGCTGCACTAAAGTAAGCCGCAGTTTTATACATTTTACTAGATTCAACCATTGCAATTATTGAATTTTCAAAATCTTCCTCTTCTTCAAATTTCTCTGAAAGCTTATTGAATGCCTTAGCCATTATCCACAATGAATGAGCACATTCAAACATAATATCATTAATAGGGATTTCCCGATTGTTTTCAGCAGGATCCATAAAATTTCGAGTTATATCAAGTTCATCCAAAATTTTTGAATGATCCTCATTTTGATAATTTATATTTAAAATCTTAGTATATTCTAAAACAAGATTCAGATCATCTATTGTGACGCTTTCTTCTTCTTTTTCTAAAGCATCATCTAAATGTTTTATTTTATAATGGAGGTAACGTATTCTTTGCATTACCTCTTGTGGAAAAAAAGTCATCTTTCAATACTTTAGTTTTTAGTCAAATTTTAATTAAGTTAAATAATATTATCATCCCTTTAAAACTAATCTAAAATTAGTTAATTATGGACTTTCAAGATAACAAATAAATTAATTGAAAGATGGGAAGAAATGCATACTCAACGAATTTTTATATATGAACACATTTCGGGGGGTGGATTTAACAATAGGGAGATTCCACTTTCACTTTTTTCTGAAGGGTTTGGCATGTTAAGGACTATTATAGAGGATTTCAAGGCACTTGACTTTGAAGTTAAAACTATGTTAGATTATAGAATATTGAAAATGTCAAATCTCCTAAATTGTGATTACATTATGGAAGTAAAAAGAGGAATGACTATTATCCAAGAATTTAAATCTTTAATTAAAGATTGCCAATATGTATTCATTATTGCTCCCGAATTTTCAAAAGTTTTATACAAGTTCACTAAAGTTGCTGAAGATATGGGAAAAACACTTCTTAGCATGAATTCATCTCCAATACTTTTAGGGAGTTCCAAATTTCAAACATATAACTTCTTTAAGAATTCAGGAATACTTACTCCAAAGACTTTTTATATTAAGAATTTTAATTATAAAATTAGTATGGAGGATTTACGAAAGTCTTATCACCTAATACACTCACCAGCTATATTAAAACCGGAAGATGGTGTCGGTGCAGAATCAGTATATTTAATTAGAAATGAAAGAGACCTTGAAAATATTATTAGTAAGGAAAAGCAATATCTGGATGGTAATCGAGATTACGTTCTTCAAGAATACATAAATGGTACAGATTTAAGTGCTTCCATCATAAAACAGGAAAATCAATTAATAATTCTTTCTATAAATTCCCAAAAAATTAAACTCATCAAAAATAAGATTAACTATTTAGGAGGAATGACTCCAGCAGAGAATTCTGATCATATCAAAAAAGAAATCATTGAATTAACTGAAAATCTTGATTTAACCAAATTTAAAGGATACTTCGGAATTGATTTTATTAGAATGGCTGATGGTAAGATATACTTAATAGAAATTAATCCTAGACTAACTACTTCTTATCTTGGGGTTAGAAACGTTTCTAAAGCAAATCCAATGCTGTTATTAGTGTATCCAGATGCAAATCCAGATGAGATTATTGATTCAAGCTATAAATATTGTTCGGAATATTATCATATGAAACTAAAATATAATGGCGTAGATGATCCACTTGAATTATGGGGAGATATATTTAATAGTATTCACGAGATCATTACTCCACCATTACCTTTAAATCTCAAATTTCAAGAAAATAAAATTTTCACATGTTTTGTTTCAATAAAAGGGAAAAATATCAAACAGATTCAAAAGAGAAAAAGATCACTGTTGCATCAATTAAAAAAACTTAATTTTCAATTATATAGCCAGGGTTAAAATTACTGAAAATCCCCCATAATGTAATAAGAGTGATAATATTAACGCATTTTCAATTTTTAATTGTTTATAGGTGCTAATAGAATAAGTTAATATCCATAATGACCATGCTTGAAGGAGAATCATGATAATATTGTCCAAAATACTTATTGATGGTAATTCAATTAGGTTTAAAACTCTAAAAGCGTAATGAATTATGAGAAAAAAGTCTGAGGGAATAAATATAAAAGCAAATGTATTAAAGAATTCTTTTGCATTGTTTTTATTTTTAAAAACTAATCGGATAAGGCCTTCCACTATGAAGAAGTACACTAAGTAGTTCAATATGAACAAAATTGCCCCTAAGATATTCGTAAACGGTGCTTGAATATTTTCATTATTCGGGAAAGAACTAAATAACAAAAAAAATGGGAACAAATTAGTTAAATAGCAAAAAACTGCACCAATTACTAAAATCAAAAGGGAAATCATCAAGGGAATAAAATTTAAGGAATTAGAGTTACTAATAAATCTCTTTGGAGTAAGATACATTAAAGCTTTCAAAATAGGAGAATTAAATTCTTTGCTTGAAATATCCCTTGTGATATTTATTATATTTTCCTTCAATGAATTATACGCGAGTTGACCAAGATCGGTAAGATAATATTTTTTATCACTTTTTTGTTCTATCAGTTGAGACAAAGCATCTAGATGATGATAAATAGTGCCAGTACTTACCTTCAATTCCTTTTTAAGAATTGTAAAGGAAGAAAAACCGTTGTCACCAATTATTTCTATCATTCTTCTTCTAATTTTATGCCCCAAAGCGTAATAAAAGTTAGACTCTAATTCTTTCTCTTTACTGGATTGATTATCTTCAGTATTATTTTCTTCCCTACTAATTACTCTACATCCCCAATTCTTCTTTGAATTAAAATGTTCATGATATCCAATAAAACTAAGAGTGCTCCAACAATTGAAAGGTAAAACCCAATCTCTGCAGACCCAATATATGGCAAATCTTGAGGGATTAATTCAACTAAGAAAATTAAGAAAAATCCCAAACCAATAAAAATTATTATAACAGAATTAACCTTATATTCTCCCTTAAATAATATCAACAAGGTCCCTACCAATGTGATACTGCCACTGATTAATGGAAATAAAAAAAGAAAAGAATCTTCCAATGAAAACGATATCATAATTAAATAGATACTAAAGAGGGATATTCCTGAAAACCATGATAAAAATTGTGAAAGAATCATCAATATTGAGCCAATTATCCCTATAAGCCTTAGATCCAAAAATTTCTTTATCTCCACTGTTTCCACCAAAATAATAAGTTAGATTCAAATAGTATAAAATAACTAGATAATATTAATTTAATTTTGATATAAATTATCAAAAAGCTGAATATTATTAAAACTGATTTCTATGAAAAATAATGACGAAGAACAAGCAGATATGGATTCGATCCCTCTCTTCGATTATTTAAAAAAGCAAATTCCAGTCGAAGAAATTAGAGATTACGCATCACCTAAACGAATCACTAGTATTGATGTTGTAAAAGGATTTGCAATTATTTTCATCATATTGGCTCATACCGGTGGATCTTGGCTTAATATGCAATGGAAATTTTTTTATGGTGTTGCATTTGCTTTTTTAGATATATTAGGGCCTTCTCTTTTTGTATTTTTGTCTGCGTTAAGCGTAGTATTTAGCATCCGGAAAAAACAAGGCAGAGTTCCATATAAGGTGTTGAGAAACGGGATATTAACTAGGGGTTTGATTATCATCATAATTGGAGTAATTTTTAATATCACATCATATTCAACTACTGTTAAAGGATACAGTTTTCCTTTTAATTTGTGGGGGTGGAACATACTTTTATTCATTGGTTTTTCCCAGATATTTTCATTATATGCCTTGAGATTAGGAAAAATAACAAGAAGCTTCATTGGATTGATTATTATCTTTACTAGTGATGCTGTGAGACAATATCTTTATAATCTTAAAGAGTCAGGAGATATAATCGGAACCTTTTTGCATTATCTTCTCGTATCACCTGTAGCAATGACTCCTATCATTCCATGGTTATCAATTTGCTTTCTATCGACTATATTTGGAGAATATCTTTATGAAGCTATGATAGGGGGTAAAAAGCAAGATTATGTCTATCTCTGTCGATTGTTTTTAGCATGGGGAATTATTTTAGTAGGGATTGGAGTATTTCTTGGTAGAGGGTTATATGTTCCTGGAACGGAATGGATAAACGTAAGCAATGGATCTGTTGGAGTATTGCCCGTAAGCGAATACCCCCATTTAGATCTTTTTAGTGTCATTAATTCTCAAGTGTTTTTTCCCCAAATGCGATGGGCTGGTCTATGGGAATTTCTTATCAGGGGCCGAGGCTCAAATATGATATACAATCTTGGAGCTGCTTTATTAATTATTGCTATATGGTTTTATATCGTTGATCTGAAAAAGAAGAGCAATATTTTTATTAGCATGTTAAAGTACTATGGTAAGATCTCTCTAAGTTTATTTTTACTTCATTACATCTTTGTCACATTATTTTACGGATTTTTCGATATTGTATTTTTTATCATTATTTGTCTCGGTTATACGGGCTTTTGGGGTTTTCTAATGTATTTATGGAATGAATTTTTTGATGGGAAAGGCTCTCCTGAATGGTTAATGGTTCAAATAGGGCGTATTGGTCAAAAAACGACCCATACTGTTAAAAAGGAGTTCCATATCATCGAAGAAGAGATCAAAGGGACAGTACAAAAACTAAAAGAGAAATAGAACATACAACTTTTGTTCTTTTTGTCTTTTTTCTGGTCGATCTTTACGATGAAATAATAAATATATAAATATGCTCAATATAATATATCAACTATCAAATAATTAAACATGATTTAACGGGTTTTCAAGATTTCTGAAACGTACAAATTCAAAATTACACTTTTTGGCGCTGGAGGAGTGGGAAAAACATCTTTATTGATAAGATACATAAAAGATTACTTTAATCCGGACTTAAAACAAACGATTGGTTCCAATTTTCTAATAAAAGATGTTGAACTCGGTGATATTAACGTGCGCCTTCTAATTTGGGATATCGGTGGACAAGAACAATTTGCTAAACTTAGAACAATTTATTTTAAAGGAAGTAACGGTGCTCTAGGAGTTTATGATTTAACTGAACCTCAATCTTTATTAAAATTACCTGGATGGGTTAGTAGTATAAAAAAATCGGTTAAGAAAACCATTCCAATGGTGATTCTTGGGAATAAGAATGACTTAGATAGACAAGTAGAGAAATCCGAAGCTCAAGACTTATCTAGTCGATTAAATTGTGAATATCTTGAAACTTCCGCTAAGACTGGACAAAATGTCGAAAAAGCATTTGAATACATAGCTAAGGCTTGCTTAGATCAAGTTCTACAATCATAATTTTATATGATATGTCTTTAATTTCTCAATAAGATCCTCAATATCGACAAATCTAATCGTATTAATTCCCAACTCGCTAGCAGACCTTACATTATTAAGTCCGTCATCAATAAAGAGTATTTCACTCGCTTGGCATTCTGCTTTATCAATTGCTAATTGAAAAATTTCGGGATCTGGTTTTGTGAGGTGAACTTCATGAGAAAGAATAAAATCATCAAAAATATCCCAAATATCCCACTTTCTCTTCTTCAAATAATTCCAATGGCTTGCATTAATATTAGATATACAAATGAATCTGAAATTGTTTTTTTTTCTAATTTTTTTAATTAAATCTACCATATCTTTATTTAAATCGGAGATTATGCTATTAAATGCTTTGAAAAAATCTTCTTTATTTAAAGAACAAATTCTTAATAATTCACAGGCTTGCTGATAAAATTCTTCATCACTGATGATTCCTTGATGATACGTGTCTGACTGTCTAAAGAATTCTAACATTATTGGTGTTTTTGGTTTATTTAAAGGAGAGGGTGTAATTACTTCGTTAAAAAACTGGCTGAAGTCTAAATTAATGACAACATCTCCAAGATCAAATATAATACATTTTATCTCCATATTGAAATCACCTTATTTTCTAAAATACACTTTAGTCGAAAACTTTCGTAAAGGAACGGGTAACTTATATTTAGGATAGTTCTGAGCATCTTGATCAAGAAACTCCAATAATTTACTTAATTTTACATTATTGAATTGTTTTGAAGTCGCTTTCTTAGGACCGAATGACTCTCCAATAAGCCTTTTTCTAATAGAGATTGCTTGATTCTCTTGCTCTTTCCGACCAATTATTATGACATAAGGTATCCATTCTACTTCTGCTTGTCTAATTTTTTTACCAATCGTTTCATTTCGATCATCAAAATCAACTCTATAAGATTCTTTCGTAAGGATCTGCAGAATTTTTTCAGCATAACTATTTTGATCATCACTTATTGTTAAAATTCTTACCTGAATTGGGGATAACCACGTTTTAAATCCTGGAACTATCTTATCTTTATTTCTAATAGCTGTTTCAATTAATCCCCACAATATTCTCTCAATCCCTCCCGTTGGAGAGTTATGCAAGATAATAGGATATTTTACTGAACCATCTTCATCAACAAATTTTATATCATATTTCTGCCGCTTCTTTCCATCTTTATCATACATGAATTCCAATGAACTTTCGACATCAATTTGATTTGTAGCTAAAGTGGCCGTTCTATTTTGAGCAGATAAAACGGTTTTCTCGAATTTTAAAATGAAATAATAATATCTATCTTCCCATAATTCGATTAAAGCTGCTTTATTTTCTGATTTTAGAAGATCAACGATCCAACCTTTATTCTCATCATAAAAATCTTTAGTCATTCTAAAAACAATATTAGATTCAACTCCTAAATCCCTTTCAAGCCGTCTTATCAAATCGTACTGCAGTTTGAATTCTTCAATTGCTGATTCCATATCTTTGCAGAGCGTATGAAGATCTGGCATGATAAATCCCCTTAACCTTCTTAATCCACTTAGTTCTCCTTCTTGTTCTCGTCTGAAATCATACTGTTCGAACTCATATAATCTTAGGGGGAAATAACTTGGTTTTAAATTCATTTTGCTTACCATGTCAAATAATAAAAAGTCAGATGCAAATCTTAATAGATATCTATCATTTCCAGATTCAACCCAGTAAGTTCTGGCTGGAAATCTTGCCGTTTGAGCGGTTAGTTTTTTATTTTTAACCGTATACATTATAGGAGTGTCAACAAGTAAAGCACCATAATCAATTAGGCGTTCTTCGATATAATTCTTTATAATATTTCTCATCATCATTCCCTTGGTATACCACCGGAAAATACCCTTATCACTATTCGGATCGAAATCAACTAATTCTAACTCCTTCATTACAGCTATATGAACTGGTTCTTCTGATTTATCAGCTCTCCTAGATCCTAATTCCGATTTTATAAATAAGAAAAAATCCTCATCATCAAGAGATTTTAACGGTCTAATGGTCTCATCTTTATTATACTGTATCGGTTCCTCCTCTCCAGAAGGGAGTAAGACTTTAAATTCTGCATTCATAATGTGTTCTTCTGGTTGAATATATAATTTGACATCTCGATACATTTCTGCAACTTCATGACCAATGCAATTTACTTTAAAAGATTTGTACCATCCAAAAGGAGAATAACTTGCTTCAATGCCTCTTTCCTTTAAGAATTCAGCGATTTTGGGACACACATCCATTGCGCTATCATCACTGCTTAAAAACTTACTTAAATGAGCCCAAGGATAGACTAATACCTTATCGACATGATACATTTCTCTCTCTTTAATGAGTTCTTTTAATTTTCTAAGTTTTCCTTTAATTTTTCCTAACTCAATCTCCTTATTATGGACTCTAATTTCCTCGTTTTTCAGCTGAATTTTCTCTGGAAAACTTGAAATTTGGATTATTGCATCTTCTATAACATCTGCTCCTTGTTTAGCTATCAAGTCAATATCATACGTATCTTGATCTTCAACAGAAATGTAAGCGATGAGTATTAATCCATCCAATTTAATTATCTTATCGGGGAATTCTTGAGGGTTACTTGTAGCTTCCTTATTTTTCACAACTTCCACTCCATTGGAGTGAATCAATAACATCTTCATGATAAACTCTCTTATATGTATCTAAAACCATTAAAATATAAAAAATTCTAAATAGTCTACTTACTTTTGATAATTATCAGCATTTCAAATTAATTATCACTAAAATATTTATCCATTAGTATGAGTCTTAATAATATTTTCTCCGAACTGACGGAGTATTTAGACAAATTAGATAAAATTAGAGAACATATTTTAAAGATTTCTCGAGAAATCGTACGTGATTGTAGTATTGCCATAAAAAATTCACATCGTAATGAAGATCAAGATTTCATTGAAAAAATGAGTCAAGTAAAAATTAAACACGAGGAACTAATGGGTTTAGTTGACGAAGAACCAGGATTTTTTGCTAAATACTTAAAGGTACCAGAACAAGAATACGTTGAAGCAATTATATTAAACTCAATAATTCACAATAGGAGCTATCCCTCTCCAAAAGAATTAAATGTAAATCCGTTGCACTATGCTCTTGGATTAACGGATGTCATTGGAGAACTAAGAAGATACATTTTAGATAATATTGGTGATTCAAAAATTCAAGATCTAAGAAAGATTTTAGAAAATATGGATGAGATCTACACTTATCTTTTTTCAGTGGATTATCCCTCAGGATTGACACAAGATTTAAGACATAAAACTGATATTGCAAGAAATATCATTGAAAAGACTAGAGGAGATGTCTCAATCACATTACAAATGAATGAACTGAAAAATTGTATTGAACATAATATCCAGCAAAAAGAATAAATTCAGCAAATCTAATAAAAAAAAGTTTGATGATGGACAGATGGTTAAAAAAGTACTTATTGCTGGGACTTTCGATTTAATACATCCAGGACACTTATTCTTAATTAATGAAGCTGCAAAATTAGGGGATGTGTATGTTGTGGTAGCAACAGACAAGAATAGAAAGATTTATTCTGGTGAATTTCCAATCGTCCCTCAAGAACAACGTTTAGAAGTTGTTAGAAACATTAAAAATGTGAAAGTGGCGAGAATTGGACGAAATGATAACAATACTCTTAGGACTGTAGAGGAGATAAATCCAGATATCATTTTACTTGGTCCTGATCAGAAATATGAGATTAATGTTCTCAAGCAAGGTTTGAAAGAAATCGGTTTAAATAAAATTGAGGTTAAGCGTTTAAATACTTATTATGATAAATTTCCTCTTCATTCCTCAAGACTCATTAAAAAGAAAGTTATCGAACGATATAAGGAATAAAACAAATGGATGATAAAGAAGAGATCACTCCGAATAATTATGCGAACTGGTTTGCACTTTATAGATTATGCCAATTAATAAATCAGAATCCTTACATATTAATTAATAGTTCTGAATTCGGAAATTTGCTTGGTTTGAGTCAACAAACGGGGAGTAGGCGCATTAACGAGTTAATTGATTTAGGTTGGATAAAAAGGAAGATAGAAGGTAAATCTCAAAAAATTTCAATTACTAAAAAAGGAGCAAATATAATGCTCCAAATATATAAAAATCTTAAGAAACTTCTGGAATCCATTTTAATTGTGGGCGAAGTTTGTGAGGGAATGCATGAAGGAGGCTATTATGTCTCAATTAAAGGTTATTTTGATCAGTTTAAAGATAAATTGGGATTTGAACCCTATAAAGGAACTTTAAATTTAAAACTTAGTGACACAGACATTTCAATACTGAGAGAAAAATTAGATAATATTGTCCCCATAATGATTGATGGTTTTAAAGATCAAAATCGAGAATATGGACCAGTAAGATGTTATGATGTTATCATTACTAGATTAGATAATATGATTAAACAAAGGAAGGCAGCTATTTTAGATATTCAGAGAACACACCATGAAAAAAATATAATAGAAATCCTTGCAAAGCCATTTTTAAGGGATTACCTCAATTTAAAAGATGGAGATAAATTAATCATAGAAGTTATTAAAAATTCACGCTATAAATGAGGTTTAATCTTAGCTATTCTTATTATCTTATGTATTTTAATCCCTCTATAGATTGCAGTTGAGATTACCAAGATTAAAAATCCAAATAAAAATTCATTCAGAAACCCAATATAAGTTGATATTAAGGATATTAAGAAAATATAAAATAGGCGTTCAGATCTAGCCATTAAACCAATATCATAATTCCCTTTGTGAAAGGTTTGAGCTCTTGATCTTGAATAGCTAATCATTAATGACCCAAAAAGGGAAGAGAAAACAACAAATCTCATATCAATTAAGAACCAGAGAGTTTGATCCCATCTATTAATTAATAAAGCTAGTAATATTATGAACTCACTCAATCGATCCATAAAAGAGTCGAAGAATCCCCCAAATTTTGTCTCTCTTTCATTTAATCTGGCTAAAGCACCATCAATACCATCAAAGACTCCTGTGATAAACACCATTACTCCAAACCAAAAATAGGCTTTAAAATATACTAAAAAGAAAAAGCTAATTAATGAGCATACAAGCATTATAACTGTTGCTCCGTTCGGGCTCAATCCAATCTTGCTACATCCTTTTGCCAAACCTTTTATTAAAGGTTTGAAAAGTCGTCTCAATCGAATTTTTGAGGGCATTTTATATTGGACAAATTAATTTTAATCTACATCTTCGATAATTTGGTCGATATATTTGAAAGCTGTTATTCCCATAATGAATGCTATAAATATACTGATTAGATATAACAAATCAATGTTTAAATTAAATAAGATAAAGACATCCGCTCTGATAAAGATCTGTTGATAAATAACTTCACTATACATCAATGAATTCGAGATTATTATCATATAAAACGCAATAAAAATTAAAATGCTTCCTAAAATATTAAACACTGCTGGTCTTCTTTGCTTAAATAGTAAACTTATTACTGCAGTCGTACTAAATAATATGAAGGAAGATAAAGAGAGAATGAATTGTAGCATTAAATAAAGTTGAAAATTTGAAACAGTAAAGGAATAATGAATTTGATTATCAAAAATTACTGTGCTTGATCCAACCAGAAATAAAAGTGAAAATACAAAATTAATAATGGTGAATAAACCACCAAAACAATTTATATAAAAGTAGGTTTTTGAGATTTTTAAAACATCGACATTTAAATTTTTTACACTGTTTATAAAGAAATCTTCTTTTAAAATAGCAACCTCTCTAATTATATCCCGAGGAGCCTTTCTATTAACCTTTTTAAATTTATAGGTAGCATGCTGGTTTTTTAACTGATCCAATGAATTTCTCGCTTTGTTCCTCTTTCTAGCTGAACTTTTTTTGCCTTCAAAATACCAAATCAAATTCCTAGAAGGATCAACTATTACAGCAACATCTTTTTCATTGATTCCCTCGGTTTTATACCATTGTTTACTTTTGAATTTATATGTTAAAAGGTTAGAAGACATAGTGAAATCTTAAAATTCTTTTCATTTTTAAGTTATAGTTTATTATAACATAATATATCTTATTTATATTTATAATTCTAAATTAGTCTAAAGCATCAATTATCGGTGATATTTCATTTGAAGTTGCGATTAGTGTTTAAAACTAAATCTAAAAGGAATAAGGTTGTTACTCTAAAAATTCACATCGCACCTTCGAAACATTTAGGTTTCATAAATTTTGTAAATCTTGCTCTTAATCAAAGCAAACCAGTTAATTTATGTATTGAAAAAATCGGAGACTCAGGAGAGATAGAACGGATTGGAATCGAGGGTTTTTTTGAATTTCAATCCAAGGGGGTTTAAAACAAATGAAATTACGTCTAGCACTTAATACAAAAACTAAAAATGAAAAATATATATCCATTAAATTTAACATAGCTCCATCAAAGCAGCAAGGAATTCTTAACTTTATTCAACTTGCTTCTTCTAAAAATCAACCCGTCTCAATATCATTTGAAAAAATAAGTAAATCTGGAGAAAGAGAAGAAAGTAAAATTGCAGGTAATTTTAAATTTACTGTTAAAGATCCCACTCAATTGCAGCTACTCATAGAAGAGGTAAGTGGTAGAGTAAAACGTCGCAAAAAGTTACACCAGAAAAGAACTCATAAATGATTATAAGAGATTGATAAACCCTAATTTAATCAAATTTTTACAAACATTATAAACTTGTTCCTGTTTAACTTGCAACTTTTCTGAAATCTCACTAATTGACTTGATCCCATCTATTTGATTAAAAACATTCTGGGAAAGCTCCCCAGTTAAATAATGCTTTGGATTAATTTTTTGCGAACAAGCATAATTGGGAACTTGAGAACAATAAGTTGGAAACTCGCTAACTGATTTTCTTTCATTCTTTAATGCTTTCAAGTCCTTCTCTTCAATTAATTTTTCTTCAACACTCTTAAAAAGTTCTACAACTCTTTCTTTAAATTTAGTATCAGTTTCTTCTAGTTCTTCATTGTGATATTTTTTTAAAATTTTCTCGAAGGAGTTAAATTCATCTCTGCGACCACTCCAATTTAAAATTTGGTTAATATTAAATTTTTTAAGAAATGTATTCGAAACTTTTCTTAGAATTCTCTGAACATTCACTCCTTTAGATTTTTCATCGTATGTTGCTAGATAAATTAAATTAGGGATAGCATTTTCCTTTAAAAAAGATAATTTTAATTCATTATTAGAAAGCTTTAATTCACTAATTGTTCCAAGATCTTCAAAAGAATCCGAGAAAGAATTAAGCGCGGTAAAAAAGCCTGAAATTAAGATTAAAGAATCTCCATGACAGAATGTATTACTTGGATTGGAAAAATTTTTTACTAAAAGCGGTAAACCATCTTTAATAATAATGAAATCATGAATCATGTGTTTTTTTCCAATTCAATTTCTATCAATATTTTTCTTAAAATATGTTTAAATAGTGAAATGAAAACCTTTAACAAAAAATTTAAAGTTCCCGAAAAGAAAAAAAAAAGTAATACCAAGATATTATCTTTTAAATTTTAAAAGCAACTAGATTACTAGGTATTAATGATAAAAATTAGATCTCCGGGTCGTATTTGCTTATTTGGGGAGCACCAAGACTATCTTGGGTTTCCAATAATTTCGTTAGCAATCTCTAAATACATCTTTATAGAAGCAAAAAAAATAACCAAACCCCTTTTTTCAATTCATTTTCCAGATACAGGGATTGATATGGAAATTAAGTTGAATAACAAAGAATTATCTTACGATTCTAATAGAGATTATATCAAGAGCGGATATAATCATTATATTAGAAAAGGAATAAAGTTATTAGATGGCCACGACATAAAAATAACTGGAAATATTCCAATTAACGCAGGTGTGGCAAGCTCCTCAGCTTTAGTGATCGCTTGGTTATATTTTCTTTCTATTATCAGTGATCAAAAAATAGATCCGTATAAATTGGCACTTGAAGGATATAAAGTTGAAGTTGAAGAGTTTAATGAAGCGGGAGGGATGATGGATCATTTTTCATCTGTTTTTGGACAATTAATCTTTTTAAAAAGCCAAGTTCCAGAACCGTTCCTCATTCATTATGATTTATCAATTGATGGTTTTATATTGGGTAACTCGATGGAAAAGAAATCTACAGTCGAGGATTTAAAGAACGTAAAAAAGCTTTCCCTCCATTCTTTTGAAATTTTAAAAGAAATTATGCCCACTTTCAACATGCTTAAAACCCCCATAAAGGAAATTCTTCCGTATATGGAAAGCATGGAGAAGAAATATAGAGAAAAAATTATTGGTAACTTAAATAATAGAGATATTACGATAAAAGCCAAGATCTTATTGGATGAATATTATAAAAACAAAGAAAATTATACAAAGAGTCAAAGAAATCATTTTTATTCTGAATTGGGGTGTTTACTAAACTCGCATCATCATTATTTACGAGATAACATTGGAGTTTCAACCAAAAAAATTGAAGAGATGGTAAATGAATGCATAAATAATGGGGCGTTAGGTTCTAAAATCAATGGTTCTGGATTCGGGGGAACAATGTTTGCTCTTGCTCCTGAAAATGAACAGAAAATTGTGAATATCTTAGAATTATTAGGATATGAATCAAGCATTTTAAAGACTAGCAAAGGGGTTGAGAGCTATTAATAAATCAATGGAAGAGTATTTAAAAGCTTAAATAGACAAAATACAAAATAATATCATAATACATTTGATGCTATTTTTATAAGATGTGATCATTATGAGGATCCGAAAAAGAAAGAATTTAATTTATAAATATTCTGTTGTAAGTTTTCTATTAGCTCTTCCCATTATTGGATTTTTCTCCTATGTTGGATTTGCCTTATATATAGTCGATGATGTAGCTACTTTTACTTTCGAATTAGATCCTCCAAATTCAGAATATTTCATTCCAATTAATCAAATTGAAGGAAACTTTACATTCATGAAAAAAATGGCAGATACTTATGACATTCAACTTGAACGATATCATATGCCTTCAAATATTAGTATTGATGTAATTTTCTCTAATGGGAGCTATAATGAGGTTTCTGAATGGCTTGGCACAGATAATGGAGCCCTGCATCTAGGTTATACTTTAGCCTCACAATGTTTTAGATATAAATATGCTGTGGATAACGGTGATACTGATGAAATTATAAATGCTACTAGAATGGTTAAGAAATGCGTGACTGGATTTAGTAACATGTTAGCCGCTCCTAATGGGGGAATAGGTCCAGATTATCCTGGAACACCTGCAAGATTCGTTTCCTCTCCTGAAAATAGAAAATATCACGAATGGTTATTTGCTGAGCATCCCCGACATTTTAATGGTACAGGAATATATAAAAATTGGCGCGTACGCTTGCATACTAGCAGAGATGAACTTGCTGGCTATTATTTAGGATTTGCAAGTGTTTTGAAATTCATTGATCCTTCTATAAATGAAGAGAGTCGATGGTGTGTTGAGCGAATAACTTTATTAGTTGAACAACTAATAGAAGGGTTTAAGAAAACTAATTGGTTAGTTTTAGGCGGAGAAGGAGAACCGGTGGGCTCTGATCTAAATGTTTATTTTCCAAATACTATTTGGCGTCTTGTCTTACTCAGAATTGGTGCTACTGCGTCCCCAGAAAAATATGATTCACTTTACCAATATGAAGCTACCAAAGTGATGTCTATGTTTGGAGCAGGAGTATCCAGCCCTCAAAACACTTTTTATGATACCTATGCATTAGCCTTTAGTATGGATGTTGTATTTTCTTTAATTATTTTGGAAGACAACCCAATACTACAACAGCATTACATAAAAAATTTTGAAACGGGATTTTATGATTACTTAAGATATCATCGGAATGCATTTTACAATATCCTCCACTTAACATATATGACTTTAATTCCGGATGCAACCATTTATGAAGATCATAATTATAATGATGAAAATATCAAATGGGATGTTTTAGATCAACTATGGAGGTTTAACACCTCGGGATGGGGAGATGGAGTAAGAAATTATAATTTAACTATTCGACCTAATTCTACTAGAGCAACTAGTTTAAATCCCGAAATTAGAGCAATGTTGACAGAAGATAAAAAAGCTAAATGGAATGATTTTTTCGAAAATAATGTATATGGGAGTCTTTTTTCTTGGGTTGGAGATGAATTCGATTTTGACGATCCATTATATCTAAAACCATTAACAGTATCAGAAATGGGCGTACACCATTTTCTATGGGAGCATGGTAAATTTTACGGAAATGGAGGAGATCCTAACGGAAATGGATTGCGTGAAGTAATACCAAATTCCTATTTAGTTGTGTATTGGTTAGGAAAAGCTATGGATATCTTCTAATACTCTTTTTATTTTGAGTTTCTCTCATTAAAATTGCAAGAGATATGCTTAACAAAGTATATTCAAATAACGGTCTACGGATCTTTTTTTAAATTATAATTATAAAACTGATATAATAAAATAGATTATATAAATAAATACTATAAATTTGAAATCTTATGGAAAATAAACGTTATTACTCTAAAAAGAGTTATGAAGCTCCAATGAGCATTTTTGGTACAGCGATCGTTTTCATAATAGTTGGAGTTATTTCGCTGGTGTTTAATACCCTACAATTTGATTTTATTGGATTAAGATATTGGGGTTATTGGCTCTTTATTCCCGCTTTCTTTATATCTATTGGAGGCTTTACACAAATTTACACCAATAGAAACTTCAAAAAGGCAGTAAGAGTTGCCATAATGGATAGGAATTACCAAGGTACTCATAAATTAGAAGATATAGCTTTAGAAGTTGGAATCAAGCCAAAAGATGTTCTAAGAGTCTTAGTCGATTTGAGAGCAAGTGGTTTTGTCAAATATAAATTTAATTCTCAAACTGGAGAAATTGAATTAGGAGAAGGAATCGTTTATAAACAATCCGATAATTTCGTTCCTCCGCCTAAAAAAATTGAGGCTCCACTTCCCACAAAAGGCAATTATTGTGTATACTGTGGTCAGCAACTGCGTGAAGGAGCACAATTTTGTGAAAATTGTGGGTCAAAAATATAATATTTTTTCTTTTTTTTTTTTAAAAAATTAAATTCTAACATGTATTTAATTCATTTAACAACAATAAAGATGAAATTAAATGCAGAAAAAAGTGCTGACATTTGGAGAAATAATGTTAAGACTATCACCTCCCTATTATAAAAGGTTCACTCAAGCAAGTTCTTTTGATGTGATATATGGAGGGGGAGAAGCAAATGTTGCAGTTTCACTAAGTAATTTTGGAATCTCCGTGGATTTTGTTTCTCGTCTTCCTGATAATGATATTGGAACTGCGTGTATTCAATTTCTTAAACAATTCGGAATTAATACTAATAAAATACTAAGAGGCGGAGAAAGAATTGGTATATATTTTCTTGAAGTAGGTGCTTCTGCTCGGCCAAGTAAAGTAATTTATGACAGGGACTATTCCGCAATTTCAACAGCTTCACCAGATATGTTCGACTGGGATGAAATTCTGAAAGACGTCAGCTGGTTCCATATAACAGGGATTACTCCTGCTATTTCTCAAAACTTAGCGGATATTTGTATGGATGCTTTAAAAACAGCTAAGGACAGAGGAATCGTAATTTCATGCGATTTAAATTATCGGAGTAAATTATGGGGTTATGGAAAAAGGCCTTCAGAAGTTATGCCTGAATTAGTTAAACTGTGCGATCACGTTATAGGAAACGAAGAGGATGCTGAAAAAGTACTCGGAATCAAGGCCCCGAATACTGATATCACATCTGGAGAGATTAATCCCGAGAATTACGAGTTTGTTGTTAAGGAAATGCATCAAAGATTTCCAAACCTCAAAAGTTCAGCAATCACGTTGAGAGGATCGATTTCTGCTAGTCATAATACTTGGGCAGCTGTACTTTATAATGGAAGCAAGCTTTATATCAGTCCTCATTATGAAATTACTCACATAGTTGATCGAGTAGGAGGCGGTGATTCTTTTGTTGCAGGACTAATATATGGATTTCTTACTTTTAACAATGATTATCAAAAAATATTGAACTTCGCTGTTGCCGCCTCTTGTTTAAAGCATACGATTTTCGGTGACTTTAATCTGGTTTCAGTCGAAGAAGTTGAAAATATAATGAAAGGAAATGTTTCAGGAAGAGTTTCCCGATAGAAATTATGGCACCTATTCAAACAAATAAGCAAGCAATTCTCAATATTTTCGATCATAAAAAAATAGACCATATTGTATTCAGTCCAAGAATCTATTATTGGTACCTAGGTAATAAATTGTTTCTAAAACGCCTCAAGAATCCAAATCGCAGCATTCCTGATTATTTTGTTGGTAAATCACAAATGGAAATTTATCGAATGTTATCCGTTAGCCCTCGATATGTATATGAAACACTCTATTTTGATTTAATTGAAACTAAAATAGATCCGGAATCAAACATAATCATTAAAAGAAAAAGTGGTTCAAAGGAGGGTGAAACGATAGTTTCCTATAAAACACCTTTGGGAAACCTCAAACAAGTAGAAAGCGTGGGGGGAGGGTTAGGAGCTCACCCTACTGAATACCCTATCAAATCATTGGATGATATAAAAATTATGGAATACATCCTAGAAAACACATATTGTTCTTTTTCAAATAAAAACTTCATTAAAGCTGAGAGACAATTTAGAGATTTAGGCGTTGTCAGTACTTATCTAAGTCACTCTCCATTTCAAAAATTAATAACGGAGCTTATGGGATTTTCAAGGACTATTTTATTCTTAAAACGTTACCCGCGACAAATAGAAAACTTCATGAATGTTTTGGAAGACTGGGATGATCTACTTTATAGAGAAATCATTCATACGCCCATTAAAATTATAAATTTTGGAGAAAATATCGATGGAAATTTAAGTCCTCCTCATTATTTTGAAAAATACCTCATTCCTTATTATCAAAAAAGAGTAAAGCAAATTCATCAATCAGATAAGTTTTGTCACATTCATATGGATGGATCATTAAGAGATTTATTGCCTTTTTTGGAAGAATTACCATTTGATGGTATTGAAGCATTAACAGCCTATCCACAGGGTGATGTGAGTTTGCAAGAAATAAAAGATTCAATTGGAAATAAAATCCTTTTGGATGGAATTCCTTCTGTTTTATTTCTGCCACAATACTCCAATGATTATGTAAAATCATATACTAAGGATGTTATCGAGCTTTTTTATCCTAACCTTATTTTAGGTGTATCTGATGAATTAAGTCCTAATGGAGAAATATCCAAGATTGAACTAATCGCTGACATTGTGAGAAATTATGCTGATAAGATCTAAAAATATTTTAACTATTGACTTCTTTTTTACACAATTAAAGGAAAGTCCGATAAAATGTCAGAACAAGATAAAATGATCCTTACTGCCACGACAGCAAACTCGTGGATTTACCCCGAAGTTCAAAATTGGGCAGATAATTTAGATGATTTGATTAAAGATGTCATTGAGTGTTATGAAGCAGGTGCCACAATGGCTCATGTCCATCTCCCAAGAGGTTTTGAAAGTGAAACCGTGAAAAGAATTAGAGAAAATTGTGATATTATTATTCAGGGAGGAATGTCAAGTGATATCATTCCAGATAGAAAAGGAGATTTTGAAGCAAAACCAGACATGCTTTCAATTATTCTCAATCATCATGATGAGCATTTTACACAAGTGAGCCTAAATCGACTTCACACACTTGAAGAATTAGAAGAATATTGTATTAAATGTAAAGAATATAAAATTAAACCCGAATGGGAAGTTTGGCACACTGGTTCTTTTTGGAACCTGAATTTTTTAATAGATAAAAATTTAATTGCACCTCCACATGTTTTAACGCTATTTTTTAACTGGCCAGGTGGAACATGGTCCCCTCCTACAGCAGAGGAGTATCTCCACCGTATCAAGTACATGCCCCCCAACTCTCTACATACTATAAGCGTAATGGGAGAAAATCAAACTAAAATCGCAATTTTAGCCATCTCTCACGGTGGCAATGTTCGAGTTGGTACAGAGGATTTTCCATTCATCAGAAAGGGGATCCCAGCAATAAATAATGCTGAGATTGTAGCAAGGATGGTACGTATTAGCAAAGAAATGGGAAGGGATGTGGCGGATCCATCTGAAGGAAGAAAGATTATTGGTATATAGGTTATGAGTATGAAATTAAAAGGAAAGATTGCTATTATAACTGGCTCAGGAGCTGGAATCGGGAGATCAACCGCTCTACTTTTCGCACAAGAAGGAGCAAAAGTATGCTGTAATTCGATATCAAATTCAGCTCAAGCTGTTGCAAATGAAATTAAATCTTCTGGTGGAGAGGCGATTTTTGTTCAAGCAGACGTTTCAAAAGAGCAAGACGCAATGCGATTGGTTGAAGAAACGATTAAAAATTTTGGTAAAATTGATATTCTATTTAATAATGCCGGAATCGTAATAGGTGGAAGAATAGATAATACGTCTGTTCAAGATTGGGATAAAACAATGGCCGTAAATGTACGAGGAATATATCTTGTGTCAAAATTTGCGATTAAATACCTTAAAGAGACGAAAGGAACTATCGTTAACAATTCATCTTCAGTCGCATTTAAAGGAGTTGAAAATCGAGTTGCGTATACAGCATCAAAAGGAGCAGTTTTATCAATGACTAGAGCAATGGCAGTGGATTGTCTTAGGGATAAGATACGAGTAAATGCGATTTGTCCCGGAACTACAGAATCTCCAAGCTTAGAAAAGAGAATACGATCGAAAGGTGGAAATTATCATGAAGTTAGAGAGGAGTATATTGGCAGACAAAGAATGAGAAGATTAGGAAAACCAGAAGAAATTGCAGAAGGCGTACTTTTTCTGGTTCTTAATGAATTTTGCACTGGAGTGAGTCTCTTAGTAGATGGTGGAATGTGCATGTAATTCTATGCTTATCTTGTTGTCCATCCCCCATCGAGTCTTAAATCTGCTCCTGTCATGTATGACGATTCATCCGATGCCAAAAATAAGATCCCATTAGCTATTTCTTCAGGTGTCGCCCAACGGCCCATAACACCCTCTTCTTCGAATTCCTTTTTTACTTCTTCATATGAGATATTCCTGTCCTTAGCTTGTTTAGCTACATCACTTTGTAGCATTGGAGTATCTGTGGCTCCAGGACTCACGCTATTAACCCTTACATTATATGGAGCTAAATCTAAAGCTAGAGCTCTCGTATATCCTAATACGCCTGCCTTAGTAGAACAATAATTTGCATGTGCAACTTGACCAATGTGCGCCGCTACAGATGCTAGAGTTATAATTGAACCAAATTGTTGTTTTTTAAAGTATGGAACAGCAAATTTGCAGGTATGATGAGTACCTTTTAGATTTACGTCAATTAACAAGTCGTAATCTTCGTTTGAAAAATTCTCAACGGGACCAACACGTACCACACCAGCATTTACAACTAGAATGTCTATCTTTTTATGAAATTCAATGGTTTTTTCAATCATATTCTGGACTTCATTAGGATTCCTTACATCAACTACCATCATAGTTGTTTTGTTTATTGCCTCACCAAGGCTATTAAAAGTTTCTTTTAATCCTTTTTCGTCGATATCTGAAATTATCTGAATTGCTCCTTCTTTAGCAAATAATTGAGCTGTTGCCCTTCCTATACCTGAAGCAGCACCAGTTAGAACAATAATTTTATCTTTAAATCTTAAATTCATCATCAATCACTTTATTACGATATTTTTATCCAATTTTGAGAGTGCTTTACAACCTGATTCAGTCACGTGATAACAATCTTCAACTCCAACCAAGCCCTGTCCGCGCACGTTCAACCATACTTCAAGATCAAGTACCATATTTTCCTCAAATGGGATATTCATCGCACTAGTTGGACCAAATAAGTGTGTTTCTTCACACTCTAATCCAATACTATGAGCTGTAATTAAGTAAAAACCCTTTTTGGTTAGAGATTTTAAATAACTTTTCGCTTCTTCACGGAATTCAGAGGCATTTACTCCAGGCTTAATATTATCTGCGCAATATTCTTGAACTTGAATCATATAATCCATAGCTTCTTTAGCCTTTAATGGGATTTCCCCAATTATAGCACCTCGACTCACATCTGAGATATATCCTTCCCAAACAGCTCCAAAATCAAATCTAACAATATCATTCGGTGTGACTGGAATACCACGACCAGGAGCCTCAGGATCGGAAGGCCCTATATTCATGGTGAGGTGATCCCAACCCCAAGCACCTTCATCGATAATTGCTTTTCGTGCTATTTGTAAAAGTTCGGTATCGGGCATATCGAGTCTTAGGCTTTGAATGCAGGTTGAAATTGCTTTTTCAGCTACTTCAGTTGATTTTTTGATTCTCTTTATTTCTTCCTCAGTCTTAATTAAACGCATCTCAATAAAGGTTTTATCTCCATCTACAAATTTTGCTTTTGGAAAGGCCTTTTTTAAGGCTTCTGATTGATATCTTGGCATGTAAGATTCCAATCCAATGGTTTTTCCACTTGGTTCCCAATCTTCAACCTTTTTTAAGAGTACTTTTACAGCAGCATCAAGGGATCCAATCCGAAAGACCTCATTTTGAGGGATCCAAGAAAATTCTTCAACACTGTCGTATAATGACCAAATTATTGCACTCTCTTCACCATCTCTTCTAATAAGAGAAAGGTAAGGATATTGATTGGATAAAACATATAAAATTGGATTAGGAGCGACATGCGTCACTGGCAATCCCGTAGTGTAAAAAACATTTACTGGAGTTGATGCAATTAAAAGATCGATATCATTTTTTTCGAGTACCTCTTTTGCTCGGTCCTTATTATACCCAATAGGTTCTGCCATCTTCTTTTTCACTAAACTCTTTTTATTTTTTAAAATGTTAGCTTCGTTTTAAATTCTGATTATTAGACATAATAAGTAGAAATAAGCTATATAAATCATATCTCAATTACTTTATTATGAAATTTGTGAAATATGGAATTATTGGAAGTGGTGGAGCGTGGGCATTTCATAGTGCTGGATGTAAGAATAATCCAAAAATTAAGTTCAATTCTGTATTTGACATTAATGAAAAAGCTGCTAAACGTGCCGCAAGAATTAACAAAATGCAGTATTTTACAGATCTCAATTCCTTCTTGAAAAGTGATATCGATGCCGTTATTGTAATGGTGCCTCATTTTTTGCATGAAGAAATGGTCATAGCAGCAGCAGAAGCAGGAAAACATGTTTTGTGTGAAAAACCCATGGCTACTACCCTTGAAGGATGCGATGCAATGATCGATGCTACTAAGAAGGCAGGGGTTAAATTTATGATTGCTGAAAACCATAGATTTTTACCAGCTCACAAATATATAAAGGAAGCTGTGCAATCTGGACTCATAGGAAATGTTTTTTTACTAAGATCATACGAAGGGGTAAATGAAATACCTGGATTGATGAGAGAGGGATTTTGGAAAGGAGACCCAATTAAAGCTGGTGGTGGTGCGTTAATGGATATGGGTGCCCACAAATTTGCTACAATGAATTGGATTTTAAATGATGAGCTAGAATTTGCGTATGCTTGGCTAACAAAACAATGCACGAGTTTAAAAGAAAAAGCGGAAGATAATGCTATGGTCCATCTCCAGTACAAAAATGGGGCGATTGCAGAAACTATAGTTAGTTTTTCAGTTATTTCTCCTCCCACAAATGCACTTGAACTTTATGGCACATTAGGATCTATTATTGAAAATCATGAGTGGAATAATCCGGTTAAAATTTATTCAAAAGATGGTAGATTGGGAGAAAATTCTGGTAAGTGGTATGAGCCAAAAATAGAACACGGGCCATTTCCTACATATTATGAAATTTCAGCAAGAATAGAAGATAACCACTTTACTGAATGTATAATTAATGATACAGAACCAGATTTTACTCCAGAACAATCTAAAAAAGCAATAGAAGCAATTTTACTTTCGTATTTATCAGCAAGAAAAGATTCTAAAGCATATATTGACGAACTCTATGAAATATATAAAAATAAAGGTACTAGAAGCATTATTGAAGGTTTAGAAAACCATGTTAAAGTAAATAAATGCGTATAATGTGTCTTACTCTTACAAAAATATCCTATATTTCTAAGAGAAAAAAAATAAAAATCAACTCTCCTCACTTTCACTTAAATATAGTTTTTAAGGATAATAGAAAACCAGCCCCGAGTTTTTTTTTAAATAATTTACTTGTCTTTCATTCTATAAATCGAATTTCATCGAAGTGAACACATATTTCTAAAGGATTTGTAAAGAACGAGATTTATACTGGTATCGTTGAAAAAGAAAAATCACTTGAAAATGTAGTTCAATTAGAAAATGGTGAAATTCGATTAAAATTTAATTCTTCAGAATCAACTATAAGTGAAAACTCAGTAGTTAAAAAATGTGATGAAATTAAGAAAGATTACATGCTAATGATCAATGATGTTCACGAATTGCTTCAAAATTATGAGAAATTATCTAATGAAGAGAAATTGGAATATTGTAACAGTGAACGATACCTTATGAAGATGTACTTAAGGCATGCCTTAATTAAAATTAATAAATGCTTTCCAGAATGAGAAATAATTAGCTTTTTATATAAAAAAATACGGCTACATTTTCAATCTTCAACTTATAAGCATAATTAAGCATTTTATCCATATTTGATAAGCGATACTTATATGAAATAACTACCGATCCCTTTTTTGCAGTTCTAAAGACATGCCCTAAAAATTTTTGCATAGATGGTAAGGAAAAGATGTAGATAAAATCAAAAGTTTCAAGAGTTTGCTGAAAAAGATCTCCATGCACTATTTTAATACACCGTCGTTGCCTCCAATTTAAGCCTTTAATAAAATCCCTTGCTTCTTTAATTAAATTAGTATTAATTTCTATTCCAGTTGATTTAATACTATAATTAATTCCTGAATAGATAACTACACTTCCATTTCCCGAACCTAGATCAATAAAAGATTGTTTAGATTTTCGTTTTAAATGGAATTTAGATTCCAGTGCATTAAAAATTCCTTCTAACACTCCCTCGTGAGAAGACAAATAAGGAAGTGCAAGTTGAGATTGAATTTCACTATAATTATGCTTATACATTGTGATTATTAATGATTCTTGAAAATAAAAAATTGATTGATACATTTGTGTGGAAAAAAATTTTTACTTTCCTATGATTGCAAATTTTAATCGTTACAAATCGTATCAGTATGATTTGATTAAAAAGCCACTTTTTGTTTAATATATTAATTTAATCGAAGCTCAGCGATATGCTAAACAAATGGCCAAGTTATTAATTACTGGTGGGACGGGTTTTATTGGAATCTCTTTAGTTAAAAAATTGCACGAATTGGGATACGAGTTAAAATTATTAGTGAGGGAGTCAAGTGATCTTTCTCCTTTTGAAAATTTAATGAATATTAAATATGCTTATGGAGATGTGCAAGATATCGAAAGTATAAGATCAGCTGTTCACGATGTTAATGCAATTTATCATCTTGCTGCTTATACTGGAATTGCGGCAAAAAATAAAGATATTTATCATAATGTTAATGTCTTGGGTACTGAAAATATCGCAACAATAGCAATTGAAAATGATCTCCCAATGTTTTATATTAGCTCCTTTACGGCAATAGGACCGACTACGGAATCCCCCGTCAATGAAACTTATGAAAAAGAACAATTTTGTATGGAATATGAAAAATCAAAATACCAAGCTAAAAAATTGATAAAAAATTTAATACCAAAAGGTCTTAAAGTAATCATTTTTTATCCCGGTATAGTTTTTGGTCCAGGAGATTTTAATATTTTTGGAAAAATGCTTTACGATATAGTACGAGGAAAAATTCTTCCGCTAGGAATGTGCCCTGGTAAAGGAGATTCAATTGCTTGTTTATCTTATGTCTATGATTTATCAATGGCAATGAGTAGTGTATTAGGAAGAGAAGATCTCTATGGGGAGGATTTTATTCTTGGAGGAGAGAATGTGAAATTTGGTGAATATTTAGATTTTATAGCTGAAATAGCAAGGGGAAAGAAAGCTAAAAGAGTGCCTTACTGGCTTGCGTATGTTTATGCGTGGTTATTAGAGATGACTGCTAAAATTTCTCGAAAAGTACCAGTTTTAACTCGCTCTACACTTAAAGCTATCAAATATCATCGATCTTATTCGTCTGAGAAAGCTATCAAAATGATAGACTACAAAATTACTCCGCTAAGAGAGGCCTTAGAAAAAACGATTGAATGGTATAAAAATTATGAAAAGAATGTGGATTAAGTATGCTAGACGAAGAATTATCAAGTAAAGTTATTAATCAAGAGCATTATGCGACTGAAATTGCCCAGCAATATACAAAGTTTTTATCTCAATATCCTGAGATTTTTTCAGATCTAGATGAGGGTTCAGTTTTTGATTTTGCGCTTTATGAAACCCTAGAATCCTATGATAAAGGATCTAATATGGATGTTTTTCACGTCCTTAGAAGCCAAAATGGTATCGAAATAAAAGCAGGAAATGCTAAAGGTGCGGATTTAGAATTATCACTCTCTGTCAGAGCTGTTGAAAAATTGATAAAAACTCAAAATAAAGAAGAATATGCTCAATTATTAGGTTCTTTCTATAATGATCCAGAGGAAGAGAATGGTTGGATTGATTTTACTCTACATAAAAGAACTCAAGTTTTAATTGATATGGGTTATGGAAGGTTTGCTCAAACTGCTGGGATCCTCGAGGATGATGACAAGATTTATAGGATTTAATATATCTAATTTTATATTTAGTGAGTCTTATGTCAAAACCAAATGAATTACAAATTAAAAATAAGTATAATGGGGAACTAGTTGATACAGTTCCCGCAGATACTCCTGAAACTTTAAGAGATAAGATTAAAATAGCTCATAAAAATCAAGAAATCTTAAAAAAAATGGATTTTTTTGAAAGAGCTCAAATACTTTCTAAATTTGCAGCTAAATTGAGATTTAAAAAAAAGGAATTGAAGGATCTTATAGTTGCTGAAGGAGGATTACCTATCAAGTATTCTGAGTGGGAATTAGCTATAGTATCAACGGGTTTTAAATTTTGCGATTGGTATTATCAATTCATCAAAGAAAAACCCTTGACGAGTATTGAAGGTGAGCAATTAGTAAATTTAAAATATATCCCCCATGGTCTATCTGCATGTATTTCTCCAAGAAATACACCTATAAGCTTGCCTCTTTATCAACTCGGTGCCAATTATTTAGTAGGTAATGGTGCTATCGTGAAGCCTTCAACAGCATGTCCATTAACAATGCGATATGCATATAAGATGATGGAAGATATGGAGTTTCCTGGCCTTGAAGCATTAAATCTTATTATAGCACCAGGAGAATGGGCAGTTGATGAGTTCTTAAAATCCCACCTAATTAAAATAATTATGACGATTACTTCATCCCATACTGCCAAAGATATCCTAGTTCGTTATGGCAAAATCCTCAAAAAGACTGTTGACAAGTCAATGGGTGTATCCATGTATACCCAACCATTCAAACAATTTTTCTTTGAATGTGCTGGAAATGATGCTGGTATCGTTATGGATGATGTAAATCTTGAACAAGTCGCAAAATGGAATGCAATGGCGAGTTATACAAATTCTGGACAGCAATGTTTTTCTATGAAAAGGATTATTGTACACCGTGATATTTATGACGATTATATTGAACTCCTAATTAAGGAGATTGATAAGCTTAAATACGGAGATCCCACAGATCCGACAGTCGATATCGGACCATTAGGAAGCCGGAAAATCCTCATGATGATGGAAGTAATGGTAAACGATGCAAAGAAATATGGAGTTAAAATTTATACCGGCGGAGAGAAGATTGACACGGGGCAAGATTATGGATTGTTTTATGAACCAACATTAGTGGAGATTAGACCCGAACTATGCGAAGATTTAGGTAAGGCTCCCTTTCTTTGGAGAGAAGAAGCTTTCGGTCCAGTGCGCTCGATTACAAAAGCAAATGATCTCAATGACGCGATTCGACTTGCCAATGCAAGTAACTATGGGATGAGAGCAGTGGCATATACATCTAATCAAGAGAATATCGAAAGGTTTAAGAATGAATTGGAGGCTGCGAATATTTACATCAATGCTAGGCCTATGCTTACAGATATAACAGTTGCACTTGGAGGAATAAAAGATTCAGCTTATCCAGCGGGCTGTAAATATTATCCACAGGAATTGGTTTATCAAAAATACATATATGACGGAACTTCTTTAAATTTTGATAAAATAAAATAATTTTTTTTCTCATTATGCCTTCTGACGTTTTTTCTAAGATTAAAGAATATTTCGATGGAAATTATGACTTAATGAGGTATCTTGATATAAATGCTTGTTGGGAATATTTCATAACAGAAAATAATCTGAATGAACAAGCAAAATATCATTTTTTTCTAATTAAAACGGCTGAATCCGGTTTAATATTTACCAAAATAGTCCCAGAATTAAAGCCTGATTTAACATTATATTTCACAGAAAAGGCACTATTAACTTTAATTGAAGATGCCCCTTCGACAGAAGAATATTATAAGCGGTATCGATATTTGATGAACAATCCTCAGCAAGGAATACTATTGGATAGTAAAATCAACAAGCCGAGATTAAAACTTTTAAAAATAGGATATAGATCTTGGCAAAAAGAGTTTAGGTTTTGATTTTGGATATCAATTTTTTCCGTTTAATAAAAATGATTAATCCAATTATCATTAAACTCATGTAACCTAGATAACTAAATCCAAAAGGAATGAATTGAAATGTAGCTTCTAATTTTGCTATAACGAGATTTGACTGATCAAGATATGTTTCCGATATTAAAACTCCATCTAGATTATAGGTTTTTTCTACTTTGAATTCAATACCAAGATCACTAATATCTTGTTTACCAATCATGTTATCAGCCAGGCTATAATATTGGGTAGGCAAGGTCTCAAGTGCTTCTTCCACATAACTGTTTACCGGGGTAGGTATAAAGATATAATCATCGTACTGAGAAGGATATCTAAGAATACTAAGATATTCTACAGATCCTTCTGCTATCCAATTCGATCCATAATCCCAAAATTCAGTCGCTATTGACCATCTTAGCCCTTCCACATCTTCTACATCACGGATTACCATTCTAACTTGAGATCCAACTTGAAAGTTTGGTTCTATTCCGAAAGTGGCTTCAAACTTATCAATGTTCAATTGTTTAATTTCCCATACGAAGTCGTCGCTCTCTTTTATTCCTATTTGATAAGTAACTTGAGCATTGGCACTAACACTTAAAATGATGCATATCAATACAACATTAAGTAATGCCAATGACACTAATTTTTTTCTTATTTTATTCAAATCTCATCAAGATATATTATTTGAATAACTCTTATAATCTAGTGATAAATAAATATTTTATTTCACTTAATAGTTGGATTTATCATATTAAGACTTTTCAAAATATTTTGTTCCTATTCCTTACTCGTTGCGATGTAGGAAGAATCTCCAATAGTGATCCCATTTTTTATTAAATCCTCCAAAATGGAATAATCTCCAATAATACTATTAGACGTAATTAATTTTTTTAATTGGACCCCATCTCCAATTACCGACTCTGAGATAATGGATTTTTCAATATTTAAGTTATCACCTATAGATACATTTGGTCCAATTACTGAATTTGAAATGGATACATTATTTCCAACATATACGGGGGGATTTATTTTAGTATTATTTATTTTCCTTGATGCTATTTTGGTTTCATATAAAGGATCACTAATTTTACTTTCAGAAAGCAAAGCTCGATTCGCATCCAAAAGTGAATTAGGACGTCCAAAATCTAGAATTTTTCCATGCATTTCGCTAATTTTAATGCAGGCTCCTTCATTTATCAATTTTTGTATGATAGGAGTAAATTGATGTTCTTCTCCGTTTTGAAGAGATATCTTGCTTTGTTCTTCTAAAAATTGAAATAACTTTGCCGTGATGGAGTTTCTAAAGACATATGCTCCAGAAACAGCATAATTTGAGACATATTTTTGGGGTTTCTCTATGATTTCAGAAATATGGTTGCGCTCATTTATAACAACGACTCCATAAAATTGAGGGTTCTCAACTTTTCTCACATTTATTACCGCATCACATTCTTGCTGATGAAATGTAAGCAACATTTGAGAGTAATCCTCCATCGGGAGCCTATCACTCAAGAAAATGAAACAGTCGTCACCTTTAACAAAATCTTTTGCTAATAAAATGGCATCCCCCAATCCCGAAAAAAATGGTTCATCAGCAGAATATCCTAATGGGTCTTGTTCAATAAATTCTAGATTAAAGTACTCCGAAAAATGATTTTTTAGGTATTCGATTATCTGACGTTTTTTATATCCTACTATGAAACAAATATTTGAATTTTGTGGAAAACTTTTTTTTAATTTCAATAAGATATGATCTATTGCCCTTTTACCAGCGACTTTTAGGAATGCTTTTGGTTTTGAAAAAGTAAAAGGTTGTAGTCTTTTACCAACCCCTGCTAATGGGCAAATTATCTGCATTTCTTTTCACATTCAACTTACTGTAATACAGTAAAATACGTTAATGCTGATATAAAGCACTATATCCGAATTTTTAACCGTTTAATTAATTTTATTTTTAGTCTTATTGGAGAATAAATATCATAACAAAATATTACATAAAAAATTTGTCGAATAATTTTTTACATTTCAAAAATCCTCATTATTATTTTGTAATACTTCGCTTGAGCTAATTTTCTTTCAATATCGGTTTTTAACTTTCTTAAGTAATAATTATCTGAACTATTGGTTTTATCCCCTCTTAATTTCTTGTTAAGGGCGATTCTTGTTTTTTCTTCTAAAAACTCTGGAGGGATTTTCCGAAATTCTTCAATTAAAGTCTCTCTTTCGTTTTCTTTGCTTAGCTTTTTAGAATAGGTTTCAACTTTTTTATAAAGAATCTTAATCCAAGTTTCAATCCTGTCTATATCCCCTTTTAAATAAGTTCTTGCATCTAACCATTCTTTAAATTCAATAACATCATGTAAAAATTCATTATACTCCTTTTTTCCTATTTCTGGCTGAATTTCATCCTCCTTTTTAATTACTTTCTTTATAGTTTCTTTTTTCAATTCTTGTTTTTTTTCTTTAGGTAAGGAATCATAGAATTCTTCTTTTTTTTTCCGGCGTTCTTTAGTTTCTTCATCGTCAAACCATTTATATATAGACATTTTGATATTACTCTTTCTTTAAAATTAAATCCCAATTCAATATAAAAATAACAATATAATTTAGACTATCAGAGATAAATTAATATTTAAAGTTATTAAATATCACTTGATATGAAAATTAAGGGGTTAATCTTTGATTTCGGATTTACATTATTTAGCTTTAGAGATGTATCGGTTGAGAAATACCTAAATTGCTATAATGAAGGATTAACTAAATCCTTGGAAAAACTTTCAGATTTAAAAATTTTAACTAATACTTTACTTAATAAAGAAATTATTAAAACATTTAATAAGAAAAGGGCTGAATACTTTAAGAAAAGCGTAAAAACCAAAAATGAATATAGGACCTCATTTATTTTCAAAGAAACGTTTAAAGAGCATGACATTCTAGAACTCGATGATCAAATTCTTGATGAATTAGCTGATATTTATCATTCTTGTGAAAGAAATCAATGGGTGCCATTTCAATATACAAGAGAGACTCTCAAAAATTTAAAAAATGAAAAAAAGGTAAAATTAGCAGTATTATCAAATCATCCGCATCATGGTACTATTGAAAATTTATTATCTAAGTATGATTTAAGAAATTTTTTTGATGCTGTAGTCACATCCGCCGAATATGGAAAGAGAAAACCAGATCCGGGTATATTTCATTATACCATAAAAAAGATGGGGTTAAAATCTCCTGAATTTTGTATGATCTGTGGAGACGAATATGCCGATATTTCTGGTGGTAATAGAGCTGGATTAAAAACTATAATGTGTAATAGAACATTTAAATTTCCATTTGAAAAAAAAATCATAGATCAAAAATATATTAAAATTAAAAATATTTCTGAAATAGTCAGATATATTGATTAATTCTATTATCAATATTGATATTTATTACTCAAATCATTTTCAGAAATACATAATTAATCAAAGCTCATCTAAATTTAGGATTTTTAATAAATCTCTAAAATTAGAAATGACCCGGGGGGGATTTGAACCCTCGATATCTGGCTCCGCAAGCCAGCGCCCTATCCATTCTAGATTCAAAGATATTTTCTTTGATTTAACTAGACTACCGGGTCTTTTTAATTTTCTATTTGTAATCTTAAAAATAAATCATTTGCTATAATAATTACCGAATGGATCCCCACTTGAAAAATCATGTATAGTGACTTTGCTGTTATTTTCGATATGGATGGAGTCTTAGCAGATACTGGGCCTATTCATTATCAAAGTTGGGTTAAAATCGCTAAAGAGATAGGGAAAAGATTTTCTAAAGAATTATTTAAGTCTACATTCGGTAAGCAAAGCATTCCAATAATTAGAAAATTGGTTGGAACTGATTATGATGAAGATTTGGTGAGAAAATGGGCAGATTTAAAAGAGAAATATTATCGAGAGATGTTAAGGGATAATATCGTTCCACTTCCAGGCGTTTTAAGATTATTAAAAGAATTGAACCGTTTAAAATTTAAATTAGCGGTGGGATCAAGTGGTCCTCCTGAAAACGTTGATATGCTACTTAATTCATTGGAAATCGCACGTTATTTTAATATTGTAATCACTGCTTCTGATGTGAAAAATGGAAAGCCAGCACCTGATGTATTTCTCATTGCTTCTGAGAAGCTAAAAATATTGCCATCTAATTGTATAGTCATTGAAGATGCACCAGTCGGTATCGAAGCAGCTAAGAATGCTGGCATGAAATGTATTGCATTAGAAACGACGCACCCAGCTAAAAAGTTGTCAATGGCTGATTTGGTAATCTCAGACTTATCTAAAATTCGAACAAAAGATATTATCAAATTATTTATTGAGAATAAGTATTCGGGAAGAATTGTTTGACTGGATCTCTTGTAAAAAGTTAAGGAGAGGTGACTTGTTTTTCATTGGAACTTTTTTATGGATAATCTGGTTTGTTAGACACTAGAGTCGTTGTTTCTTCGATCCATTTACTTATTTCTTCATCCATTCGGATATAGGCAATTATCTTGTCTAATTCCTGTTTTTTAGTAAAGGAACATTCAACAACAACATCCCATCCTCCATAAACAGGAGTCGCATAAGTTACCATCCAATCTTCATCATCTTCAACTGATTTTAAGTTTTTGAGCTTATTGACGACTTTCCATTCAAATCCAATTTTCTTCAGTCGAATAAAGATATATCCTCGGAAATAGATTGAAAATCACCAATTTTAAATATAAATTAATTTTTTTTGAGAAGAAATATTAATCATATACAAATTATGAAACATTAGAGATATTAACTAATAAACGTTATGATAACTCGGGTTATTTAACTTGGATGATAATGAAATCACAGATTTGCTATGGAAATTTGCTTTAATAAATTCTGTTAAATTTGGGGGAACTCCTAATCTTAAAGCAATAATGGGTAAGATTATGGCTGAAAGGAAGGATCTTAGATCTCAATCAAAAAAAGTAATAAGCGTTTTAGAAAGCATCGTTAATCAGATAAATTCATTGGATCTTAATGTTCAAACTGAAAAATTATTAGAGATTGATCCGAATGCTTTAGATAAAAAAGAGACTATAAAAGAAGAGAAAGAACTCCCAGATTTACCAGAATTAAGTAAATATGATAAAGTTGTAATGCGCTTGGCCCCCTATCCTAGTGGTGCTTTACATATCGGAAATGCACGGATGATTGTTCTAAATGACGAATATGTAAAAAGATATAATGGAGACTTGATCCTTTTTTTTGACGATACGATTGGAAGTCCAAAATCATTAAGAGATTCCCCCAAAGCCAAATATGTACTTCCAGAGTCGTATGATTTGATAAAAGAAGGATTAGATTGGTTGAAAGTTGGTTTTAATAAGGTTTATTATAAAAGTGATCGTTTAGAAATTTTTTATGAATATTGTGAAAAATTAATTAAAGATGAAATAGCCTATGTATGTACTTGCAGTGCTGATGAATTTAGAGATTCATATAAATTAAAAAAATTGGAATGTCCCCATCGTAACCGAACTACCAGCCAAAATTTACAAGAATGGAATAAAATGCTTTCAGGAAAGTATCACGAAACTGAAGCTGTCGTTAGATTAAAAACAGGTATGAATCAAAAAGATCCAGCTCTTAGAGATCAAATTATTATGCGGATTTCAGAAGCAAAACACCCGAGAGTAGGAACGAAATATAAAGTTTGGCCAATGTTGGAATTTTCTTGGGCTATTGATGACCATTTAATTGGAGTCACTCATATACTCCGAGGATCTGACTTAGTGAAAGAGGATTTCATCGAAAATTTTGTATGGGAGCACTTTAAGTGGAAAAAGGCTCAATTTTTACATTATGGAAGAATAAATTTTCCCGATATGAAATTAAGCAAAACCGATGCTAGAAATAACATCCAAAATGGTGTTTATTACGGATGGGATGATCCTAGAACCTGGACCTTACAATCTCTTAAAAAAAGAGGCATTCAACCCGAAGCTTTGAGAGAATCTTTATTAGATTTAGGGATGTCACTTTCAGGCATCACATTTTCAGTTAATTGGTTATATTCTAAAAATCAGGATCTAATAGATGATCAATCAAATCGTTACTTTTATGTAGAAGATCCGATATACATTAAGATCAAGGAGGTTCCAAAAAAGCAATATATTTCCAAACCACTATTATTACCTTCAAGACCCGAAAAAGGGAATCGCAAAATTAAGATTGAAACCAAAGACAACCAAGTAAACCTTTATGCTTCTTCAAATGATATGAATTTATTCAATAAAAATCAAATAGTACGATTAAAAGATCTATTTAACATTCAAATTGACCTATTTGAAGAAGAGTCGAAATTGGTGCACGCTCATTATCACAGTGCAGCCTTAGATCGAAATTATTCAATTATTCAATGGGTTCCTGCCCAAGAATTCGTAAATGTCGAAATTTTAAAACCAAATGGTAAAGTTTCGAAAGGTGTAGGTGAAATTAATCTTATGAAGATACCTATGGAAATTCCCATACAATTCGAGCGATATGGTTTTGTCAACCCGATTACTAGAGAAAAGGATCTCCTATATTGTTATTTTACTCATTAAAATAATTTTAAAATTAAAAGAAAATACTATAAAGTTCGTTTTCTTTAAAATCATAATTATCTTTAGATCATACATGTTTCTATAATAATGATGAATGAGAATAACGAAGATGCCACATCAAAAAGCCCACTAGGGTGGAAAGTATGTCCTTTTTGTGGAGCTCAGTTACCAAAGCTAGCAGAATTAAAATTTTGTACTTCATGTGGAATAGATTTAGAATACTTAAAAACTCATAAAAAGATTCCTCCAGATTTCCTTCAGAGATTGGATCACACAAGCCCTCAAATCTCTGATCAGCAATCTGTTTTATGGAATGGAATAAAACAAATTTCTGATGAGGAAATCCTTGAAACTCAAGATAAGAAACTTTGGAGTGTTGCGGCTTCAATAGGATTGACAATTGCTGCTGTAGTGATTATGAATTTCATTGCTGTTGCTTTAGTAATACCATTCATTTTTCTCACTCCATCAATTGAAGCATTAATGAATAGTCTATCAAGTCCTTATTTTATCATTATTACCTCATTTGCTGAACTAATTCTAATTGTTTTTCCAATAATCTATATAAAGAAATACCTGAAGAATCCTACAATTAAAAATCGTTTTGCCTTATTAGGGTTTACAACTAAAGGAATGAGTTCATGGAAGGTAATCAAGGAAATCCTAATAGGTTTAGTATTTTCTGTAATTGGTATTATAGTGGTTTTGTTCGTCTCATTTTTCGTTGAAATAATAGTTGAATTTTTTTTTGGATTATCGGTCATAAGAGATGTATCTTCAAGTAATGGAAATGTAGATATGATAATACTCGCTTCTGATATTCCTGCTCTAATATTATTAATGCTTATAATGATATTAGTAATTGGAACTTCAGAAGAAATACTATTCCGAGGATTCATGCAAAAAGGATTAGTAAGACGTATAGGCAAAAAATGGGGTTTAATGGTCACCGCATTGATATTTACATTTATCCACTTGATTGGTTCCTTCTTAATTTATGATATTTTTTCACTATCATTTTTAGTTTCATTTATATTATCTTTCTTTCCGTATTTAGCAATCTCTTCTCTACTGGGTTTGGTGTACATGTGGAGAAAGGAGAATTTAATCTCTGTCATGATCATGCATGGCTTCTATGATGCCCTCACAGTACTTATGGTATTCATGTTCTATAATTTAACATTTTAATACAATGTCTCTAATGGATTTAATAACATCAAAAGAAAAAGGAAATAATCCTAAAATTGGAATTGGATTAGGAAGAGATTCTCAACAAAATTCTCTCATAGTAAAAGCAGTGCATCAATTCTTAGAAAATGAAAGAGCAACAATATATCTATTTAGTGATGAAATAGGTATCAATAAGTTAAAAAATATTACAATGGATCTCAATTTGATAAAATCTGAAAATGTTGAGGCTGAAATTTTTAATTTTGTAGAAAACAGGCAAATAGAATCGGTAATAAGAGGAAGTTTAAGCTCAAACAAGTTCATTACTGAAGTTAAAAATAGATATAATGCTCCTAATCTTAATCGTTTAGCACTTTTAGAAACCTCTAATAGATTTCAATTCTTTTTCGCTCCAGTGGGTATCGACGAATGCTCAAATTTAAAGCAAAAACAAATTTTTATAGAGAATGCCATAAAATTTTTGACTTCCATTGGTATAGATCCTAAAATTAGCATCCTGAGTGGAGGAAGGGAAGGAGATAAAGGGAGGGACAAGATAGTTGATGCAAGCTTAGAAGAGAGCCACAAATTAATCAGATACTTTAATCAAAATTATCCTCACTCGAAAGTTTATCATGATGAAATACTAATTGAAAATGCTATAGCCCGAAAATGCAATCTCATCATTGCTCCGGATGGAATTTCTGGTAATCTCATCTACCGAACTCTCGTTCATTTAGGAGGAGGTAAAGCATATGGAGCAATCTATTTAGGTCTTAAGACTCTCATTATTGATACTTCAAGAGTTGGTAATATTTCTGAAATTGAAGGAGCATTGAGGATTGCAAAAGCATTTTCAGATTAGTAGAATAATTATTTATATTGATTTGGGTCATCAACTATTCTAAGATCGTCATTCAAACTATCTATTTGATCCATGTCACTAGTATTTATTCTAAAGTCAAAAACATCAGCATTATCTTTAAGATGCTGCTTATTACCCGATTTTGGGATTTCAACTATTTTATGTTGAAGCCCCCATCTGATCAAGATTTGAGGGACACTTTTGTTGTACTTCAAACTTATAGATTTAAGAGTAGAATCATTGAATTTCCTCCCTCTCGTTAGAGGGGAATAAGCTTCTAGTTGAATATTCTTAGAATTACAATATTCTAAAAGCCTTTTTTGATATAAAAATGGAGAAAACTCTACTTGATTAATCATTGGTGTTATTGAAGTCTTGCTTAATAACTCATCAATATGCTTAATAGTAAAATTACTTACTCCTATAGCTCTAGCTTGACCACTTTCATATATTTTTTCTAAGGCTTTCCAAGTATCATTTCTTAATCCACTAATGGGCCAATGAATTAAATAAAGATCTAGATATGATAACTTTAACTTTTTTAAACTCTTATCAAAAGCCTTAAATGTATTATCGTAACCTTGATCACTATTCCATACCTTCGAAGTAATGAATAAATCTTCTCTCGAAATTTTTGAATCTTCAATCGCCTCTCCAATCTCTCTTTCATTTCCATATAATGCGGCCGTATCAATTAATCTGTATCCCATTTCAATCGCCCAAGTTACCCCTTGAATACATTCCTGACCTCTTAACGCCCATGTGCCCAAACCAAGAATCGGCATTTCGATTCCATTGTACAATTTTACAGTTGTATCTTTTTTCAAATCCAATTTTAACACCAATTATCATACACGATTTAAAAATATAAAAATTCTACTTATAGAACATTAAAAAATGATCAAAATCAATTAAATAAAAAAAAGAATACTTAACTAAGAAAACCAACAAACGTCGCAAGTAGGACGAAAATTCCACCAATTAAGCTAGCAAATACAATCAGTAGAATTCCTAATATTGCAAGAAAGAAAGGTGTACCGCGAATAGGTTTTATCCCTAATACAATTGTAATTATGGCAAAAACGAATATCAAAATCGTTCCTATCACTCCAAATCCATATGACATTAAACCATTCCCCGTTAAAATCAAAATAGCCTCAATGATTCCAATAATCCCTCCTATTATTGCTATTACTCTCATGCCTTTATCTGATTCTTCAACCTTACTCATAAAGATTACATCCTTAATGTGGGTTTAAACTTTCTTAAGTAAAAATAAATGAATCAACTATAAAAATTTATACTCTAAAAAAAAAGAAGAGGATTTAGATCATATGTAGAGATCCGAATATGATCCCTAATCCAAGATCGATAATAGCTGCAATTATCAAAAAATTGCGCTGCTTTTTAGGCTTCCAGTAGTAAGAATAGGCAGAAACCACGAAAAAAGGTATATATACAAATATGAACACTGTAATCGCATTCCACCACCACCACACCCATACAAACGATCTTGTAAAGATAAGAAAAATTTCTATTATAGAAGCCACCAAAGCATTCCCAATTCCAATCGCAAGGGGTTTTGGAACTGAATATCTCCCTATTTTAAACATTGGTTCTTTAGGATCTTCTGGTAAGAGTTTACTTTGTGCGACTCCAGCTATAGAAAACATCAGGTTTAGTTCTATTCCGAGTCCAATTAAGATTAAATACGACGTTCCAGCTGGAACGGTCCATAATGCATGACCTAATACAGATTGGACGACCCCATTAATGATCTCAACAAACCAATGTATCATGTATAATGTTAAGCCAGCAACGATAGTGTTATAATTCTTTTTATGATATTCATTAAAATAAATATATAGAACGACAACTAGCATGAAGATCACGCCAAGATCGAAATAATCACCTGATCGAAGAATATCTAAAGCTTGTTGAGTCGCTTCGGGGTTATGTAGTAATATCATTTATTTATTCTCTTTTAAGTTAATATTAAATTTAAAGATATGAAATTATCAATATGTTTTAAAAATTAGCAAAGGCTTAAAATGAGGAGTATTTTTTATTTGCATACTCATGATTTTCAAGGAAAAATTGATTAAAAACGCTAATTCGCGAGCAATGTTGATTTTTTTAGGTTCATATCTTTTCTCAATTTGCTTAACCATACCAATTCACGAAATAGGACACGCAATAGCACTCTTAATCCTTGGGTATCCCGATATAGTGATACATGTGACCCCTTTTTATGGGACAACAACCACAAGCGCTAGTATCGCTATGGATGATATAATTTTTATCTCCGCCGCTGGACCAGTCTTTGATTTGATTTGTGCAAGTATGCTGTTAATAGGGCTTTGGCATAGAAGAAGTACGAACCTATTACCTCTATTAATGTATGGTGGAACAGCATTTCTATTAGAGGGAATTGTCATGTTTAATACATTTTTTACCCGTACAATTTTAACCGATTGGGATGCACTTATTTTTATGGGAATCTCTCCGATCTTTGTTGCTGTTTTAACTGGGATTGTATTAATAGCAGGCGCTTTGATGGTGTATCTTATATGGCCTCTCACTGGTATTTCAGCACAAACTTCCTTTTCTAAAATACTTTATATCAATTTGGGCTACATTTTCTATGTGTTATTATCCCTTTTCTTCGCAATAGTAGTTAATCTATCTTTCCTTCCAGAAATAATGTTTTTATTAACACTTAATTCAATAGTGGCAATTTTATTCTTAATTTTAAGGATTTTTGCATATAAACCTCTTTTTCCCTTGATAGATCGATTAACCCATACGGAAGTGAGTGATCCAACAAATAATTCCGTCTGGATTCCATTATTTATGGGTGGATTTACATTTTTCTTTCTTATATTTTTTATTAATTAATCATAGGACTTTATCTTTGATTTTCACTGCTAAATGCGACAGTTCCCAGATTGATTAAATGATTATAAATGTCAAATTCAATGGGAGGGGAGGGATTCGAACCCCCGACCACTTGGCCCCCAGCCAATTCGATCCAGTTTAAAGACAATAAACTGGCGTATCATACCAAGCTAGACCACCCTCCCTTTATGGGGAACGTTAAGTAAAAAGATCTAAAACTTTAGGGATGTTCAAGATACCTTTTCTTTGAAATAAAATTGTAAATTCTATTTATTTTTATTTATCTTTTTAATTGAACTGATAATTTTTAAATGTCTTAGAGGGTTTTAATTCTTAATAGTTTTAAATATAATATATCTTGTGTTTTAATGCGCTCTCGAAAACCTTATTTAATATTTTGGCCTCAATATTTCGATGCTAAAAAGACTCGTGCTGAAGGTAGACGCATACCCAAAAAGTATGCTATAGAAAAAGTAAGTGCTAAAGATCTGGTAACAGCTGCAGGTAAATTAGGTTATACAGTTCAATTGGAATCGAGTTATAAATATCCGAGGTCCTGGTGGGATGAACCTGGTAGAGTTGTTATAGAGACTAAAGGGAAGAAAAAGTCGAAGGTTTTATTGGAAGTTGCGAAAGAAGTTAAAAAACAGCAATCTAAATAATTAAATGTAGCTTAAATATGCATGAATTCTCGTTCGCTTATCAAATCTTTAAGGTAGCAGAAGCTACGGCCATAAAGTATGGTGCTAAGAAAATTACTGAAGTTTATTTAGAAATTGGAGAACTCACTCTCATCGTTCCAGAATTGTTGAAACAATCATTCAAAATGGCAACTACGGGGTCCATTGCGGAAGGTGCTGAGTTAAAGATTGAGATATTACCCGGAAAGATAAGATGTAGGGAGTGTGATAAAGTTTCTACAGTTACTCTTACCGAAGAAGCGCAATTAACTGGACTTCAATTATTTCAATGCAAGTATTGTAAAAGCAAAAATACTGAAATCATTGAAGGAAAAAAAGCTAACGTTAAAAATATTAAAATCCAAGAAGAAGATTAGAGATTTTCACTTAATTTCTTTATAAAATGCCAGAAATTCAAGTACTCTGGGAAGGAAGATTAGATCTCTCTCAAATTGCATGGGGTGACTCTTCGCTTCCAGAATTTAGATTGAATTCGAAACATGATGTTAAAATAAACAAATTTTGGATAGAACATTTAGACACACATCCAAATGATTATGATGGGACCTTACTCTACCTTTATGATTTTATAATAGATCAAAATAGTAATTTGGTTCTAAATACTGGAACCGTCAAATTCTCCACAATCATTTACATGTCCAATTTCAATTTTAAAATCAATAAGGGTATTGGAATGCTAGGTGTTCAATGTTTAATTTTTGACAGTAATAATAATTATTTATTAGTTGGTAGAAGATCCCATCATCAATCATACTATCCAGGAGCACTAACAATTCCAGGAGGAATGTTAGAATCCAATGATCTTAACAATCCACCTAAAATTTCATTAATGAGAGAAATTCTCGAGGAAGTGAAATTAAATTTTAATAATCACGTTAATCTCATTGCTATTCTTTCGGGCTGGAATGGTATTTCAGTTACATTTCTCCTTTCAACGGTTATTAATGACTTTTTGGATCCTTCTAAGAATTTAGATGGAGATCAAGAGGAATGGGATGACGGACTTAATTGGATAACTATTAAAGAATTGCTTCACATGAATAATGATTCTCCAATTATGCTAGATGGTTTGCAATACTTCAAAACTAAAATAGAGTTATAAATATTACGTGCACAATCCTATAAGGATTAAAATTATGATAATGCAAATTCATTGAATTAAAATTCCATTCAAAACGCCATGCTGACCTGGGCGACTAGTTATCCTTGCTTTACCGATTTCAGTTTCGACAATAGCTCCTTTTGTTAGAATATGCCGCCTATTAAAATCTTTTGATGCATCATTTTGTTCAAACCTCAAAATTTTCACTTTAGAGGTTTTATTCGAACTTGGATCAGTAACATTCATGAATGTAGAAGAGAATAGCTTTAACTTAAAGTTTCCCCCCATTGTTCTTTGTTTTTTCTTTTTTTCAGAACCGATCTCTGTTTCTATAGGGGCTCTTTCCAGTTCTCTTTTCCGTTTTTTACGAAAATATTTATATTTTTTTCCAGTGTATTTTCTTCTACTACGTACTTGACTTCTTGCCATAATAAAAAGACACTCGCGTGCAAAAATCTATTATGATGGATAATAAACAATTAGTTTAAAATTTTGTGTTTGATTTACTTTCTTTATAATTTCTAAAAGTAAAATAAATATAGCACAACTTAATTTATAATCATAATAACCTTCAAAATAAATTTTTAACTGAGAGAAAAAATGGAACATATTACTAATAACTTAAAGATTGATGAAGAAGCATTAAATAATGTAATCAAATCGAGTACAACTACCGTAGGGATAATTGTTAAGGATGGAGTGGTAGTTGGAACTGAAAGTCAAGCTACAGCAGGATATTTCGTTGCGACAAAGACAGCTCAAAAACTTTTCCAAATCAATGATTATACTTGTGCTACAATATCTGGAGGAGTAGCAGATTGCCAATATGTCATCAATCAATTGAGAGCATTTTCCCGATTAAAGGAAGTAGAAGAAGAAAAAGTTCCTGAACCTAAATATATTGCAAGTGTAACGAGGAACATATTATTCAGCGGTCGTTCATATTACTTAGCAATGATGATTATTGGAGGGTTCTCATTAAAAGAACAAAAAGGAAGACTATATGGTGTTGATTTGTTAGGAACTTTATTTGAAGAAGAGAACTTTATATCATTTGGAAGTGGATCTCCTTTTTCTCTTGGAGTGTTAGAATCCGATTGGAAACCGGGATTAACAAAGAATCAAGGTATAGAATTGATCAAAACAGCCATTTCAAGCTCACGGGAAAGAGATGCTGCTTCGGGATTTAACATTCAAATCTGTACTATTGATAAAAACGGATTTAATCAAGTGCAATAACTCTCTTTCTACTAAGAAATTATAATATCGATTTTTTGAACTTCATTTTCAAAATAAATAAATCCATTTATATCGTAATTTGTGGCATCAATTATTAGCCAAATTAGATTTTTAAAAGCCTTACTCGTATATTTACTTGTTTTTTCACTAAAATGATCCAGAAATGTCATATTATTTATATCCACTGAACTAGGATAGTTTCCCGATGGATGAGAATGAAAAATGCTAATTAATTGAGCTTTTTGAGTTGCGGATTGAATTTCTTCCATTATTATAGCATTTAATCTTTCCATATTTCTCATCAAGAAAGACACGGCTGAATTTTGATCAGATGGTATACATCTAGCTTTATTACCAATGTAATGATAAGAATAGTCATTATTGCGATAAATTTCTTCAATAGAGCCAAATATGAGACCGCAACACTCGTTTGGAGATGATGAGTCAACACATGTTTTTAAATCTTCAACAATAAGAGCGTTTAAAACGCATTTAATATCTTTGAGCTTTTTAATGATTTATCCCTTGCTTTTTTTTTAAATTAAAGTGAGAGCTGCATTTAATGATGCCAAACGAGATATTTTATTATTACTTCCTAATCCAATTATGATAACATCTCCTTTTTCAAGCTTACCATCCTCACTTGAGATTAAATTTTTTAAATATTTCAGTGTCTCTTTATTCACAGAATCTTTTTCATCGATGTTTCTGCCTGAAGAAGCTAGCGGGAAATTTAAGTCTTCCCCATCAAATTGCAAACATGTAGCGCCAGACCCAGAAGCCATGATTGCAGCATCTCTTTGTTCCACACCATATTTCATTTTATCAGAAGCATCTTTTACCAAACAAATAGTAGCAACATTTTTTTCCGATTCAATTATGATCTCTTTTAAGATGCCCAAATCCCCTAAAGATAATAATGGTATCTTTTGTTTAAATTCATTGAGAAATAACTTACCCTTTTTAGTAAGAACGTGCCCACGTCTTCTATTTGATATAGATCCATCATCACCCATTACCTCTATAAATCTAACCTTATTTTTTAGCTTTTCAATTAATGATCTAGCAGTGCCGGATCCAATAAGCAACTCTTCTTTTAATCTATAACGTCCTATACCTTTAGGATTCGCATCAAAAACTAATAATGAGAGAAATACATGAGCACGAGTAAACGTGGGTTTTATTGTATCACTTTCAAAAAGGACATTTAATTCTTTACCAAATTGCATGCTTCACTCATGTATATTTATGAATCACTTATAAAAAAACCATGAGGTAAAAAAAGATTAAAAAGTATAAGAATCTTTTTTAATATACCGACGATATATCGTATCTAATTTAAACATATTAAATACAACATGAACAGCGAAAGAAAACAGTCTAATGATGCAAACCTCAAGGGTTTAGTGGTATTCAATGAGGAAAAAAGCTCTAAAGTCATTGAGCAAGAATCCATTTCTCTGGAGCATGTTGATCAAGAAGATAAAATTAAAATCATCCACGAATTTAAGCCTTTTGGAAGTTCCTATCGCTACACTCTATTAATTGCCAACCAAAGTAAAGCTCCCATTTTGGAAGCTAAACTTAAGATACGTTTTCCCGAATTTGTAGATTTAATAAGGTGTCACCCACCAGAATGTGGTAAGCAATTGGAACAGATGGAAGACGGAGTAAAACAAATTAAAATTCAAGCTAATAAAATAGAAGCAAATTCACAAATTCAGTATAGTTTCTTTTTAATACCTCTTTACTTAGACGCTGAGGGAGAAATTAGGTCTTTTCTCACTTTCGTAAACAGCCAAGATTATGTACGAGCTCTGGACTCAAAACCCATTTTAGCGATATTTAATCCAATCACACTTGAACGAAAAATACTCCCCACTTCTCAGATAAAAGCATTTAGTGAAAATCCTCAAAATAAGCGTGCAATACGAAGTATTGGAATCGCGAATAACGAAAAATTCGATCAAGACCTCTTTTTTCGCTTACTCCAGAAAGTTATGGAAGATCAAAATTATCAATTAATTACCAAAATCGAAAAGAGTCGAATAGCATGGTATTTTGGGATGGATTTAGTGTCAGGATTAGATGTTTTAGTAGTTGCTCAAATTACCAAGAATAAGATTGAATGGTTCGCCGTATGTAATAATCCACATATCATTATATCAGTTTTGACAAAACTAGTTAACGAGTATATAGTCCTTCTTATCTTTAGAAAGTTAATTGAATCACCTACCCAAGTTTTTAACTTAGAATGTAAGAATTGTGGAGCAGTTCTACCTTACTTTCCAAAAAGGGGAGAATCAATTAGTTGTGATAACTGTAATACTCCACAAATTGTCTGGGCATGATTATTTACTATCATTGAAAGTTCATCGTTTCAATCAAACTACACAATTGAAAAAATCATCTTGGCTAATTTACCAATTTGGCTACGAATTAAGTTAAAAAAGGAATAAATGGGACGGATTTTCTTTTATGACCTAATCATTAATACTTTTTTCATTACTTGAACCATTATTTTTTACGAGTTGTAAACAATATCAATTCTTAGTTTATATTGATTATACAAAAATATTGGACTATAGAATTTTTATATAATCATTTTTTCATATCAATTCTATATGCCAGCTTTAGCTCATTTTGGAATAGCGCTTATGACCAAGCGGTTCACACCCCATATACCACTCTGGGTATTACTAATCGGTGCCATGTTTCTTGACCTATTATCTTTTGTATTCATTTTAGCTCCTTTATGGTCTTCTCATGGTCTTTTTATGGCTTTGGTATGGACAGGCCTTACAATGTCAATAACTTACATCTCGATAAAATCTTTAGAATCTAAAAAGGAGAATAACGTGATGGTATGGGGCTTGGGGGGATTGAAAGTCTCTTTAATATTTGGACTTCTCGTATTTAGTCACTGGATATTGGATCTAATTGGATGGCCAATGACTGTTATCAATCCAAATTCGATTGGAACGCCACTCCTTTTTGATGATGCAGTTAATATTGGAATGGGTGTATATAGCACCTGGGTTGGAGCATTATCAATGGACATAGGTGTATTTATTATAGGTTTAGTGGTTTATCTCTTTCATCTTAAAAAACAAAAAAATCTTGATGAGATTTAATTCTAATCTCATTTTTCTTTTTTTATTTTCTTTAAACAAAGATAATCGTTAAGATTATGAATATCTTAGTTAGGTTTATAATAAGCATGTTCACTCAGGTTCAAGTTACGTCTTGTTTATTAATGGGAAATCGGGCATTAACTTTAATCAACCACTCATTTAATGTCCTGTTCAATAGATTTGCTCTTTCTGGTTCCTTAAGTGCAATATTGTTTTTTTCGCTAATATCTTCTTTTAGATTATAAAGTTCTAAATGGCCATCCTCGTAAAATTTAATTAATTTATAATCATCGATTATAATTGATGACCCTGGAGTACCCCCTTGATTTCCATAATGAGGAAAATGCCAATAAATTGAACCTCTCTTAAAATTTTCTTTAGCTTCGAGTATGGAAAAGAAACTTACTCCATCACAATGTTGTTCAGGAATCAGAGATATGTCCGCCAAGTCTAAAATCGTTGGATAAAAATCCGGACTCGTAATAGGAGTATTTGATACCAATCCAGGTTTAACTTTTTGGGGCCAAACAATAATCAATGGCACTCTTGTTCCCCCTTCAAACATCCACCCCTTACCTTCCGATAACGGAGCATTACATGTTGGAGATCCTTCTGCGGTAGATAGACCTCCATTATCAGAATAAAATATGATAATTGTTTCATCCTTTTTTCCAACACTTTCAACAGCTTTTATCAATCGCCCAATATTCTCATCAATTGAGAATATCATTGCTGCATACTTTGGATCTGACTGGATCACTCGCCTTTTAACTAAGTAATCTTTCTTATGAGTGCATGGAAACTTCTCACCAATTTCAAAAGGATTCACTTCCTTAAGTCCCATTTTTAACGCCTTCTTTCTAAAGTATTTAACATGCTCTCTTTTCGCTTGAATTGGAACGTGAACGCTATAATACCATAAGTTAAGATAAAATGGTTTATCATCGCTGTTTAGGATCAACTTAATTGCTTCATCTGTAAGATGATCTGTAAGGTACTTTCTTTTTTCAGGGACTTCCTTAAGGGTTGGAATTCGCCACGGTGAGAAATAACCGTAAAACGGCAGCCCCCATTCGCAACCTCCAATATTTACTGAAAACCCATGCTTTTCTGGATAATATTCTTCTCCCCCTAAATGCCACTTCCCTACATGCCACGTAGAGTATCCATTTTCTTTCAAAACCGATGCCAAACTTTTTTCATCCAATGAAAGATGATCAACATAGGATGGTTCAATGAGTTTCCCCTCTGTATCTCCCCCTATGAATTGTGTTAACCCCAAAGTAGCTGGATACTTGCCTGTAAGGATGCTAGCTCTCGTAGGAGAACATACTGGACAAGCAGCATACGCGTTAGTAAATCTCATCCCTTCTGAAGCTAATTTATCTAAATTCGGCGTTTCATAAAATGAACTTCCATAACAACTTAAATCCATCCATCCAAGATCGTCAATTAGAATGAATATAAAGTTTGGTTGCTTTTTCATAATTCTATTAAACTAACGGATCATAAAATTTTTCATCTTTTTTTTGACTTTTTTACAAAAAATCACATCATTGATTTGGTGCATAATTATGAATTTCAACAATTCTGTATTTAACAAAAATTGCTTTTTCTCTTAAAAATGCGACAATTTGCTCTAATATAATGCTCTATTGTATACCTATAACGGATTTGGAATTAATTTTTCTCCAAATGAATGTTTTGGTAAAATTTATGTAAGATGCACCAGATTGATCATTTACCTAGATCCGAATTTTGTCGTAAATTTTTTTCCCATTTTATCCTCTGAAATCATGGAGAGATACCAAAATCTTTAAATATAGAAAAGATATATATCTATGTAACTAAATCTCAATAAATAAATTATAGCATCAAAATTAATTAATAAATTAAAAGTGGAGGAATGAAAAAATGTCAGAATATATTAGTTGGAGTCCAATTAGGAGACTTATGAAACATAATGGCGCTATTATCGTTGCAAGAGATGCTGTTGACGAATTAGTTGATTGGATGGGACAATCAGCTGAAAAAATCACCAAAACAGCATTAAACTTGACAAAACACGCCAAGAGAAAGAAAGTCACCAAAGAAGACATCCAATTGGCAATCAAATACTTCTAAATATCGTGAAGATAGGTTTAAGAAGATTGCACTTTAATTTTTTTCTTTTTTTTAAATTAAATAATTGAGTATATAAAAAACTTGCACGACCTTAATTTATATCTACCACATTCCTTAAATTTTTAGCCAATTGAAAACCCACCGTGATTGATTTTTAGCATCGCTTTCTAAAATTTATTAAGAATCTCTGGTTCTCCAAGTCTCTATTCATGATTGTTTCAACACTATCTGCTTCTACAATCGAAATATGTACTATAATTTAGGTTTCACAAAATTGTAAAAAACTCAGCCTGGTTTAGAGAAAGAAAGTCACTAAAGAGGACATTTGATGTAACTTAAAAATTTTAGGACCCCCTAAGAGAAAGAAAGTCACCAAAGAAGACATCAAATTCGTATTTATGAATATGAAATTTGTAGATTATTAACCATAAATTTTAATTTTAAGAAATATCAAACTAAATAAAAAATTCTTAAATATGCGTGATGAAAGAATATGGCTGGACTAACTTATAGTGTTGCTGAATTTAATACCATTATAACCATGTTGGGATGTTTATGTGCGACAGTTCAATCCTATAGTGGCATATATGCCGCGTATTATCGGAAAAGGACGGCTACTCTTAAAACAAATGATATTTTATTTCGGGCTCACAGAGCATTCGGTAGTTTTGCTACTACGCTTTATTTTTTAGGATTGTTCGCAGGTATGGTCGGATTTTTTGGAGGTATTTTCTTCAATAATCCTCCTTTTGAAGCCACAAGTCCTAGTTATAACATACACACGTGGCCCAGCTTTGCTGTAATCGTCGTGATCGTTTGGAAGACGTATATTTCCTATTTCAAAAAACCCTCTGTTTATAGAAAGGGGAAATGGTTAGGAATTGCAACTTTCATTGCTTGGTCATATACATGGATAACTGCAGCGACCTCTTATTATTTAAGAACGCTTCCATCCAATCCTCAACATGAACCACCCACTTATTTATTACCTATTGAACTTTTTTGGCTTCAAATCTTGATTCCATTTATTGTAGGTTCAATAATTGGGTATTTTGTGTTAAGAAAAGCACATAAAATCGAAAAGAAGAAACAAGAAAAACTTGAGATTAATATATAGTAAAAGTAAATATTTAGATGAAGGATAATGAAAGAGGTATACCCTGGAATATTTCTTATAAATGAAAAGGGTTCTTTTGGTAATATAAAACCTTCAATAAATATTTACATATTCGCTGGAGAAGACGGTCTGATATTTGATGCAGGATTTGGAAATCGACGCGCTATCAAACATTTTAAGGATGAATTCCATAAGATTAAATCACTGTATGAAAGTCAAGGACATGAATTAAATCTAACACGAATTATTCCGAGTCACTCTCATCCTGATCATTTCTCGGGTCTTAAGAAAATAAGAGAAGAATTGGGTGTAAGAGTAGTATTAACAAAAAAAACGGCAAGTATAATAAGTGACAAAAAGAGTTTCATGAACTCATTTAAAGCTGATAGCTATTCCGATTATCTGCTCGTAAAAAAAAGTTTAAGAAGTAAGATAAGGGACTTTATTGGAAATATTTTTACTCGTTTTCTCTATAAACGCATCTATGGTTTAGCTTATATTGATGATGCTGATGAAATTATAGATGATGATACAGAAATTTCCATCAACGGTGAAATCTGGAAGATATTTCCTTCTACAGGGCATGCTATCGATCACATTTCCCTTTATAATGAAGATAAGGGAATATTATTAGGAGGGGATAATATACTTAAGTCAATAACTACTTGGCTTGGTCCTCCAAATAGTGATATAGATGATTACATGAATACCATTAACTACATTCAAAAGCTGCCAAATTTGAATTTGATATTGCCAGCTCATGGAGATGTGATAACAAATCCAAAAGAGAGAATAAAGCAGGTTTTAGATCATCGAGAATCGAGGAGTGAACAAGTAATGGAAATAGTGAGGAATCATTCCAATGCAGGAGTTTCTCCCGATGAGATTATCGATGAACTTTATACTCATGAAAATGGAATGTTGAAAGAGATCGCTCGTGGCTGGGTCTGTTTAACGTTAAAAATGTTCGAGGATCAAGGAGTCATTAGGCGAGAAGAAAGTGAGAAAGTGATAAAATTTTTTCCTATCAATAAACTATAATTAATTTCTATAATTCTGCTTCTTAGAATTCACTAAAGAATGTAAGAGGGATATATTTGAAAATTACAATGATTGGTGCGGGAAGTGTTGTGTTTGGGGAAAATATATTAACTGACATTTTAACCCATCCTGCGTTAAGAGAAGATTCTATTATATGCTTGGAAGATATTGACCGCAATCGCTTGGATTTAATGTATAGAATGATGCTTAAGTATAAAGAATTAAATCCAGAGAAATTAGAAGGCGTCTCATTTGAAAAAACGACAGATCTCAAAAAGAGCATAACAGATGCAAAGTATGTAATTAGTTCGATACATGTTGGAGGGTTGGATGCATTCAAATACGACATTGAAATTCCCTATAAATATGGGGTAACTCAATGTGTTGGAGACACGCTTGGACCTGGAGGTGTATTTCGTTTTTTACGACAATCTACTGCTCTTAAAAAAATAATCGAATTTATCGAAGAAGTGGGATATCTACCTGAAAAGGATACATCCAAACCGGTGTTTCTTAACTACGCGAACCCGATGGCCATGAACACGTGGTATTGCAATTCCCTTTCACCAGATTCTACCATAGGCCTTTGCCATGGTGTTCAAGCTACTGCAGCATTATTACGAAATTGGATTGGTGTTAAACCACGTGATTATAGCTTTTTATGTGCTGGTATAAATCACATGGCGTGGTTTTTACAACTATGGTATAAAGAACGTGATGATCTTAATAAAGTATGGAAAAATGCCTATCCCTTGCTATTTGAGAAATTAAAAGAGAATCCAGAAATAATGGGTCCTGAAAAACTTCGTTGGGATATGATGGAAGCTACGGGTTATTTTATGACAGAATCATCTGGACATTTAAGTGAGTATTTACCCTACTATCGAAAGAGAGCTGAATTACTTGATAAATTTAAAGGTTCGGATACTTTTCATAATAGTCTTCTGCACGGAGAAGTGTTGCGATTCGATACATTAGAAGCTGAGAGAGTTGAAAAACGTTTACACCGCATACTGAATAGGAACAAACTAAAGTTGAAAAGTGAAGCTTCGGATGAATATTCTTCTCACATCATTAATGCTATTGAAACTAATAACCCATTTCGGTTCAATGGTAATATAGTTAATAAACAAAGTGCCTTCATCACCAATTTACCGGAAAATTGTTGCGTTGAGGTTCCAATATTTGTAGATCATCACGGAATCCATCCTCAAGGTGGAATTGAACTGCCAACAATCTGTCAAGCACTTTGCATGTCTAATATAATGGTTCAAAAAGCTGCGGTAGAAGGCGTTCTCGAATTAAATCGCGAAAAAGTTTACCATGCCGTCTTATTGGATCCAAACACTGCAAGTATTTGTTCTCCCCGGGAAGTTCGGGATATGGTTGATGATTTATTTGAAGCAGAAAAAGAATGGCTGCCGAAATTTTAAATACAAATATTATATAATCATATTTTCATCTTTTCTTACTTTTATAAAGCTTAACACTTAAATCAGATAAATATCTGTCAATATATTGGATGCATTACCAATTTATTTCATATTTTTTGATTTAATATCTGGTGATAAATTTACTTTAAGTTTATCACTTTTTTTTTCTAAGTTGTTAGGTTTTTAATAATTGATTTTAAATATTTAGATACTAAAAATCTTTCAGAGTTCTTTCTTTTAAAAATTAAATAATATCTTTTAACTATATATGAAACCCGGCAATTTGGAATATTTCAACGATCAATTCTTAAAGAAAAATCGAGTATATTTTAGACAGTATCAATACAATATTTTAAAGAAGTGTAATAATCAAAATTCTTTAGTAGTTTTACCAACGGGTTTAGGAAAAACAATCATTGCAATATTATTGATCGTGAAAAATCTCCAAAAATATGCCGAATCTAAGATTATAATTCTCGCTCCAACACGACCATTAATATGGCAGCATTACAATTCTTGTATTGAATTTCTTGATATCGAAGAAGATAAGATCGTACAATTTACTGGGAGAGTGGCACCCCAAAAAAGGATAGATCTGTTTATAAAATCAAAAATTATAATCTCGACACCTCAAGTAATAAAAAACGATGTAGAGAGAGGAAGATATTTCTTAAACCATGTATCCCTCATGGTTTTTGATGAAGCTCATAAAACTAAGGGAAATTATGCGTATACGTTTCTTGCAGATGAATACATGGATAGCTGCACGGATCCTCAAATTTTGGGGCTAACAGCTTCTCCGGGAAAAGATCTTTTGAATATTCAATTATTATGTAATAACTTATATGTTGAAAATATCGTTTTTAAATCATATCATGATAATGACGTAGCAAAATACATGTATGATATTGACACGTTAATGGAATATGTAGATCTACCCATTAAGTATTTAGAAATAAGTGCAGTTTGGTATAACTTATTCGAGAAATATCTCAAATTTTTCCTTGAATCAAAACTCATCCCCCCGAATAAACCTTATTATTCAAAGATGGATTTTCTGGGATTATCTAGAGACCTTACAATCTCGATTAAGTACGAGAATGGAGATTATTTTGGAATCAATGAAGAAGAGTTTGAAGAAATGCTCTACTATCCATCTCCAAGGATATATGATATCGTAAAAGAAAAAAATCTTAATATACAAACTATATTCTCTTATTGCTCGAGTTGCATTTCTATTCTCCATGGAAAGGATCTCTTAGAAACCCAAAATATCTCCCTTTTTCTCTCATTTTTAGAAAGATTGAAGTGGAAATCAGAACAAGACATTCTTTCAGCTAAACGAATAGTCAATTCTGATCAAAATAAATATATCATGACCAATTTATGTTCCAATAATGAGTCAATCCGAAGTCATCCAAAAGTAGATAAACTACTTACAATACTCAAGGATGAGATTGAAGAGTACCAGAATAAAAAAATTTTAGTCTTTACACAATACAGGGAAATGGCCGAAGAATTAAAGAAAATTCTAAATGAAGAATTTTCAAATGAGTGCATTATTGAAAAATTTATCGGGCAATCCTCAAAAATCGATGATTTCGGATACCCACAACAAAAACAAATTGCCTTAATCGATCAATTTAGAAATGGACAAATTAACATTTTAATTGCTACCAGTGTCGCAGAAGAGGGGCTAGATATACCTAATGTCGATGCTGTAATCTTTTATGAACCAGTTCCCTCAGAAATTCGTCTAATCCAAAGAAGAGGGAGAACCGGAAGGCACTCTCCTGGAAGATGTTACATCTTATTAACGAAAAGTACTGTTGATATTCCCTTTCAAAGAGTTGCTCAAAGAAAAGAAACCACGATGAGTTATGTCTTAAGTTCTCCAGATGAATTAGAATTGAATAAGACAATAAAGAGATCTCCAATCGACACTTCAGACTTGTTAAAAGAAGATCCTCGAATGTTTACGATTAGAAATTTTCAAGCAAGAAGGAAAAGAGAAAAACAAATTCTTATAGATAATACAATTGAAAAGATATTAGATGAAATCGATGAATTTGCTAAGAGTGAGACTTATCAGAAATTCAAGGAGTATGGAGTCACGTTTTATAGTGATCTTGTAAAATTAAACAAGAAAAAATTAAAAAAATCGCTCAATAAAACATCGAAAAAAATAAAATCACCTGGCAAACGACCAAAACAATATTTAAATAATAATTTAAGACAACTCGTTAAAATTGCGAAATTTTATAATAATAATGGTCGGTTGAAGTTTTCCAGCTTTGAAAAACTCGCTTGTGAAGAAGATATTACTGAGCGAAAATTTTATGTTCATTTTAATCACGCATGCAACCTTGGGTATCTTAAAAAAGATAAAGAAGATGTAGTTTTCTTAATGGATTGTGAATAAAGAAAAATTATGAAATTTTTTCTTCCTTTTTCTTTTTAAATAGAAGATAAGTGAGTAGTATAAATGCTATTATAAGAGCAATTATAAAGATGGACGGATTTTGACCTGTCATCATAAAAATATAATAAGAAATGGCAAACAATGAAGCGAAAAAGCTTAAAATTCTCCCATACTGTCCAACAAAAATTTTCATGCGACTCATAATCCTCTGAAGCCTAAAATTCATCTTATTCATGACTTCTAATTCTTCTTCATTAAGTTGTTCTAAAGCCTTTGGATCTTCGTAATAGATCCCTAATCGAGGATCGTATACTCCTTTAAGTTTTCCTGAGCTAATCAAGGAAATCAAGTATTTTTGTATTTTTTGTTTCTTAATTTTTAATTCACTTTGTAGAAAACTTACCGTTAACATTTTGAATGCAATTGCTTTAATTGCCATTTGAACATATGCTTGAAGAATTTGCTCTTCAGAAGATTTTACTTTCTCAATAACAATCTCTTTGAATTCTTTAATAAATAATTCGAAATTCTTTATTAGATGCTTATTTTTAGTTTCAAAATTGTTTGAAAATTTGTTAAACTCTCGTATACTATAATTTATCTTTTTATTTGATTCTTTAATTGCAACTTCAATGTCTTTTTCTCTTTTTTTTATTTTTACAAATGCTTTCTTGAATTGTTCCGTTTCGATATAATCTTCTACTCGTGATTGTAGAGTTCCTAATAGTTGACTTAAATGAACTTTTTCTTTGTTTATCCTTTCCAATAATTCAGAACGATAAGTTTCAAACTTTAATGTATCTATCCTAAGATCTATTTGCTTTACTAATTTTTCATAAATTTTATTAAAATCTTGTTTTTTCTTTACATAGTATTCTCTTATCTCAGTTTCAAATTTTTGAATTTCATTCGTTTTATTAAATCTAATTCTAAGTTCTTCTTCTATTTTCTCTTGAGTATTTGCTATGAGATGCTCAACTCTTTCTTTCCTTGTCTTGAATGACTCAAATAATTTCTGATAAGAGTTTGTTTTACTTGAATCCTCTAGGAATTTTTGCAATGATTTCTTTAATGAGATCTCAAGGGCATCAAATTCGTTATCTATAAAATTGACTAATTCTAAGAATAAATATAAATTTGCTTCTATTTCTTTTACAGCAACTTTATTTATTTTGAGTGTATTGCTGAGTTGATGCTGTAACTCTTTAATTTCAAGTCTTTCTGAATCTATTGAAAGATGTTCGACTCTTCTCTTAAAATCTTCCATTAATCTATTATCAAATCCAGAAAAGTCGGAAATTCTATTTTGAATTTCAAGTAAATTTGTTCTTAAAGTTCTTTTTTTAATACAAGAATCGTGGAGTGCAAGAAATTTCCCAATTGATTCTTGAACATTTTTTAGCAGTTTCTTTTCAACAAAATTTCTTAATTCTTTGAATTTATAATAATTTTCTGTAAAAACGATAATTTGTTTCTCTCCCTCAATCAATTCCGCTTGTAATTTAGAAACTTCTATTAAATCTCTGATTCTGGGGATTATGTATTTACATTTTAAATCTATTCGGTCAGATAACTCTTTTATACTAATTTTATCACTTTTAGTCTCGTTTGTTAGAACTGAAATTTCATCTGCTATGATTTGATTTATACTCTTTTCTCGTAATTCTTTTATATCATTCAGATATGATTCTTTAAATTTTGCCCATTGGATGATATTTATCGAACTATCATCAAATCCATCAATTATATTTTCAAGATTTTTGACTTTCTTCGAAAACTTCTTATCAACAATTTCAAAATCGTTAATCATTTTTTCAATTTCGCTTGTTACTTCATCTATACTCTTTTTCTTTGCCTGAATTAATGTGATATCAAATTCTGATATTCTATTTTTAAATGATTGAACATTTTTTGAGATAAACTTGTCAAGGTCCTCTATCTTAACCCGATTTCTCTCTTCAACAACATTTTCTTGTAAAGACTGCCGTTCCTGCGCAATCATTTCAAGCAGATCTTCATCAACTTTTTCAATCATATCTTCTAAATGACGATATAAAGAGATTAATTTTTGACGATTCTTAATCTCCTTTTTTATAATCGTATTTAACTCCTGAATTTCCTTTCTTTCTTTTTCAAAAAGTTGATCAGATAGCATTTTAATTGCTTCTGAGGCTTGTTTAAACTTATTATCATTAATTAATGTCTCAGTATTATCTCTAATATCATTTATTTCATTTTTAGTATTTTGACTTATCAGAACTATTTTTTCTCTAGATTCATTAAAGAATTGGAAACCTGATGCGTAGTAACTAAAAGAGGAATCAAAATTCGATTTGATTTTTAACCAATTATCAATAACTGCCTTGTGTTTCTTAGTTATTTTTTTATCTTTAGATGTAATTTGCTGGGATACTTTATATATTGTCTGATCATAGGTATTGATTTTTTGGGAAATTTTCATCAAATTGCTTGTTATCAAATCAAATTTGGAGTCATCATAGCTAGATTCGAATAATTTAATTATATCATTTCCGAAAGAACTCAATTTCTTTTTTACATTCTCTTCCAATTCAATAATCTTAGACTCTAATTCATCCAAAATCAAATGAAAGTTTCTTAATTCTTCTTTAGCATTGATTCTTTCTAGCAAGTAATTCTCAGTCTCAGCTAATCTTCTTTGTAAGGCAGAGTATAACTTGTTCCAAGTTGAAATTTCATTATTAAGTGAAGCTTGAAGATTTATGTATGTAAGATTTTCATTAAATGAATTCTCTATATTTTCATTTAAAAAGTCAGCTTCCATCAAGCTATCTCTTATTAAATACTTTAAACGCTGACGGGCATAGTTTATTTCATCAATTAGCAGGTAAGATTCGATTTCCTCCTTTATATTCTTTATAGTGATATTTAATTCTAATGTCATGTTAAAGATATCATTTTTAATGTCCTCTAACTTTAGTTTTTCTTCATAAATTTTCTCAGTATTGATTAAAGTATCTGAAATTATAATCTTTTCAAGGATGAAATCTAAGTAAAAATAATACTTTGTTTTTAACGTAAATCCTCTTTTTGTTCTAATATTTCCTTTGAAGAAATTTTTATCAATTAAATTATTGATAATTGGAATTATATCTTCTCGTAGTTTGAGGCTTTCATTTTTTCTCTTCATCTTTTTGTATATATCTGATAAAGATACTATACTATTATCGTGAATTTGTTTATAGAATTCTCTCATGTATAATTTTTCTCTTTCTCCCAATCTGGAGAGGAAAATTTGAAATTCAGTATCATTATTGATTATTTTTAGGTTAAAAGTATAACTAAGGTTCAGATATAAAATTATTTCATCAATTCCATGAACTAAACCAAATGAATTTTCAAGTTGCTTAACATCAATATATTCCTGTCTTTCTAATTGATTAAATAGTAATCTTTCAATGTGTTCAATAAATTTCTTCCAGATCACGCATAAGATGATAATTAATTTAGAAATTTGGGGAAGGTATTTACTTAAGTTTGTGACATTATCTACCAATATATCTTGTAACTTCTTATTTATAAATGAATAAATTCCAACTGGATTATAATCCAATAACCAAGAATATGCTTCTAAAACATTTACAGCCCAGAAAGTTTCATCAATCTGGCTGTCTCCTTTTTCTAAACTGAAACCACCGTCATCTTTCTGATTCTGAAGTAGAAAATCCAAATCCTTATCTCTTATTTCAGAGTCTAAATCGAGATATTTCAAGCACAAAAATTTAGTAGAGATATTCGAATCTTTTTTGAGATCTTTGATTATATTACGGTATTGATCTTGGTAGATTCGCACGTCAATTCCTATTAATGTGAAGATCTCAAAAACAAAGAATATTGTCTTTGAATACTCTTCCTTCTTGTGGCAATTTTTTTCTAAACAATGTAAATACTTATCATTTTTCTTATGAGCATTAATAAAATTTATCAACTTTCTCTCCCAAGTATCATTTAACTTTGTCAATCTATATTCTTTCAAGTTTCCTGACAAATTTAAACATGAAATTGCATAATAAGTGGACCAGATACTAGGTAATTTATCTGAATCAGGAGAAATTTTAAAAGCTAGTTGATCTCGTTCTATATATTCTACTTCACAATTTTTTATAAACTCATAGATTGCATCTTTATTGTCATCCAATTTTTCTCTTAAATACTTCTTCATCAAAAGATACCAATATAAGTCTTTTAAAGTAAATTTGGAATCGAGAAATATAGTTTCCTTTAAAGAGCTAATAAAGTCTTTGATTTTGTCGTATTCCTTTAAATAAAAACTCTTTACATTTTTGCTTGGAACTAAAGAAAATGACTTATAAGGTTCTTTTTTAAACTCTGTTATGTAAGGATAAGCAAATTTCTCTTCAACATTTGTCAATAATCGTAACCCACGAGTTATTTTTGATACTAATGAAAATAAGACCATTTATTTTTTTGTACTTGAATAACAAATCATATTTTTTTCAATCAAAAAAATTCCAATAACTCTTTAATTTTCATAATTTCAATTAAATAATATATCTGAAAAATTATATTCTTCTCATACTCAAAATGAGTTTCTTAGCAATCGATTTAGGTACTCAAAGTATCAGAGCGGCAGTTGTAGATAAAAAAGGACAAATTAAAACCCTTTCTCAGATGTCTCAAGATGTTGATTCCCCATACCCGGGATGGGCTCAACAAATGCCTGAAATATGGTGGAAGCTTACAAAAGAAGTGATTAAACAAACTGTTCAGCAATATAAGAAAAAAAGCAAGATTAATGAAATTGAGGGAATTTGCACGTGCGGCCAGATGCATGGTCCAGTAGGAATTGATCAAAATGGGAATATTACCACTAAATGGACTCAAATTTGGATGGATAAGCGTTCTGAAACTATTTGTCAGATGATAAGAAATAATTACGATGAAATTAAATTAGCGAAGATTTCAGGAAATCCAATAACCACCGGATGGCCTGGAGTTAAGATAAGATGGATAAAAGACAATCAAAGAGAACTATATGAAGCCACGGAGTACTTTCTTGTCCCTAAAGATTTTATAAATTATAGATTGACTGGAATCGCAGCAACCGATCATAGTGAAGCATCTGGAACCTATTTATACGATGTAAATGAAGAAAGATATTCAAAAACAATGGAAAAGGTATTAGATGTCGATTTAAAGAAGTTTGCCCCCATCCATGAATCCTATGATATAATAGGAAACTTGAAACCCAATATTGCACGAGACTTGGGACTCCCTATCGAATTACCAGTGATAGCAGGTGGCGGAGATTTTATTGTTTCATTGCTTGGTATTGGCCTCGTAGATAGTTCTACTGCAGTTGATATGACCGGTACGAGCACGTTACTCGTAGTATATAAGAATAAGCCTATTTTAGATCCAGCGATCCAAAATTTACGCCACGTGATAGGTGGATGGATTCCGTTTACTATGCTTGATTGTGGTGGCCTTGCTATAAAATGGTGCAAAGATCTGCTAAACTCAATAAATAATATTAATCATTCTTATGAACAAATAATCAAAATTGCAAGTCAAGCACAAATAGGTAGTGAAGGATTACTTTTTTATCCATACCTATTAGGAGAAAGGAGAAAAGACAATGTTTCGGCTCGGGGAGCTTTTTTCAATTTAAGCATAACGCATCAAGCGAAACATTTTTGTCGATCGATAATGGAAGGTGTAGCTTTGGCGTTAGGCAGAGACATCGCACACTTTAGAAATCTAGGAATCGATCTCAAAAAAGTAGTTTGTTTAGGTGGAGCAACACGTAATAATTTTTTATATCAAATAAAAAGTAATGTTACGAATCTGCCACATTATATCACGAATCAACCCGAATCGAGTTTAAGTGGTTGTGGTATCCTAACTGCCTATGCTTTAGGAAAGATTGATGATTTCGAGGAAATTAAGGTGAATCATCCTTCTCTAATTATCAAACCCGAAGACTCCGTAGTACTAAAATACAACACGATTCAAAATGAATTTAACCGCATGTATGAGCATATGTTAGGTTATTGGAATAAAAAAACTTAAAAAAAGATCTCTTTAGCTATTTGCCCAATAGGCCTAAATACTTTAAGATCTCCATCCCAATCTTTCAAAACATTACCGTATGTTTGTTCTATTTTATCTATGAAATTTTTAAGCAGAATTTGTAGAGAGACAAGATTTTCTTCGGATATCAGAGTTCCATAGATATATTTTCCCGGATGAATGGTGATATGCTTACCCTTTTTCTCAATGAATGAGGTGGTTTCTTTTTTACTAACCGTTTCAAGCATCATTTTTAATGAAGTTAATGCGCCAGAAGTTGCTGAATCATAGTAAGTATCTCCAGGCTTAAAAGATCTTTCGAAAATCAATAAACCAGATTTATGAATAATGAAAATACTATCGATTTTTTGTTGCCAATTATATTCTGAGAAGGATGGAATTGAAGAAAAATAAAAGTACAAAAAGAATAATGCTAGAAGTTGGAATAAGTCGCCTATCAATCTACTACCTAAACCAAATAAATTGATCGAAAAATCGATTGTTAAGCCAAACCCTATTATTAAGAGAGAAATACCAGCAAAAAGCTTTATCAGATGCTTATTATAATTTCCCAGAATAGGATTTTTTTCAAAAATTGAATTTAATTCTTTGGAGTAGTAAATAAAAAATGTTATGAAAATTGCAAAAAATATAGGTGATAAAATTTGAGTAATACTAATATCGATTAATGATAGAATAGCAAAAAATATTAAATATATGACAAAAATTATTGAAAAGAGAAATTTTCTTTTGAAAATTTTATATTTTTCTATAATAAATATAAAAATGAATGCGCAGATTGCTAAAGACATGTATCCTAAGTTTAAACATATGATCCGGAGAGAGGAATCGACCACATAATAGTCACTAATAATGAAAAATAAGATCGTAGTTGAATATCCTAAAAATACCCAGAAGTACGCTTTTTCCTCAAGCCTCTTAACATTTCTTTTATTTTTCACTACTTTATTCATAAATATTAGAGCTATTTCTAGTGAAAGCAAACAGATTAAACTTTCAAGAATGACTAACCACTGAGCTAGACTGCCTGTCAAGGGGAATTGTACTATCATGTAAATATCTCGCTTTTTAGGATTTTATTAATAAATTATCAATTTCTTCTTTGAATTTATCAAAAATAATGTTTTCCCTTCCTTCTATAGCTTCTATATCATTCAATAGAAGTTTAAAGCGGTTTTGAAAGAGTTTTTGAAGCACTTTTAGGAAGAAAGTCATGCTAACCATATCATCATCAACAATTATACAAAATATTAGTGATTCTAAACCATTAGTTCCATAATTGAAAATCATGATTTGATCTTCTTGATTTATCCTCTGGATTTTATCTCCCTTAGTTTTTGTAATTAAGGAGATAATACTCTCTATTCCAATCAATCCTCTTGAAAAAAAGACGTTCTTATCGGACGACGCTTCGACTATTTCACTTGATTTAGTTCTAAAATTATAATTGTAGATTAGCTTAAGTCTTTTTTTATCAATTACATAGAAACTATCCAAGTTTTCTTGCCATTTAAATTCCAAAAAAACAGGAAAATCATAAAATGCATAAAAAATGATTAATTGACCAAGTATTATCAATGGAGTAAAAACATTTCTCGCCAATAACTGACCCTCAGGAGTAAATAAATACGGATCTTTCTCTGTTCCGAAAACAATACCAATAACTACCAATAATTCCCCTATAAATAAGATAAGTATTCTTACCTTAACGTTTCCAGTTGCATTTTGAATTAAAATCACGTGAAAGTATATCATAAAAATTACACCAATTAGTATTGAAGAAAAGATAACAAGATTTTTCAATACCTCATCTTCAATCAGCATAATCAAAATCGAAGCTACAAAAGCGATTATGATTATGATTCTAATAATTGTACTATTTAACAAGCTCTTGAAATCTTTTAAAGAGATTATCAGTAGAAATGATATAGCAGCAATAGAGATTAATATATGAGAGGCATTATTTAGAATAATATTGAATGCTAAATCATTTACGAAATAACTATTAAAAGCTCTTACTACAATTCCAGTAAATCCAAATCCATATAACAATCCAAATGCTATAAGAAATTTATTTAATCCTAGATTTTCCTTTCTGATTTGATAATATTTATAGAATAAATAAAAACACATTTGATAAGTTAATGCTAGGATAATGAACAACAGCGGTAGATAAAAATCTATCATGACTTAGGTCAATTATAATTATACGACTTAATAAATTTTATTTAATACGCAATTTAATCATCTATTTTTTTTTTGTACACAAAAGTTTTTCTAATAAAGGTTAAAATATAGTTGCGTTATTAATTATAAAGTATATTCTATCCAAAATTATCATTTTTTAGTTTGAGGGGTTTAACATCTCAATAGATCTTGCTTTTAAAATTTGCGTTTTTGGAGATTCGGGTGTGGGTAAAACCTCTCTTATTTCTCGTTTTTTGACAAAAGGTTTCGACCCAAATATTGGACAGTCAATGGGAGTTGATATTAGAGCAAAAACAATGGATATTCAAAATTTAAAGGTAAACCTCCAAATTTGGGATTTTGTTGGTCAAATTGAATTTCGGAATGTTCTTTTAAATTACGCGAGAGGAGCTGGCGGGGGTATCTTTGTGTATGATATCACTAATAGCTCCAGCATGGAAAATATCAATCAATGGCTTGGGTTATTCAAAGAAAAATTAGCTGAATGGAAAAAAATTCCTATAATTATCGCAGGAAATAAGTCTGATCTCTCTGCTGAAAGAGAGGTGTCATCTGAAGATGTATTCAAAATTTCGGAAGATCACGTAATACATGAATTTTTAGAATGTTCGGCTAAATCTGGATTTAATGTAGAGAAGTTGTTTAGTAACCTATGTATAGAAATAATGCGTCGATCTAATTTTATGTGACTTATAAATTGAAGATAACAAAAAAGCAAAAAAATGGTCTAAGATTTTACAAAATCGAACTGAGTAGTAAATCAATTGTCTAATTCGATATTCCTAAAGCTTAATGCTTGTGAAGATAATTAATTATTTCAATCACATAAAAAGGAGTAAAAAATAAAAAAAGTTTAAATTTATAGTTCCAGTCTACTGGATGGTTTCATGAAATCTGATTCTATAGGCTTTTCAACGATGTCCAACAAGTTATACTCCGTGATCATTTGCAGCACGCCCATGACTTTCATGCCATGCTCGTATTGCTCATTCGCGTCAGTTAAATTTCTCCAGCAAAATGGGCATTCGGTTGTAAGAATATCAGCACCAACTGCATCTGCTTCGTCACATCTTAGACTTGCCGTGCGTATTGAGAAATCAGGATATCCTGCTCTGACACCTCCTCCCGCACCACAGCACATGCTGTTTAACTTTATCCGATACATCTCCTTGAATTTAATGCCCACATCTTCTTCAAGCTTTCTAAGGATTACTCGTGGAATCTCAAACCATTCATCAATCACTCGATCTATCTTTCGCATATCGAACATGAGATTTTTCGAGTTTTTAATCATTTCCTGCTCCATATCTATAGCAAAGTGACGCCCAGTATGACAAGGATCGTGATAGGTCACGACTTTTCCTTTTAATTCCTTATTTGGCTTGAATTTAATTTCTCCCTTGAAATCCTTGATCTCTTCCAATTCAGCTTTTAAGCTTTTTATTTGACTCTGAATGTATTTATCATTAGGTTTTTCTTTTAACTTTGCCTCAAGCTCCGAGATTTCTTTTGGTATTTCCTTTTTTCTTTTTGGAATCTCGATCAATGAAGAAACTAATTCGAATGCGTGTTTGGTCTTGAATGGTAATTTTTCTCCTTCAGCCATCCATTTAGGATAATCAATCGTGAAAGTTCGGTAACAACCAGCACATGAGAAATATACCATCT